>DAOUHZ010000110.1:0-23010 GCA_034428455.1 Dehalococcoidia bacterium
CGGAGAGGGCGGGATTCGAACCCGCGATACCCCAGAGGGGTATACCGGTTTTCGAGACCGGCGCCTTCAACCACTCGGCCACCTCTCCGTATCGATTGGGACTTGCTGAAGCGCGATCTGCTAAGCCCGAAAAGCAGCGTTGGTTGACGGTTATTTTTATTGTATCAGACATCACTTTTTCTGTGCCCTTGGCCTCTGGCGCTCTCATCGTTATGCGTTCGGATGACTTTCTTCCGGGCGCCCCATATAATGCAGCCACATCGTCAGTGAAACCGCCACCACCCCTCAGGAGGCACAACATGGCAACTGCAACCAGGTTCGAACGCATCACCCAGCCCCTGGTCAAGATCACCGAAATGGATCACATCGTCCTGCGCACCAGGGACGTTGAAGAATCTCTGCGCTTCTACACCGAGGTCCTGGGCCTCCAGGCCGAGCGCGTCGAGCAGTGGCGCGCCGGCGAAGTGCGCTTCCCGTCGGCCCGGATCAACGCCGACACGATCATTGATTTCTTTGCGTCCGACGAGATCCCCAACGGCCGCGACGACGTTCGCAATCAGGACCATTTCTGCATGGTCATCGCCGAGACCGATATGGATGCCCTGAAGGCCCGCTTCGAGGACGCCGGCATCGACATCCAGGCCGGACCCGGCAAGCGCTGGGGCTCCCACGGCGATGGCATCTCCCTCTACATCTACGATCCGGACGACAACGTCGTCGAACTGCGCCACTACTGATCGCCCATGTCACTCCAGTCCCGCTTCCCGCAAACCCCTTCCCAGGAAACCGCGCCGGCCCGCAAAGACGGGCCGGCGTCGTCGCCTTACTGGGAGGAACCGGCGTCGTCTCCCTATTGGGACGCGCCCGAATTGGCCGATTTGGATGCTGGCATAACTCAACCTGAACCAACGACCCGCGACGCCCCCGCAATCCTCCAGGGCCTCAACGAACCGCAGCAGCAGGCCGTCATCACCACGGAAGGCCCGTTGTTGATCGTCGCCGGACCCGGCTCCGGCAAGACCAGGGTAATTACCCACCGCATCGCATATCTGGTCGGCGAGTGCGGCGTCAACCCCTGGCAAATACTCGCGGTCACCTTCACCAACAAGGCCGCCCGCGAGATGCGTGAACGCCTCGACCGGTTGCTCCTCAGCCGCAGCCAGGACGTGACCATGGGAACGTTCCACGCCGTGTGCGCGCGCATCCTGCGCCGCCACGGTGAGCGCGTCGGACTGGACCGAAATTTCACCATCTACGACCAGGACGACCAGATCGACGCCCTGAAATCGGCCATGCAGTTGGCCGACGTGGACGCCAAGCGCTACAACCCGCGCGCGCTGCTGTCCCGCATTTCGGCCGCGAAGAGCGTGCTCCAGGACTCCCACGCCATGGCGAGTACCGCTTACGACAGCGACGACGAGTACGGCGCGCACTGGATCGACACCTGTGCTCGGGTCTATCGCTACTATGAGGAGGCGTTGACCCGCCAGAACGCGCTGGACTTCGATGACCTGCTGGTGCGCACTACGCATCTGCTCGAGCAGGCCCCAGAGGTGCAGGACCAGTATCACCGGCGCTACCGTTATCTCCTCATCGACGAGTTCCAGGACACCAACGTCGCCCAGTATCGCCTGGCGCAACTCCTGACCGGGCAGCACCGGAACCTGTGTGTCGTTGGCGACCCCGACCAGAGCATCTACGCCTGGCGAAACGCCGACATCGGCAACATCCTCAGCTTCCAGAGCGATTTTCCCAGCGCCACGGTTATCAGCCTGGGCGAAAATTACCGCTCCACCAAGAACATTCTGAACGCCGCCGCCGGCGTTATCGCCTCCAACACCGAGCGCATCGACCGGCCGCTGTACACCAGCAATCCCACCGGCGACCCGGTCACCCTGCACGAAGCTTTCAGCGAAGAGGACGAGGCCCTGTGGGCCGTGGACGAGGTGTCCCGCCTCACGCGCACCGGTCGGTTCCGCAACGGCGACTGCGCGGTCATGTACCGCATCAACGCCCAGAGCCGGGCCTTCGAAGACCAGTGCATGCGCCAGGGCGTGCCATACCGGCTGGTCGGTGGGGTGCGGTTCTACCACCGCAAGGAGATCAAGGACGCGGTCTGTTACCTGCGCGTTATATTCAACCCCGACGACGAGGTCAGCCTGCAGCGCGTCATCAACCAACCGCCCCGGGGGTTGGGCGCCAAGTCCGTCCAGCAGCTGACCGCCTTTGCCGCCCAACGGGGGATCACCAGCCGCCAGGCCATTCGGGAGGTCGCCGCCGCCCGAGCGGAGAAGCTGCCGTGTCCCATCGACGTCACCGCCCGCGCCGCCCGTTCCATGGCCGATCTATCCGTCACCCTGGACCGGCTGACCGAGGCGTCGCGCGAACTGGGCGTGGCCGACCTGCTGGACCGCACCCTGGACATGAGCGGCTTGGCCAAGCACGTCAACGCCCAGGACGACGGCGATGAACGCTGGGAGAACATCCTGGAGCTGCGCGGCCTCGCCGAAGATTATGGCCCCTCCGGAGACGGCTCTGCCGACGGCCTCAGCGCGTTCCTGGAACGGGTATCGCTGGTCTCCGACGTCGATTCTTACGAGCAGTCGGACGACGCCCTCACTCTCATAACGCTCCACCAGGCTAAGGGGCTGGAATTTCCCGTGGTGATGATGGCCGGCATGGAGGAGGGCCTGCTGCCCCACAGCCGCTCCATGGACACGCTGGCCGAGATCGAGGAAGAGCGTCGCCTTTGCTACGTGGGCATGACCCGAGCCAAGGAGCGTCTCTATCTCCTTCGCGCCTTCCGACGCCGCTATCCGTCGTCGGGCGGAGTTTCACTGCCCTCCCGTTTCCTTGAAGAACTGCCCGACGACGTGCTGGCTTCCCCGGCGCTGGACCGACCACCCGGGTCTCGCGCTGACACCTACGGGTTGAACTCGTCTCGCTCCTCCCGCAACGACGACGTGGTCATCGGCGGTTCCTACGCACAGGAGCGCCGCGCCTCGCGCACCCGGCTTGGCGACGGATCCGGAACCGGAGGCGAGGCCACGCGGGGCCGGCTGCGCGGCAACATCGACGAACGTCTCACCGAATGGACGTCAAGCCGTCGCCCGCGATCCGAACCGGAACCCGAACGGGTTCCCCTGGCGGTGGGCGAGATCGTCCACCATCCCACCTTCGGTGAGGGCGTCGTGCAGGAGGTAGAGGGCAGTGGCGAGACCGAACAGGCCACCATCAATTTCCCCGGCGCCGGCTTGAAGCGCCTGCTGGTGAGCTTGGCCCGCCTGGAACGCGGGTAGTCACTTCCCGCCAAACGACTCTTTTCTGGGCGTGATCGCGATTCGGATCACGCCCTATTGCTTTGGGTTAAGCCTGTCCGTCCCACATTCGAGGTGATATTCCGAAATCCTTTATTACGGAATACGTAATATTATCATTCGGTAATTATCATATCCTCAAGATTATGCGACTACAGATGTCATTACCAGCGATAGTAGTGCAATTATGGATTCTTTCGCATATAATGCGGCCCGGTATCTCGCCGCGAAATATTTCCGGATACCGCAATAGTTTATGCGCTAAACGGCGCGTGGCATTCGTCGGGAGGAATTATCGTGCTGAAACCAACGATTGTGCTCACCATCGCCGCTTCGTTTCTCCTGGTCGTGGGTATTGCCTGCGGAGGCGCTGCGGAGGAACCTGCCGCCGCTCCGGCAGCCACGCAGCCGACAGCGGCGCCGGCCGCCCAGCAGTCGGGCGGTGGGTCCGCTCCCGCCGCAACCACGGCGCCGGCCGCGCAGCCCCAGCAGCAGGCTCCCGCCGCTGCGGCCACGGCCGTTCCCACCATCGTAGCCACCGCTACGCCACGCCCCACCAACACGCCTTCGGTTGCCCAGCAGTCTGAAGTTGTGGGCGGACGTCTACGGATTGCCGTGACCCCGCCGGTGCAGGAACTGGTTCGCGGCTGGCTGGGCACCACCACCTCCGCCAACGCGCAGGTTCGCCCCTTCGCCGAACCGCTGGTCCACACGGACCGGTTCGACGGGTCCCTGCAGCCCGGTCTGGCCACCGAGTGGGAAATCTCCAAGGCCGATGGCACCCAGTGGGTGTTCCGCCTCCGCGAGGGCATTCCCTTCCACGGCGATTGGGGTGAGTTCACTGCCAATGATGTTCCCCACTCGGCAGCGCTGGTCATCGGCGAAGAGGCCATCGCCACCGACACCGGCCTGTTCCGCGGCCTGTTCGGCCAGACGGCGGACGAGCTGTTCGAGAACATTCGCGTGGTGGATGACTACACCGTCGAGTTCAACCTGCTCCGCCCCGAGGCTGCTATGGACTTCGTCGTCTCGGCGCAGCAGGGCAACTACTTCATGTACAGCAAGGATCAGTGGGACGCCGAGGGCGAACAGGGGTACATCGACAAGCCGGCCGGAAACGGTCCCTGGCAGTTCGAGAGCCGTCAGCTCGGCGTCGGTGGCAACATCCTCTATTCCCGCGTCGACGACCATTGGCGCCAGACTCCCTTCTGGAGCGAACTGGAACAGATCAACACCCCTGAGCCGGCCACCCGCCTGGCCAACCTGCTAACCGCCCAGGTTCAGATAGCCGAGGTCAACCGCGACCTCCATCCCGAGGCCAAAGAGGGAGGCATGATCATCGTGGAGAGCGAACTGCCCTCCATCCAGGTCGCCTTCGTCATGGGTGGCATCTTCTCGCCCCTGAGTCCTTTCCACGACCCGAGCGATCCTCACCTGGACATTCGCGTTCGGGAGGCGATCAATCGCGCCATCAACCGGGAAGAAATCAACGAAACGCTGTTCAGCGGGTTCGGTTCGCCCCACCCAGTGTGGGGATTCCACCCCAGCCTGCCCGGTTGGAATGACCGCTGGTCGCGGGAATTTGACGAAAAGTACAGCTTCGACCCCGACCGCGCCCGGGAGTTGATCAAAGAATCCGGTCATGAGGGCTACCCGCTCAAACTCATCATCACCCAGCTCTCCGGCGTGCCCGAAATGATCCCCATGGCGGAGGCCGCCTTCACCTACCTGTCGGACATCGGTATCGACGTCCATGCCGAGGAGATGGAGTGGGCCCGTTTCCGCGCCGACTTCTACCGCCCCGGCAAAACCCACGGCACGATTGCGCCGATTCGCGGCACCATGCGTCCGGCCGAGGTGACCCTGCGCTTCTACAACCGCAGCGGACCCGAGGGGTTCCAGCGCATCGTTCCTGACCCCAAGCTCGACGAGCTCTACGTTGAGGCCATCACCGCCGTCAGCCCGGACGTGAAGGCCAACGCCCTCCGCGCCGCCGGTGACATCAAGTTCGATCAGTACGCCGAGGTTCCCATCGTCTGGCTCCCCAGCCAGATTGCCATCAATCCGGAGGAAGTCGGCGAGTTCATCTGGCCCGGCAACATCAACACCGCCATCACCCACATGGAATACATCACTACCGCGCAGTAGTGATAGGACAGCGTCCAGTCCATCCGCAGGGGCGAATGATCATTCGCCCCTGACCACCGATAAGGCGACTGATCGTGCAACGATATATCCTCATACGTATCGTCCAGTCCATCCTCGCCCTGCTGGTGCTGACCGTGATCGTGTTTAGCCTGGCGCGGATTGCCGGCGACCCGCTGGACGTGCTGCTTCCTTTGGAAGCCACTGTGGAAGACGCCGAGCGCGTCCGCGCCGCTTGGGGGCTGGACCAGCCGATCTACGTGCAGTACTTCAAGTTCCTGGGCAACGCGTTAACAGGTGACTTTGGCGAATCCATCAAGCACCGTGACCAGCAGGCGATCGACTTGGTGTTCGACCGGCTTCCGGCCACAGCCCAACTGGCCGGCCTGGCGTTGTTGGTGGCCACGGTCATCGCAGTGCCGGTGGGCGTGCTGTCCGCCGTCAAGAAGGACACGATCTTCGACTACGCGGGCAAGGTGATGGCCCTCACGGGGCAGTCGCTGCCGGCCTTCTGGTTGGGGTTGGTGCTGATGTGGATCTTTGCCGTCAATCTCGAATTGGTGCCAACCTCGGGAAAGTCCGGTATCCGGTCTTTCATCCTGCCGGCCATCGCCATCGGCTGGTTCCAGGTCGCCGCCCTGATGCGCCTGGTCCGGTCGTCGATGCTGGACGTGCTGGACACAGAGTACGTCAAATTGGCCCGCATCAAGGGGGTATCCGAGCGGAAGGTCGTTTGGAAGCACTGCCTGCGCAACGCCGCCATTGCGCCGTTCACCTACTTCGCGCTGATCCTGGGATCCCTGATGGTTGGCAGCGTCAGCATCGAGTTCGTGTTCGCGTGGCCCGGGGTCGGGTTGCTGGCGGTGGACAGCACCATCGCACGCGATTTCCCCGTCATCCAGGCGGTGGTTATAGTCTTCTGCCTGGTCTACATCACGGCGAACCTCCTGGTCGACATCGCCTACGCCTATGTTGACCCGCGCATCCGCTACAGTTAGGAAATCAACCTCGCGCCTGCGCTTCAATATCCGGTTCTACCTCAGGAGACTCATCCGAAATGGCCGCTGAAGACCGCACGCCTCCGATCCCAGCCGCTGTCGATGACAGCGCCGCTGACGCGCCATCTAGCGGCCAGTCTCGGCTGAGGCAGTACATCTCGGAAGCGCGACGCCTTCCCCTGTTGCCCACGGCCATACTGATGTTGGTCCTGGTTATACCGGCCATCTTCGCCAACCAGATTGCCCCTCATGATCCCACCCGGGGCAGCTTGGGCAATCGTCTGGCGCCTCCGGTCTGGCAGGACGGCGGCAGCTCTGAGCACATCTTCGGCACCGACAAGGTCGGTCGAGACATTCTGAGTCGCATCCTCTACGGCAGTCGCATCTCCGTGGTCATTGCCATGATCGCCATTGTGGTCAGCGGCATCATCGGCACCGCCCTGGGCATCACCGCCGGGTACTGGGGTGGTTGGGTGGACGCGCTCATCATGCGCCTGGTGGATATCTCATTATCCATCCCGATCATCCTCCTGGGGCTGGTGCTGGTGGCGGCGCTCGGTCCACGTACTAGCACGGTAATCGGAGTCATCGTAGTTCTCCTGTGGTCTCGCTACGCCCGCCTGGCCCGAGGTGAGACGCTGGCGGTGCGCGTGCAGGATTTCATATCACGCGCCCAGGTTGCCGGATCCAGTCATGTGCGGATCATGTTCAAGCACATCCTGCCCAACGTCTTCAACAGCCTGGTGGTGCTGGCAACCTTGCAGGTGGGCTTCGTCATCATCCTCGAAAGCACTCTGAGTTTCCTGGGCGCCGGCGTGCCCCGGCCCAATCCGGCGTGGGGACTCATGGTGGCCGACGGCCGCGAGCTGGTGGCATCCGAAAAAGGCTGGTGGGTCTCCCTGCTGCCCGGCCTGGCCATCATGCTGGTCGTGCTCAGCATGAACCTTCTGGGCGACTGGCTGCGCGACCGGCTTGATCCCAAGCAGCGGCAGGTGTGACCCGTTTCCGGCTGGCACATCCAGCTTTTTCGCAGGTGGCCCGCTACGGTGGGCCGCCTTCTTTTGTGCCCTGGGTAGCTCTGTATCTGTCACGGCCAGGCTTTTCCCGGTCCTCTTTCACCTGCTTGCGCCTCGACAGTGGACGTGAGCGGAAGGGCCGCAACAAAGACGCAGGATAGGTCCAACGCAATCCTGCTAACGGGCGCTTATCATCAGCATCGGATATGCGGATATCGTTGCAATATCATTGAAAATATGGTTGTAATCCGTTTTATAATCTGTATTATTAACGATATTCGTGCGAAAATCCCACCGTACATCATGGAAGCGACTACTGGCCATCTGACATGATCGATCCGAATTTCGCCGCGTTACGCGACATGGAGGAATGACAATGTCGAAACTATCAGTTCTGATTGCCGTTGTCCTGAGCCTTGGTATATTGACAATCATTGGTTGCGGCGGCGCTGGCCAACAGCCGGCTACGGAAACCGCTTCCCAATCGCAGCCGGGAGCCGCTGACGCAACCACCGCGCCCATCAGACCCTCTCCATTGCCGGCCACGCCGGCGGTGACCATCGTGGCAACCGCCACCCCCAGGCCCACCAACACGCCCACCGCGGCACAAGCAATCACCGAAGTGGGCGGCCGGCTCCGGATCGCGTCCATACCGCCGGTGCAGCAGTTGGCCGGCTCCTGGCTGGGGACCACAACCGCCGCCAACATGCAGGTGCGTCCGTTCACGGATCCGCTGGTGCACACCGACCGATTCGACGGATCCCTGCAACCGGGCTTGGCCCTTTCCTGGGAAGCCAGCGCTGACGGAACCCAATGGACGTTCCAATTGCGTGACGACGTGCCTTTCCAGCGCGGTTTCGGGCTGTTCAGCGCCCACGACGTGCCTCATAGCACCGGTCTGATCGTTAAGGAGGACGCCATCGCCAGCGATACCGGCACCTTCCGGGAATTGTTCGGTGATACCTACGATGTCGTGCAGGACAATGTGGTGGCCCTGGATGACACCACCGTCCAGTTCAACCTCCAGGTACCCAACTCCATCGTCGACTTCTTCGCCTCCGCCCAGCAGGGAAACCTGTTCATGTACTCCAAGGCCCAGTTCGAGACCGAGGGACTGGAAGGCTACGATTCCAACCCGGCTGGAGTGGGACCGTGGCAGTTGGAAGAGCGCACCCTGGACGTGAACCTGCTGTACTCCCGCATCCCCGACCACTACCGCCGGTCGCCCTTTTTCGAAGAGCTGGAGTTCGTCCTGATCCCCGAAGAAAACACGCGCCTGGCCCAGCTCAAGACGGGCCAGGTGCAGATCGGCGAAGTGAGCCGCGAGCTCCACGCCGAAGCCGTCGCCGCGGGGCTGCAGGTTGTGCAGAGCCAGCTGCCATCCCTCCAGGTCACTTTCATCATCGGCGGTGTCTACAACCCCGAGTTCGGCAGTGAGTGTTTGAAGGAATCGGACGAGCCGCCCTGCTTCTATCACGCCGACGAGCCGCATTTGGACGTCCGGGTGCGGGAGGCCATCAATCGCGCCATCAACCGGCAGGAGATTAACGAGCAGCTGTTTGACGGCATCGGCCAGCCCCACACCGTGTGGGGTTACCATCCCTCCCTGCCCGGCTACAACCCCCGTTGGCTGGAAGAATTCGACGACAAGTACGGGTTCGACCCGGAACGGTCACGCCAGTTGCTGAAGGAAGCCGGGTACGAGGGCTACAAGCTCAAGCTCCTGCTCACCGAACTCCCGGGCGTACCCGAGATGATCCCCATGGGCGAGGCGACGTACACCTACCTCACCAACGTGGGTATCGACGTCACGTCGGAAGCCGTCGAGTGGTCAACCTACCGCGCCGACTACTACCGCCCCGGCAAGACCCACGGCACCATCGCGGCTTCCCGGGGGACTTACCGCCCCGCCGAGATCACGGTCAACGGGTACAACCGCAGCGGCCCCACGGGATTCTGGCGCACCTCCGTTGACCCCAAGACGGACATCTTGTACAACAAGGCCACCCAGTCCATGGATCCAGTGGTGAAGTCAGACGCTCTCCGGGAGTTGGGTGATCTCAAGTTCGATCTCTACTCCGAAGCCCCCATCGTGTGGTTGCCGGCGCAGTTGGTAGTCGACCCGAGCGAGATTGGTGAGTACGTGTGGCCCGGTAACATCAACGCCAGCTTCACCCATACCGAGTACATCACGCCAGCGCAGTAGGACGAGTATCCATTTGACCGGCGAGCGACCCCGTTTGTGGTGGTCCAAAAGGCGGCGGGATCGCTCTCCGGTGCAGATTCGCCCTGTATCCGCGTCTTCTCAATAATGGGTGATTGTCATGCAGCGCTACATCATATTCAGAGTCGGGCAATCCATACTGGCCCTGTTGGTCCTGACGGTGGTGGTGTTCACCCTGGCCCGGATATCCGGAGACCCGCTGGACGTAATGCTGCCCCTGGAAGCCACTCCTGCGGATGCCGCCCGCGTTCGCGCGGCCTGGGGGTTGGACAAGCCGATCCACGTGCAGTACTTCACCTTTTTGGGCAATGCCCTCAAGGGTGATTTTGGCGAGTCCCTGCGCATCCGCGGCCGAACCGCCATAAGCTTGGTGTTGGAGCGCCTGCCCAACACCGCCGCTCTCGCGGGCGTGGCGGTCATCGTGGCAGTGGTGGTGGCAATTCCGATCGGAGTCTTATCGGCGGTCAAGAAAGACACGCCGCTGGACTATATTGGCAAGACCATCGCCCTGTTCGGCCAATCGCTGCCGGCCTTCTGGCTGGGCCTGATGATGATGTGGATCTTTGCCGTCCAACTTGGCTGGTTCCCGGTATCCGGGAAAGAACACGGAGCGCTGTCCTTCATACTGCCGGCCATTGCCATCGGATGGTTCCAGGTGGCCGCGCTGATGCGTCTGGTGCGGTCGTCCATGCTTGACGTGCTCGATACCGAGTACGTGAAACTGGCCCGCATCAAGGGAGTGTCGGAGTGGAAGGTCATCTGGAAACATTGCCTGCGCAACGCGGCGATTGCCCCGTTCACCTATTTCGCCCTCATCATTGGTTCTCTGATGGTGGGTTCGGTTTCCATTGAGTTCGTTTTCGCCTGGCCCGGCGTGGGCCGGCTGGCCGTGGACGCAACGGCGGCGCGGGATTTCCCGGTGGTGCAGGCCGTCGTGATCACCTTCTGTCTCGTCTACATCGTCGCCAACCTGCTGGTTGACATCGCCTACGCGTACGTTGACCCGCGCATCCGTTACTCATAATCGAGCGCGACCAGTCCACTATCCAAGGAGCGATTGCCATGGCTGCTGACGAGCAAGCACGCGCCTCTGCCATTGCCGAAGAGGCCGCTGCGGAGCCGGAACAGGCCCGAGGCGTTAGCGTGGGTCGCATCGTCTCCGAGGTCCGCCGCTACCCGGTCTTCCCCATTCTGCTCCTGCTCATCGTGTTGGTGATTCCCGCCGCGTTCGCGGACTTCATCGCCCCCCACGACCCAAAGCTGGGCAGTCTCAGCAAGAAGTTGCTGCCTCCGGTGTGGATGGAGGGCGGCACCACCGAGCACCTGTTGGGCACCGACCGGGTGGGGCGCGACATTCTCACCCGCATCATGTACGGGGCTCGCGTCTCAGTGGTCACCGCGGTGATCGCCATTTTTATCGCGGGGGTTGTGGGCACATCGATGGGGATCATCGCCGGCTACACCGGTGGGATGGTCGATGCCGTGGTCATGCGCCTGGTCGACATATCCTTATCGATCCCAATCATCCTGCTGGCGCTGGTGCTGGTGGCTGCCATCGGAGCCAGCATGGGAACGGTGATCACCGTGCTGGTCCTGCTGATGTGGTCGCGCTACGCACGCCTGGTACGTGGCGAGACACTGGCGGTCCGTGTTCAGGACTTCATCGCCCGGGCGCAGGTGTCGGGATCGTCACATCCGCGCATCATGTTGCGGCACGTATTCCCCAACGTGTTCAACAGCGTGATCGTGCTGGCCACGCTCAATGTCGGCTTCGTCATCATCCTGGAAAGCACCCTCAGCTTCCTGGGCGCCGGCATTCCGCCGCCACAGCCGGCCTGGGGCCTGATGGTCGCCGACGGCCGCGTGCTGATCACGTCTCCGGTGGGTTGGTGGGTGGCGATGTTCCCCGGTCTGGCCATCATGCTGGTGGTGCTCAGCATGAACCTGTTGGGCGACTGGCTGCGCGACCGCCTCGACCCGAAGCAGCGCCAGGTGTAGAGAGCAATCCTACTGCGCTCTGGCCGGGCGCGGTGGCAGCATCAACTACAGGTCATCCACGTCGACCCCGCCTGCCGCGTCCGCATCATCCGATCCGCGTAGGGGAATGTCCAGGGTATGTTGCGCCTGAAATTCGGCGGCATCGACAGGGTGCGCCGGTAACTGCGGCCGCCGGAAAGCTCCAGAGGCGTGGATTACGATACAGCGGTCGGGCTAAACTATGGTCCCCAACTTGTTGACCAGGTCACGCCCGGACGTAGGCGATGGCAGTGGTTTGCCATCTGACCGATATAGCTCAATCGCATCATCGACGACCTGACAAAGTTCCTCGAATACCCGAAGTTCGTCTGCGCCGTGGCATCCCCCGTAGATCAGACCCGGCGCGCTCCCCACGTAACACTGGTCCTCTTCGGACCACTCGACGATCTTGACGTAACGGGCGCTGTCCTTCATTGCCTGGATTCCTCAATCGCGGTTCTCACGGCACGAACTTGGTAGATTTTGGCGTCATCGCCCAGATTGCCCGATATGGTAACAGGCCTTGCAACGTTGGGATGTACGAAGTTCCGATGGTTTCCCCGACCTCCCCGGTTAACAAACCCCGACCGAACCAAATCAGCAACCAATTCACGGATTTTTGGCATATGTCAGGCGATTGTGCCAGCCCTTGCGCCAATTCACAAGCGCACAAAGTGCCAATCAACCGGCTTACGCCGTCAGGATTGACGCCTTTCATGTAGCGACGGATACTTGTTGCCCAGCGTCGGGTTGACACCCGCCGGAACGCAAGTGACGATTGCGGAAATGAGCGATATGCAGCGGCAGGTGTTCGCTTACGACTGGTCGCTAATCAATCTGCACCCCGCCAACAGATAGGAGCCATTATCATGCAACTCGGAGCCATCTTTCCTCAGACCGAAATCGGCGCCGACCCCATCGCCGTCAGGGACTTTGCCCAAGCCGCCGAGGCCCTGGGATACGAGCACCTGCTCGTCTTCGACCACGTGCTGGGTGCCGACCATACCCAGCGCGCCGAGTGGAACCGTCCTTACAACAAGGACGACATGTTCCACGAACCCTTCGTGATGTTCGGGTACCTCGCCGCTTTGACCGAGAAGATCGAATTCTGCACCGGCATTATCATCCTGCCGCAGCGGCAGACGGCACTGGTCGCCAAGCAGACGGCTGAGGTAGACGTGCTCACCAACGGCCGGCTGCGGTTGGGCATCGGCGTGGGCTGGAACGAGGTCGAGTTCGAGGCACTGGGCGAGAACTGGGAGAACCGCGGTCGCCGTTCCGCCGAGCAGGTCGAGGTCATGCGCATGCTCTGGACCCAGGAGGTGGTGAATTACGAGGGTCGTTACCACAAGATCACCCACGCCGGCATCAACCCCCTGCCGGTGCAGCGGCCCATCCCCGTCTGGTTCGGCGGCGGCGCTCCGCAGGTGGTGAGACGCATCGCCCGCATGGGCGACGGCTGGTTCCCACAGTTCCAGCCCGACGGAGCCGGCCGGGAGCGGCTGGAGGAGATGCGCGAGCTGGCGCGCGGCTACGGCCGGGACCCGTCCGCCATTGGCGTCGAGGGCCGCGCCTCGCTGGCCGATAGCAACAACCCCGACGACTGGAACAAGCTCGCCTCCGACTGGAGCGACGCCGGCGCGACCCACTTTTCCGTGAATACCATGCGCGCCGGCCTCAAGGGCCCGGACCAGCACATCGAGGCAATACGGCGGTTCAAGGAAGCGATGGGCTAATATCTCGCCAACCGTGCGATAATGTAGGGGGCGAGCGATCACTCGCCCCTACTTTTCTCTGCCTGCTCCCGTTGTCGGGCACTAATTTCGCCAATTGTTCCGGTGCTGATTGGCACACTGCGCTTGCCGCTCACACCAATTTGTCGATAGTCCAACCGATGAAACGGCGAGGTTTTATATGGGAAAGCCACCGATCGATAACAGCTATTGGGTGGTTCCCGGGAAACTGCTGGCCGGCGAATACCCCAGAAATATTGACGATGCTTCGTCTACTGAAAAGATAGCCAAGCTGACTGGCGCCGGAGTCTCTGCCTTCATCGATCTCACCGAAGCAGGCGAGCTAGATCCGTACAGCCAAGGGTTGGATGGTCAGATCCACCAGCGATTTGGCATCGTTGACCAGTCCACACCACATTCCCACAAGTTTACAGCGGAAATCTTGGATGCCATCGATCAGCACATCGCCGACGGCCGGACGGTCTACGTTCATTGCTGGGGTGGCGTGGGGCGAACGGGGACTATCGTCGGCTGCTGGCTTGCCAGGCACGGCTACCCCGGCGAGGCGGCCTTGCGACAGTTGGGCGAACTCTGGCGCGAGTGTGCCAAATCCCGAAGTCGGTCTTCCCCCGAAAGACTGTCGCAGGTCGACTACATCCTTGGCTGGACCGAACGCCGCTGACCGAATTTCCGATTGCTTAGTGCCGCTTTTTATTTATCAGGGAAGGACTATGTGCGATCGCGCAATTGACGTCACTTTGGTCTGGTCTCAAGACCCGGTGCGCCATTGGGGATTCCTGCGTCAGGGAATGGCCGGGATCGATTTCGGCGTAACCGAAGATTTGACCGGGAAGTCAGAGAATGAAGTGGTCTCGATCGTGAGGCAGTATGATCAAAGCGCGCAGGTGGCGGGTCAGTTCAAGCGCCTACTCTTCGGCACGCCGTTCGGTTCCATCATCGTTACCGGAGCCGCTACGGGCGTGTCCCGACCAGACCGCAAGTGGTCAATCGGCAGGGTCGCGGGCGGATACCAGTACCGAGAATCTAACCGACACGACCGTCACACCATCAAGGTAGATTGGTTCCAGCGCGCGTATACCGAAGACGAAATAGCCAACCTGATTGGGGTCAACCCTGGCGGCCGCCGTTCTACGGTCACGCCATTGGGCACAGTGGACGCTTCAACATTCGACGTTGAAACGTTTCCAGGATAACGGAATAGATCAGACCTTCCCCACCAGCTCCTTGAGCGCGGTGTAGGTGCGCGGGCCTGTCTCGCTGTCGCCACCGGCGGCGAAGATGTTGGCCATGAAATCGGTTGCGCCGCCGGCGGCGAATTCTTCCAACTGGCGACGCAGCGAGTCCTCGTTGCCGATGACGGCGACCTCCGACGGGCCTTCGACGCCCTCGATGTCCAGGACGCGGCGGTAGTTCACCAGCTGGCCGTAGCGCTCGTAGGCTTCCGCTGCTTGTCGCCGGCCCGCCGCTTCGTCGTCGCACACCGTGGTCGGCAGCCCTACGCAGACGCGAGTCGCGTCGCGGCCGCTGGCCTCGGCAGATTGGCTGATGCGCGGGGTGATGTGCTCCCGGATCGTGCGCGGCCCGGCCATCCAGGTGATCGTCCCGTCGGCCCGTTCGCCGGCCAGTCGCAGCATTTGCGGCGCCAGGGCCGAGATGAGTACCGGGCACTTGGGACGGTTGAGCACGTCCAGCTCCGCGTTCACGTTGTAGAACTCGCCGGAGAACTGGACCCGGCCTTCCTCCATCAGCGGGCGCAACACCGACAGGTATTCGCGCACGTGCAGCGCCGGCCGGTCGTATGACAGCCCGAAACTGCCCTCGATGCCCGGGCGATGGGAGGGCCCGATCCCCAGCAGGAACCGCTCGTTGGTGGCTGCCGCCGTGGTCAGGGCCTGTTGGGCCATAGCAACCGGGTGCCTCGGATACGTGGGCACCACGCCGACGCCAAGCTCGATCCGGCTGGTCTGCAACCCCGCCAGGGCCAGCACGGTCAGCGCGTCATAGCCCCGCGCCGAGATGTGGGGCACCCAGAAACTGTCGAACCCATCCTCCTCGGCCTGCTTGATGCGGCCGATCAGCTCGTCCAGGCTCATCAGGTCGGCCGTTGAAGCCCCAACGAATACTCCGATACGCATTGTCGTCCTCCATGTACCGGTCGGCGAGGCGAGCCAACCTTGTCTGCGCGATTACGCTCTCAGTATCCTCTCCGCGACTTCCCGCGCCTCATCCCGGTTGCTGACAAAACGGTCTTCCGGCACTCGGTGCAGCGTGTTCAACGCCCGCAGGTTGCGCTCCACCGGACCGGAAAGCCCCATCACGATGGGTTCCGTGTCCTCGTCCATTGCGACGTCGATCATCTGCTCCACCACCATGGCCGCGCTGTCGTCCATGTAAGCGGTCTCGGTGAAGTCGAAAATCACTACCTCGTGTTCCTGGATATCCTGGCCGATGGCGCTCACCAGGTTGCTTGACGAAGCCACCGAGAACCGGCCGCGCATTGAAACCAGACCGACCCGGGCGGAGAACTCGTCATCCTTGTCGGCGTCCAATTCCGGAGACAGGAAGCTCTGGTCCAGCAGCGGCACGGACACCACGCTGTCCAGCTCCTGCCGCTCCAGGAGACGGGCGCTGGCCATGCCCGCCGCGATCAATCCGATGGCGATGGCGGTCACCAGGTCGAGGAACACGGTCAACACGAAGGTCATCAGCATGACCACCAGGTGCTCGCGGGGCATCTGGTGCAACCGCGTCACGAACCGCCAGTCCATGATGTCCCAGCCTACCTTCACCAGGATGCCGGCCAGCACCGCGTGGGGGATCGCCTCCACGTACCTACCCAGGCCCAGCACCAGCGCCAGGAGCACTCCCGCGCGGATCGCCCCCGAGAGCTGGGTGTTCCCGCCGGACCGGATGTTCACCACCGTGCCCAGCGTCGCTCCCGCCCCCGGCAGGCCGCCGATGAACCCGGCGATCATGTTCCCGATGCCCTGGCCGATCAGTTCCCGGTTGGGATTGTGCCGGGTCCGGGTCAACGAGTCGGCGATCAGGGAGGTGAGCAGGCTGTCTATGGACCCCAGCAGCGCCAGCACCAGCGCCGGCTCCAGGGCCCCCAGGATGAACCCCACCGAGAACTCGGGGATCTGCAACTCTGGCAACCCCTTCGGTACTTCCCCGATGATAGGCAGGTCGTTCAGCCACAGGATTCCCAGCGCGCAGCCCACGATCATGGCCGCCAGCGGCGCCGGCAGGTACTTGCGGAAGGGCCGGGGCCAGAGGATGCCCACCACCAGCGTGACGGCGGCAACCGCCAGCGCGTGGAAGTTCACGCTGGTGAACGTTTCCTGTAGGGAGTTGACCGCCCCGATCACGCCTCCCACAGCCACCGGCGACCCCAGGAACGGCGCGATCTGCACGATCATGATGATTACGCCAATCCCGGTCATGAATCCCGAAATCACCGAGTAGGGCGTATATGCTACGAATCGGCCGATACGGGCCAGTCCCAGCGCCGCCTGGATGAACCCGGCCAGCATCACTATCGTGAACGCTTCGGCCAGCGAGTTGGCGTGGGCCGTTACGATCACCGCCATGGCGATGGACATGGGACCCGTGGGGCCGGATATCTGGGATCTCGTGCCGCCGAATACCGCCGCGAAGAACCCGACGGCGATGGCGCCGTACATCCCGGCGGTGGGACCCAGACCTGATGCAACTCCGAATGCGAGGGCGACCGGCAAGCCTACCACCGAGCAGGTGAGGCCGCCGAAGATATCGCCGCGGAGCTTGTCGAGGCTGTAGTCGAAATTCACGGTCTTAGCAGCGTCGCAACGCGGTCCAGTATCCTGTGGCCCACCTCGTATTTGGTGAGCAATGGCAGCCTTTCGACCTCCAGCTCGCGGTCAATCAGCACCACCCGGTTAGTGTCCACGCCAAACCCGCTGCCTTCTTCCGTAATATCGTTGGCTACTATCAGGTCTAACTCTTTGCGCCGCACCTTGTCCGCTGCGTTCGCCTCCAGGTTCTCGCTCTCGGCCGAGAACCCAACGCGCACGAAATTTCCCCTCGCCGTCGCCAGTATGTCGGTGGTCTTTTCCAGTTCTATTGACATCTCGTCCGCGGCCGTCTTCTTTATCTTTTGCTCAGCCATTACCGCCGGCCGGTAGTCTGCAACGGCCGCCGCCATGATCAGCGCGTCCGCCGTTTCGGTCTCCGAAAGCACGACATCGCACATATCCTGGGCCGATTTCACCCGCACCGTGCGCACCAGCGCCGGATCTCCCAACGCCGTGGGCGCCGTCACCAGCACCACCTCCGCGCCGCGGTCCCGGGCCGCCTCGGCCACCGCGTAGCCCATGCGGCCCGACGAGTGGTTCGTGATTACGCGCACCGGATCGATGGCTTCCTGGGTGCCTCCCGCGCTTACCACCACCTTGCGACCCGCGAAATCCCCATCCTTGCCCAGCGCCGCCGCGATGTGGCCCAGCAGGTCGGACGGCTCCACCAGCCTTCCCATGCCCATGAGACCGGAGGCCAAGCGGCCCGGCGCCGGCCCGGCAAAGAACACGCCCCGGCCGCGCAGCCGCGCGACGTTCTCCCGCGTCGCCGGATGGTCGAACATGTTGGCGTCCATTGCCGGCGCCACCAGCAGCGGCGCTTCCGTAGCTACTACCGTCGTCGTCAGCGGGTCGTCAGCCAGGCCCCCGGCCAGCTTGGCGATGCAGTGCACCGTCGCCGGCGCGATGACCACGATGTCGGCCCATCTCGCCAGGGCGACGTGCTCCACGCTGTGCTCCGAATCGGCGTCGAAGGTGTCGGTGACGACGGCCCGGTGGGTCAGGCTCCGGAAGGCCAGCGGCGTCACAAACTGGGTCGCTCCGTAGCTCAGGATGGTTTTGACGTTGGCGCCAGCCTGCACCAATTTGCTGGCCAGGTCCAGCGCCTTGTAACAGGCGATGCTCCCGGTCACGCCCAGGACGATGTTCTTGCCGGCCAACGCGGAATCCATCTCAGCTCACCCTGCTCAGCTTTTCCGGCGCGCCGGACCCGGGCAGACCGGTCTCGTTTTTGCGGAAGATGATGTCCAGCCCGACCAGCGTCAGTTCCTGGTTTATGTCGTCGAACACCGGCGCGTGGTCCGCGATCACGGTCACCAACCCCCCCGTGCCGACTACCTTGGCGTCCTGGCCGATTTCTGCCTTGAAACGCTCCACCATGCTGATCACCAGACCAGCGTACCCCAGGACGATCCCGGATTGCAGCGCCGTCGTCGTGTTTCGGCCCACGGCCTCGGCAGGCGCTACCAACTCCACGCGCCGAAGTTGGGAGGTGTTGTAGTAGAGCGCGTCGGCGGACAGGTTGATCCCGGGCGCAATCGATCCGCCCAGGTATTCTCGGTCGCGGGACACGGCGTCGAACACCGTTGCGGTGCCGAGATCTACCACGATCATCGGCGCGCCGTAGAGCTCAACTGCCGCCACCGCGTCCACGATACGGTCCGCGCCAACGTCCCGAGGGTTGTCGTAGAGGATCGGCATACCCAGGTCGATCTGGGAAGTCACCTGCAATGGGGCAACCCCGAAGAAGCGTCGGCAAAGGTCCTCGAACATGCCCGCCAGGGGCGGCACCACCGAGCAGATGCACGCCGCGGTGATGTCCGCAGTCGTGATTCCCCGGAACTCGAGCAGATTCTTGAGGAGGATCCCGTATTCGTCAGCCAGTCGCCGGGAGTCGGTTGCCACTCGCAGCGTGGTCACCAAGCGGTCCACCGGATTGGCTCCGTTGCTGCCCTCGGCGGCGCTCCCTTCTCGGAACACCCCAATGGTGACGGCCGTGTTGCCGATGTCTATGGTCAGCAGCATGTCGATCCAGTTATCAGATGAGATTTAACAATTCATCCCATCGGCGGCATTATAAATGTCAACGACGTTCCCGGCAAACTGTTTTCAGTTCTAACCTGCTACCGTCACATTCGGGCGCGGCGCTTCTGACTACTGCTCGGCGCCGGCGATTCCCACCTGAACGATACGGGGCTTATCCACTCCGGCCACGCCGACATACTGGAACGGCTTGGCGTCGGCCTCTCGGGGCTGCATGGCCTGGGTAACCACCTGTTGGTTGCCCAGCAGCAGGTCCGCGAAGGGAGCCGCCTGGGTGCCGGCGTTCGGGTCCGTGGGGAAGGCGAAGTCCAGCCCCGGCACGTTGGTGAACTGGACCCGTCCGGTCTCGTCGCTGATCCAGAACTCAGTGATGATACTGGTGTCAGCGATTTCCCTCAGCGTGGAGTTGATTTCGTCCGAAGATTTCCCTGCCTCCAGCGCGGCGGCAATGTAGTGGGCGGTCAATTTCGCCTCGGCGACCATGTGCTCTGTTTCGGTCTTGTTGGCAATCCCGGCCTGGTCACCGGAAGCGCATCCCGACGCCAGGATGATTGCCGTTGCCGCTACAGCCAGCGCGTAAAAGGCCCGCATTTCGCTCTTCTCCATCACTTGTGCGCCCCAAGCCGGGGCCTTATGCGGGGCAATTTTATGCTAAAATCGCCGCTGAAACCTTCACGGAGACGTGTGAAAATGGCCGACATCGCACTGGTGCAGATCGTCAAGCAGGGGCGCGACGCCGTCACCGCCTGGCGCGAAGAGCACTCCAACCAAACCATGGATCTCAACGCCTGCTACATGAGCCATGCCCGGATCCCCATGGTCAATTTGAGGGGCGCCGACATGCGCGGTGGCGACTTCATGGGCGCGATGATCCGCCGCGCCGACCTGTCCAATAGCTACCTGAACGACGCGCACTTCTACCGCGCGGATCTCCGTGAGGTCGACCTTAGCCGGGCGATTGCCCCCGGCGCGAATCTGCGCGGCGCCGACCTGCGCAATGCGAACCTGTCGGGCGCCAACTTCGACCGTGCCACCCTGTCGGAGGCCAACCTGACCGGCGCGGACCTGACCAACGTGAATCTGGACCGCGCCAACTTGGACCGCACCAACTTCACCGGCGCGAACCTCACCGGCGCCAGCTTCAACGGCGCCAACCTGTCTCGCACCAACCTGTCGTCCTGCAGCCTCAATGGGGCGGACTTCTACGAGGCAGTGCTCAACGACGTGGTCACTGGTGAGTCCGACTTCAGCAACTGCGTCATCGGCTACACCGTATTCCAGAACTGCGCCCTGGATACTGCCGTGGGGTTGGAAGAAGTTCGCCACGATGCGCCCAGCACCATCGGCCTGGACACCCTACTCCGTTCCAGAGGCACTCTGCCGCAATCATTCATACTGGGCTCAGGAGTGCCCATCGCCGTGGCCGGGCTCCAGGACAGCGTTGCCGATGCTCCGGTAACCACCCTGGAAGTCCATATATCCTGCGCCGACGGTGACGTGCCCTTCGCCCGCCAACTGGAAACCAACCTGCGCGCCCAGGGTGTGCGCAGTTGGGTCTTTGCCGAAGGTTTTCGGGGCAATCCGCTGGTGGACCGCCGCGCCACCTCCGGTGAGGAGGAGATCGAGCGCTGGGTTCGTCACTACGACCGGCTCATCGTAGTGTGCACGGCTGCGGGCCTGGACAGCGAGACCGTGCGCAACGATATTACCGCAGCCCAGGAGAGACAGCGGAGTGCGGATAGCTGGACCATGTTCCTGGTGGACGCTGACGGAGTGATGGGCGGCGGCCGCAGCCGAGCCGCCCGCCTCATGACAGAGGAATATCGCTTCTTCGACCTCACCGGCCAGGCAGACGGCTCTGACGAGTATCAGACCGCGTTGGAGGACCTGATCACTAACCTGCGTGAAGAGCAGCCGGCCGGCGCCGGAGCCCCACCCCGCCGGCAGGTTGATCCCCGGTCCCTGCAGTTGTGACATTTGGACCAACCTGAGCGGTTACGAGAAGAGGCGGCTGACAGGCCGCCTCTTCCACTTGGGGGCCTCGCCAGGGTCTATCGGAAAGGCGGAGCGTAAATCTGGCCGCCCTTGGGGCAGTTCTGGCATGGGGCATCCGCCCACAGCGCATTCCGGCTGCCCGGCGGCCGCGGCACGCCCAGCCCGCCGGATCCAAAATGCCGTTCGTAAACCTCACCGTAATTCCCCATCTCCCTAACGATATCCTGCGCCACGGTCTGTGTGAGCCCCAGGCTTTCCTGACCCCAGGATCCCTCCAGTCCGAAAAGCCGGTCCACCGAGGTGTTGCCTGTGCTCGCAGACGGCACATTTCCAGAATGGATGTCGTAGGCCTCGGCATAGATCAGCACGCCGATCACGGACTTGACAACGTCGAACCATTGGTCGTCGCCGTGGGGCACTGCCAGGCTTATCGGCTCTTCGGATATAGTCTCCGGTAGGACGACGTGCTCATCCTGGGCTCCGCCGGCGGCGATTATCTCGCCCAACAGGAATGTGCGGTCGGTGGTGTACGCGTCGCACTGACCGGCGACGTAGGCCGCGATTGAGGCTTCAAAGGTCTCGAAAGTAACCACGTTCATGCCGAGTTGGTACTCGCGGTTGAAGTCCTCCAGGTTGAGCTCGGTGGTGGTGCCCTGAGCGACGCACACGGAGGCGCCTCGCAGGTCGTAGGCGCTTTCAATGCCCAGCGCCGCCGGAACCGCGAATCCCTGTCCGTCGTACAGGGTGGTATGCACGAAGTTGCCGCCCCAGGTTGCGTCGCGGCTGGTGCTCCAGGTATTCACCCAGGCCAAGATGTCGATTTCGCCGGATGCCAACGAGGGTCCGCGCTCTGCCGCCGACCCAATGATTCGGAACTCCACCGCCCCGGGATCACCGAACACGGCGACGGCCACCGCGCGGCACAGGTCAATCTCGAACCCGTCGTTGGCGCCGGCGTTGTCCAGGCTGCCGTATCCCGCCACGTCGTTGGTCGTGCCGCACACCACGTGGCCGTGATCTCTGATATTGCCCAGCCGGTCGTCGGCCTGAGCCGAGTTTGACGTGTTCTCGGAGTGGGTTCCGTGAATAGCAACGCTCTCGCTGTTCCCGATATCTGCCGCAGCCCCCGGTCCGGCGGGCGTGGCGCATGCCACTCCGGCTGCCAGCATCGCCGCTGCGGCAAACATCACCGCTATTGTTTTCAATCCGTCTCGCAACATGCTGTCCCCTGCTTCCCGTATTGTCCTCAAGCCCGAATTCGATAGATGACTTTAACTGCAATAAGGGGAGGGCAATCGCCCTCCCCCTAGTTGGACCGTTCCGAAGAACCGACCGATTTGGTTGGCTACACCGTTTAGATGTAGTCTTCCTCCTCGTACATCATGTCGACGTTGTCGGTGCTCTGGTTGAGGCCGCGGACCACCTGGGTCCGGAACTCGTTGAGCATCTCATCGGTGATCTCGTTGCCGTTGGCGCGGGCGGCGTCCTTCAACGAATCGAAGGCCCATTCGCCGGTGTCGCCGTGCGGCATGTCGAAGAAGCCAGGCTCGAAGACCGGCAGTTCGCCGGGGCCGAAGTAACCCTTGCCCTCGATGTTGTAACCTTCGAGGTCGTGGGTGCCCTTGCCGAGGACCTGACCGGTGGCAGCGTAGTGCTCCATGGTGGCCTT
>DAOUHZ010000111.1:0-66828 GCA_034428455.1 Dehalococcoidia bacterium
GTCTACGTGGTCGTCAACCGCCGACCTGATCGCCGCGACGCGCCACGGCCGCCTTTCGGAGCGCCGGCCAGCGCCGCCGATGCGGGTCCTCGCTTGACCGCCGGCACGCACGACGCGGAGGTGGTCGAAGAACTCGCGCCGCAGCCTGAAGATCCCGTCGTGATCAAGCACACCACGAGCCCGTTCAACACCACCGACATCGAGGTTTACCTCCGTCGGTTCGGGATAACCACCCTCATCCTGACGGGATATTCGACCACCGGCGTGGTGGAAGGGTCTCTGCGAGACGCCCGGGACAAGGACTACGACTGCATCGTGGTGCGTGACTGCTGCGCTGCCGGCACCGTTGCTGAGCACGAAGTGTGCATGGACATCATCTTCCCGCGCATGGCCTGGGTGGCGACGGCGGATGAGGTGATCTCCGCGATAGCTTCCTGAGTCGTCCTGGTTACGATGCGATCTATTCCGCGCGTGAATCGCGGTCAGCCAATGCGTGCCAGTACACTTGCCCGCTGTCAATTGTGTCCTGAATGCGGTAGTCGTTACGAACGCTGGCGATGGCCGAGTGGGCAGGTTGACCAGTGAAGCGAGCCAGGAATACGGCGTTTCTGATGGAACGTCGCGTATCGCGTTCGTCCCCGGTATTCGAAGCTTCTACGGCGATGTAGTGAATATTGCCGTCCGAGTCGGCGGCTTCTATGACCAAATCGGCGCGGCGGAAACTTTGCAGTTGGGACGTGGCTATACCGGATGTATCCGAGGCGCGGAGCAATTCCCGCAGGTCATCCCTGCTCAATACGCGGATCATCTGGAACCCCATATGCTCGGCGATGTCAGGGGCCTCGCCAATGGCGGTGTTCCGGGCGTATTCGCCCCGCATATTCGAGATGTCGTCCTCGATCCTGGAAAACCGCCGGTCGGTTCGGACCATGAAACCTTCCACCCGGTCATTGAACTGCCGCTGCTCGTCAATGAACTGATCAGTCTTCTCCATAAACTGCTCAGTTTTCGCCACAAAGCTGTCAAAGCGGGCCGGCAGACTGAGCAGCTCCTCGGTGAGGATTTCGCGCCGTACTTCCGCCTTCCACTCCGGGTTCTCGCGGAGTACGCGCAGGAGGTCGTCGCTGGTGTGGATGATGACCATGGTTAGCTTCCCGTGGGTTCCATTATACGTGAGACCGGCGAGCTACCGGTTCAGCAGCCACCACTCATCCGTGCCCAGGTTGAAGTCGATGCGCCGGAATCCTTCGGCGAAGGGCACGCCGCAGCGCTCTCCCTGCAGACGGCAACCTTCGGTCATGCGGTCCAGGCGCTGAGAACGGGTGCGGGCGCTGATCTGTGACGCATGTTGGCTCAGGGCCTCTGCTTTTCGGAGGATGTGCTCCTCGGTAATGGAGATGAAGGTGTCAGGCCGCTCTGAACCCCACAGTAGCGCTTCGCGAACCCGGTGCGGTTCCAGTCCTTCTTCCCTGATTTGCTCCGGGAAATCCTGCCAGCTCCACGCATAGGAGAATGCGGCGTCCAACGCCGCTTGTCCGCTGTGACGATGGTCCCGGTGAGTGTGCGAGGTGACGCGGTAGGGGTCGATACCGAAAACTACTTCGGGTTTGTGCCGGCGGATCTCGCGAACAACCTGCCCGCGATAAGCGTGGGTGTCTTCCAATTCACCATCGCCGTAGCGGAGGAACACTACTTCGGCGACACCAAGCACGTTGGCGGCATTCTGCTGCTCAATCTCGCGTGTCGCCGCCAGCGACTCGGGCGTAAACGAGCGGTCGCCGGTGCCCTTGTTGCCGTTGGTGCACATCAGGATGACCACCTTGGTGCCCGACTCGGCGATCCATTTGGCCATGGTTGCGCCGCATCCCCCCTCGGCGTCATCGGGATGGGGCGTGACCACCAGGGCGCTGCTTGGCGCTTCGGTCATCACCCGGGGCTCCGGGGCGTATTCCTGATTCGGGTATCCCCAGCCATCGATTCCGTGAGGTCTGCTGGTCATATCGGCACTCCGTGATTTAGGAATGGGTAGGGGCGAATGATCATTCGCCCCTGGATGGTTTGGCTTGGGTCTCCCCGCGCGGATGCGCTCAGTCTAACCGCCGAGGTGGAACACGACCATCTTGAGCTCGGTCATCTCCTCGATGGCGTAGGCGGGACCTTCCTTCCCCATGCCGCTGTCCTTGAGGCCGCCATAGGGCATGACGTCAGCACGCCATTGCGGCGAGGAATTGATGTGCAGGTTCCCGGAGTGGACCTCCTGCGCGAATTTCATGGCCCAGTCCACGTTCTGGGTGAAAATGCCTGCGGACAAGCCGAAGCGCGTATCATTGGCCTTGGCGATGGCATCATCAATGTCATCAAAGGCGCTGACGGCGACGGCAGGCCCGAAGAGTTCCTCGCGAGATATCAGCATCTCCGGGCGGGCATCCGCCACCACGGTGGCGGAGTGGAGAGTCCCCTGGCGGTCACCGCCGGCGATGACACGGGCGCCCTGGCCCACAGCCTCCGCGATCCAACTCTCAACCCGCACCGCGTCGGTTTCGCGGATCATCGGCCCCATCCTGACGTCCTCGTCAAAGGGGTTGCCAACGCTGAACTCCTGAGTAGGCTTGACCAGCGCGTCGAGCAGGTCCGCGTAGATCGTGCGGGCGGCAAAAACGCGCTGCGTGGAGATGCACACCTGGCCGGCATTGGCGAACCCGCTGGAAACAGTGGCCGCCGCGACCTTCTCGATGTCGGCGTCGGACATGATAATCAAGGGGCTGTTGGACCCCAACTCCATGGTCACCTTTTTGATCCCAGCGTTACGGCAAATCTGGTCGCCCACCTCCATGCTGCCGGTGAAGGTGATCTTGCGCACGTCAGGCGACCCGGTGATCGCGTCGCCGATTTCAGCGCCGGAGCCGGTGATGGTCTGGATGGCTTCGCCGGGCAGGCCCGCTTCCAGCAGGATCTCGGTTAGCTTCAGGGCGGACAGCGGGGTGTCCCCGGCCGGCTTGAGGATAACGGCGTTTCCGCCGGCTAGAGCGGGCCCTACCTTATGGCACACCAGGTTGAGCGGGAAGTTGAACGGCGCGATGGCGGCTACTACTCCCACGGGCACGCGGATGGTGAACCCAAACTGGTTCACTACCCCTGGCGCGGAATCCAACGGGACAGTTTCCCCGTGCAGGCGCTTGGCCTCCTCGGCGGAGAGGGTGATGGTCTGGACGGCGCGTTGGACCTCGGCGCGGCCTTCCGCGATGACCTTACCCTCTTCGCGGGTGATAGTTTCAGCCAGGTCGTCGGCCCGCTCTTCCATCAGGTCGGCGGCGCGCTTGAGAATCGTGTATCGGCGATGGGCGGGCAGTTTGGCCATCACGGCCGCGCCGCGCACCGCGCTGGCGATGGCAGCCTGCACGTCGGCGGCAGAGCCGCGCGGGACGGTGTCGAACGCCGACTGGTCAAATGGATTGATGACGGGCATCTTCTCATCGCGGTCGACCCACTCGCCGCAGATGTACATGCGCATGACGAAACTCCTGGTACAGCAACCGGAAACGGACCCGCCAACGCACGACGCGTGGCGGCGGCGACCATTGTACTACACGAGCCCGGAACCGATTATTCGGCTTCGGTCTTTACCTCGCTCTCGCCCAGGACGATACTGCGCCCGGTATTGGTCACCTTGTAGTGGCCGGACAGTCCGGGGATTCGCTCCAGCCAACGGAACTTGGTGCGGGCCGCATTGCGCAGCGTCTGCACGAAGCTGTGCGGAATGGGCCAACCGGCCAGGGTGAACAGATGCTCCAGGCCGTCGGGATCGACGCTGGTTATGTTCAGATAGCGATGCGCTGCTTCTGCGGCAACCACCACACGGCGCATGTCGCCCAGCGGGTTGACCCGCTGGCAAAAGGCGATGTACTCGTGCTCCGAAGGTGTCATCGTTTCCGCGGACGCCGTCGGAGCCGGTACGGGTTCGCTGCTCGCAGCGGCGGCGGGAGTGGCCGGGGGCGCAGCTATGGGAACGACGGCAACGACAGGCGCGGCCGGAGGAGCCCCATTGTTTTCAGCGGTGATAACCTGAGCGAGTTGTGGCTCGGCCGCGTGCTGGGTTGAGCCGTTGCTTGCGGAATGACCGTTAGAATGCGCCGGCGGGTCTGCCGGTTTGGCAATGGATGATTCCGCCGATGCGCCATTCGCTCCGGTGAGCTGCGGCATGAATGAATAAAGGACTTCGCGAACAAGTCCCGCATCGTCAGACTCAATGCAGATCTGACCGCCGGCTGGCAATGTGATGCTGAGCTTATTCATCGTAATCAGTCGGGGTTGTATGGGACGGGGACGGATGTGAGTACCTGGCTTCAGGATAATGTACGGCCGGGCCATGTGGCAAGAAAGGCCGTTGACCGGTTCAGCTGAAACGCACCACCCGCAGATCGGGAAGATTGCCGAAATCCCGGTCATGGGACAAGACCGGGCAGTTCAGCGAAACAGCGGTGGCCGCAATCCAGGCGTCGGCCATCTTTAACTCGCGCCCGCGGCGACGACTATCGGCCCGCAGACGTGCGCATACTTTCACCAACTCTAGGTCATACCCAACCATGTCATACGTCTCATCAACATATCTGATCAAGTCGTCTATCCGTCGACGGCCCCAATTGCTCACCAAAACTCCAAAGAGTATCTCTTCATATGTTTGAAATGATATTATGGTTCGATGTCCAACCATCCTGTTCATATACTGTCGTGCGATGGGCACTCCACGGTAAATGTATGATACCACACTGGTATCTATTACAACGGTAGGATAATCTAGAAGTGTCATGGTTCTCTGGCCTCGCGTATGACTCGAATAAATTCTTCGATGTCAATAGGTTCGTCATTGTCATCTTGATAATAACTGGCCGCTTTTTCCGGGTCAAAGATTTTAGGCTCCCGTGTGTGAAAATCATCAATTACAGACCGCTCTGCCACAATTTCGCGTACTGCAACTGTTTCCCATTCGTCTTGATCGTTGAATATTCCGGTGCCTCTGACTTTGACATAGCGGGTTGCTAGTTCGCGCATCGCTTCACTAAGGCTGGCAGCAAACCTCAAATCAACCGGGCGTTCACCGTAGTTGTGCAGTTGCGCCGTACCGTTTTTCCAGTCGACTTCCAGCAATCGACCAAAGAGTAAGGTTTCTATTTCCGCCCTTGATCGACGGCGAGCAGGCCGTCGCTCTCGCTGCGTTCGGTTAATCACTACCTGGCGCTCGCTATATGGGTCCCCCAAACGTACCTGTTGTACGTGAGGAGATAAATTCAACCCAATGGCCTTTACACGCTTAATGACATCCGCCGGCAAGGATCCATCACCGTCTCCTTTCCATTCCAGGATAGCGTCCAGCGCTTCTGATCCATAGTCTGTGTCGCCGGGCTGCGTGGATGGTGGGGCTAAGCCAAGTGTAGCTCCAAATGAACCTGGGAATACGTCCCTCAGCCATAGGGAACTTTGTTGTCTCAACCATTCCGGAGGCCGGCCTCGCGTTTCTACGCCGGCCAAATGCAGCGCCATCAGACGCACGGCGCCCTGAACGTGTTGCAGAGTTTCGTTCAGGTCCTGGACCGGCACCCCTTCGCCCATCTCCGGCCCTTCAAAAACGACGCTTATTTCAGCAGTAGCCACGAAGCGGTCCCTAAAGCATCTCAGATGGTCTGTTTCAGGCGGACCGCGAGTGATCTCGTCAGGCCGGGAACGGCGGCAATCTCTTCCACACTGGCGTCCTTGATGCCCTGCAACGAGCCGAACCGGCGCAGCAGCATGCGCTTCCGCTTGGGGCCGATGCCGGTAACCATGTCTATGGGCGATTTCAGGCTGCTCTTGGAGCGCAGGTTGCGGTGGAAGCTGATGGCGAACCGGTGCGCTTCGTCCCTGATACGTTGCATGAGGTAAAGGGCCTGGGAATCCCGGGGCAGGACGATAGGTTCCGGCGTGTGGGGAACGAATATTTCCTCATTTTCCTTGGCCAGGGAGCACAGCGGGATCTGCTCCAGACCCAGGTGGAGCATAACCTCCCGGGCCGCCGAAAGGTGACCCTTGCCGCCGTCGATGACCACCAGGTCGGGCACCACACCCCAGTTATCGACCTTGCCGTCAGGATCAGGGTTGGCGATGGCCTGGCTCAGGCGCTTGAAGCGACGGGTCAGCATCTCCTTCATGCTGGCGTAGTCGTCCACGCCATCCACGGCCTTGATTTTGAACCGGCGGTAATCGCGGGTGCGGGGCTTGCCGTCGTCGAATACGACCATGCTGCCCACGAGGTTGCTTCCCTGGATGTGGGAGATGTCGTAGCACTCCATGCGTCGCGGAGCCGTGGGCAGGCTGAGGTCCTCTTCCAACTCGCTCAGCGCGCCCTGGATGGCGTCGGAGCGGTTCAGCCACTTGACGCGATGCTGGGCCAGGCCCTCCGAGGCGTTGGCCGCCACCACGTCCATCAGTTTGCGGTTTTCGCCGCGCTGGGGCCGATAGAGTCGGACCGCACCCTCGCGGCGGCTGCGCAGGAAGTCCTGTAGAATCTGGGCATCCTCGGCGGGCGGATCGTGCTGCACCAGGACGATGGGGGGTACTTCGAGGGCGGTGGCGTAGAATTGCTGGACGAACTGGGCGATGATCTCGCCGGGTTCATCATCCTGGGGGCCTTCCATAAAGAAATGATCGCGGCCGATCAGCTTGCCGCGGCGGATGAAGAACACCTCGACCCAGGTTTCGTTGGCGGCAACGGAAACCGCGATGGCGTCAAGATCGGTCTTGCGGCCAGAGTCAACCTTGACGGTGCGCTCCTCCTCGAACTTCTGGATGGCAGCCATCTGGTCTCTGAGCGCCGCTGCGCGTTCGAACTCCAGATCCTCAGCAGCCGCTTCCATTTTGTCGCGCAGTTGACCAGTTACCAATTCGGTGTTCCCTTCAAGGAACAGGATCACCTGTTTGACGACCTCCGCGTACTCGTCCTGGGTGGCGAGCCCGGCGCAGGGGCCGACGCAGCGGTGGATGTAGTATTCCAAGCAGGGACGGGGGTCGGTTCCCGTGATCCGCTTGGTGCAGGAACGGTAGGGGAACAGCTTCTTGACCAGGTCCATGGACTGCCGGACGCTGCCCGCGCTGGCGAACGGGCCAAAGTAGCGGGCGCCATCCTTGTGCACGCCCCGGGTGATGTACACGCGGGGAAAGTCCTCGGACAGGTCTACCTTCAGGTAGGGGTAGGTTTTGTCATCCTTGAGCCGGACGTTGAAGTAGGGCCGGTGGCGCTTGATCAGCGTGTTCTCAAGGATCAGGGCCTCAGCCTCGGTGTCGGTGACGATGTATTCGAAGTCAGATAGCTCGCTCACCATGCGCCGGGTCTTGCGGTCCAGACCCGCGGGCGACCCAAAATACGAGCGCAGCCGGTTACGCAGTACGGCGGCCTTACCGACGTAGATGACCGCCCCGGCGGCGTTCTTCATCAGGTAAACGCCGGGGCGTTCCGGCGTCACCAACACCCGATGGTCGAATTCCTGCCGAACCACGATCCGATCCCTGCCGCATGCTCAAGACCTAAAGCACGAAGGACACGGCCACCAGCACCACCACCAGCACACCTGAAAAGATGCCGATGCGCCTGAGTTCGGAACTGACGTGGTTGTAAGCGGCCGGGCGTTCGAACCGTCGCCCCCGAGGGGCGGATGCCGGCCGGCCGACGGCGGTCGCAGCCCGGGACTGGGTTGGGGCCGGCGCGGTGGCGGTAGCAGCCGCGGCGGCAGCCGGGCGCTCCGCTTCGGGTTCGGCCACCGCTACCGCCGCTGGCGTGGCGGCGGCAGGATTTCTCGCGGGGACCGGTCGGTTCGCGCCGCCGCCACGACGGCGGCGCAGGTTGTTCTGTCGGGAAGCCACCCGTTTGCCCTTGCTCGGCATCACCCACCTCCTTGGCGCTGCGACCCGCTGTCGACGTCGTCAGCGCAACCATGGTCCTAATGTTATGCGATCCAACCGCAACCGGCCGGATCAAGCTTGGATCCATGATACCAGCATGGACCCAGCAGTTGCCGCAATGGGCCGGCCGGTTTATGTCAATAAAAGCGCTTACGCAGCCTATTACCTGCGGCGGGGACGATAATTGCGATGATCAAAGCAGGCGTCGTAGGTAGCTTGGTCAATATGGATCCAGGTCGTGCCTGGAATCCCATGGTGTGGGCGAGCGGCGGGATTCACTGGAAAAGCAGATTCAACTGCGATCTGGCGATTTTGAGACCCTGCGATGTCTTTGGCCAATTTGACTGCCGGGCCGAAATCCGAGTCTTGGCTTACGATGATAGCGACGTCGTATCGTCGCTCATGAGTAGCTTGAACCAAGTCGATCGCGATGCTCACGTCCACGCCTTTTTCCTGCCCGCCCTGGTTCACTTTTCCCCGGTACGTGTAGATCCCTCTGCTCCGCAGGTATCTGAGCTTATTCGACCAGAAACGATGCCAATGCTGGTTAGCGGTACGCTGATGGACGCCGGTGTAGAAACGAATTTCGGCGAGTGTGCGCCCCCTCTCCCGGGCTGCCAATAAACCGGCCAGCTTTTCAACATCGTAACTCGGCCAAGCGTAAGGAGAGGCCTTATCCAGCGGGTTGGTCATCCAGGCCGCTTTCGCCCGATGATAGAGATTCTGACCGTCTATGAAAACGATGGTGCGCACGATCAAAATTAACTAAACACCCGCCCAGGGAGAGCGGACCAAGCCGCTTCCTGCGGGCGGGGTGGAAATCACGTTAAAGCTATTCGACTGGTGCTTTTTTGTCAAGAACAATTTTGGCGCGAATAGCATCGAAACAATTGCCGTGCGCTCACCCAATGCCAAGTTCGGCCTGCATGTCGGCGACCGCCTGATTGCGGGTCTTCCGCTGCCACTGGGGACGGGCATTGATGGGCTCGTTGATGATTTCGGGGTCGATTTTGAGAGCGACGAACACCGGGCCCGGCTGACCGAGGATCTCCTCAATCTGGCTGGCAAAATCCTCCAGGTTGTCGATGGCGTAGGTGGCCGGATAGCCGCAACCCTGGGCCACAACGTCATACTCCATCTGCTCGGCATTGGGAACCGGCTGGCCGCCGGTGGTGGCGTACACGCCGTTGTCCAGCATGAAATGATAGAGGTTGGACGGCGCTTTCTCCGCGATGGTGGGCAGAGCGCCCATGCCCATCAGCACGTCGCCCTCGGAGTCGAACAGCACTACGCGCTGGTCCGGGATGGCCAGCGCCAGGCCGAGAGCAAAGGAGGCGTGGCCGCCCATGGCCGGGTCTCCCAGCGGCAGGTCGCGATCCGGCTGGTCGCTCATCTCGACCCAGAATCGGCCGCCGCGGCCGGGTATCACCACGGCGTCGCCGCGGTGCTTGTTGAAAATTTCCAGCATTTCCGCCGTTTTCATCATGATGTTCACTTCCGTTATTCGCGTTGGTCAGCGGCTGACGTTGAAGCCGTGGTACTCGTCGCCGACGAGAACGGCCACGGGACGCTTGTTCTTTTGCGCCTCCTCAAAGGCAATCGAAATGCGGTCAGCGTCCTCATCGGACTCCACCAGGTAATAGTTGATGTTGAACGCGTGGAGGAAGCGCTCGGTGTAGAAGGCGGCGGTGTCGTTGATGACGCCGTGGTGGGTCCAGCCGCGATATCCGACCATCATCACCACCGGCACGTTCATGCCCAGGCCCCAGCCGCGCAGCGAGTCGCCGGATTCCATCATCCCGGTATTCTGGATCAGGATGACCGGTTTCTTGCCACCGGCGGCAAGGCCAGCCGCAGTGGAGAAAGCGTGCCCCTCTCGGCTGACGGGCACCAGGTCCAAGCTCGGTTCCTCGCTCATCAGCACGTAGAGGAAGTTGGTCTCGCTGTCGGGAAGCCAGACCACGTGGGTCGCGCCGTTCTTCTTCAACTCCGCCAGGATGCGGGCGGGACTCAATTCGGCCATGGGTGTTACCTGCCTCGAAACGTTTAGGGCAAACGGGAGCGCCGAGTTGCCGCAGTCAGGTATACCCGGCGCGCTATTCGGCGTCAACCGCATTAATGTATAGTACCAGCACGAGACACGGTCTGCGCATGGTGTAGTCCGGGCAAGTTATAAGAGGCTCCTAGAGGTGGACATGACCACCAGAGAACACGAACAAACATTAAATGTCGGATTGGCCGACGAATTGCAGGCACTCGGGCTCAACGCGAGACCGGAGGTGACGCAACGTAGCAGGCGTCGCATTGACGTTGAAGTGCGCATCGGGCCGGTGTTGGTCGCCGTGGAAGCGGAACATGGCCAAAGCGCCGCCAAGAAGGCATCGGCAATCCGTGACGCAGACGCCCGGTTGCAGCAGGAGTTGGCTCAATGCGCCGTAGCCGTTTGTTACCCCGACGAAACTACGCGAGAAACTTTGGGGTCAGCTAATTTGCAGTGGACGGTGCGGGATTTCTCCGACGACCTAACACCGGCGTCCGACGCGGACTGGACAACCGGCGATCTTGAACAACTGGCGGCCGTGATCCGCCTCACGCCGGCACAGCTGGGCAACCCAGATTACACCGCCGCCGCTTTGTCCAGCAGCCTGGACGGCGCCGTGCATCGCCTCAGCGAAAGCCAGAAGCGGGAACTGGCCCGGGCGCTGGATCTCCCATACCAGACCCGTAATCGCCGGCCGGTGCGCAATCCCTGGGACGCACCGGCCAAACGCGCGTTGCTGGTGGTTGCTACCGCAGTAATGTTCCATTCTCGATTGGATAGCCATTGGACAGATCTGCAGCCTGAACACGACAATCGCGCCAATCCACCGAAGCCCTTCGCCGGCGATTGGCCTCCGACCATGGCACAGCAGTGCGCCAACTCAGCTGACCCGGTCACCGTGTTTGTCGACGCCTGGGACCTGATACTGGCGCTGGATTACAAACCCATTTTTGAAACCGGGCGCGCCGCGTTGCTTTCCTGCCCGCTGGACCCGGCTTTCACCGCCGCGGTCCGCGACACTGCAAGGGCGGCCCTCACCGTGGTCGGAGACATTGCGGGATTGCGCCACGACCTGTTGGGACGCATTTTCCATACCGTGCTGGACACGGCTCGCTACGACGGTTCTTTTTACACAACCACGCCGGCCGCCACCCTGCTGGCAACCTTGGCCATCGGTGAAGAATTTTGCGACTGGCGAGACCCGGAGGCCGTCGCTGGGCTGCGTATTACCGACCCCGCTTGCGGCACCGGCACCTTGCTGATGGCCGCCGCCGAGCGCATCCGCGAACTGGCCCCGCAGTGGCGGGACGACGAAACTGTGGCCCGCGCCCTAATTGAGCAGGTATTCAGCGGCTACGACGTGAACCTGACCGCTACGCACATGGCCGCCACCACCCTGGGGTTGCTGTCCCCGTCCACCCGTTTCGAGAACATGAAAATCGGGCGGGCCACCCTGGGACCGGACAACGCCGGCGAGGTCAAGCTGGGTTCCCTGGAAATGCTTGGTCCTGATGGGCAGTTGCCCCTGCTGGCTTGGCCCACCGGCATTGCCCAGGTTGACACTATGGCGGAGATGTCTCAGCCGGAACCCTCCGACTTGGTGATTATGAACCCGCCCTTCACCCGAGACAGCCTCCGCCACGACCAATTCAGCAGAGACGTAGAGAAGAAGATCAAAGACCGTGAAAAGGCCATTTTCGCCAACACGCCGGTCCATCTGTCCAGCAACGGCAACGCCTTCCTGATTCTGGCCGACTACATCAACAAGACCGACTCAGGCACCCTCGCCGCCGTGCTGCCGCTCGTAACCGCCACCAACGCTTCGGCGCTGGGCATTCGCCGCCATCTGGCCGCCAAATACCTTATAGAAACCATAGTGACTTCCCACGACCCAGAACGCATCTACTTCTCAGAGAACACCACAATTGGCGAAATGCTGCTGGTCTGCCGCCGTTGGCCGGCGGAGAAAGGCCCGAAGCCGGCGACGCGCGTGGTCAACCTGGCCGTCAACCCTGATACGCCGGCAGAAGCCGTCAACCTGGCCTGGGCCATTAATGACGGCACGATAACCATGCGGCGCGACTACTGCACCGTGCAAGAATGGCCGGAGCGCAAGGTGGCCGCTGGCGATTGGGGCGCGGTGCAGTTCCTGTCGCCCTATCTGTGCGATCAATTTGCCCGGCTGCGCGACGGTGCGCTTTCCCCGGCAACGCCATTGGGCAACGTAGCCGCCGTCGGACCAGCCGGACAGCGGATTAGGGACGCCTACACCAGGTCGGCATTGCCCGACATGCAGGGCCGGTCTGCCCTGTGGAACCACGACACCGATATAACGCAGACCATGGCGGCCGCAGCGGATACGCATATCGTCGCCAAGCCGGGGTTGGCGCATCTGGCGGAAACCTACTGGGAGCAGCGCAGCAGGTTGCTCCTGCCGCAACGGGTGCGCCTGAATACCGTCAGAACTCTGAGCGTCAGGTTGGATGCGCCGGCAGTGGGTTCCGCCTGGGTGCCTTGCAAGCCCGGCTCGGAAACGCAGGAAAAGGCAATCTGCGCTTACCTGAACTCATCGGTTGGCATCCTCGCGCTGTTGGGAAACCGCTCTAACCGGACGCCGGCCTATCCGCAATTCTCCATCGACGATATGCGAAATTTGCCGGTGCCCGACTTCGACGCCATTGGCGAGGACGCTACCGCGCACCTTGCCAGAGCCTACGACACTTTTGCCAATCGTGTGCTGCTGCCGTTGCCCAACATGGACGCCTGCGACGCGCGTCGGTCACTGGACGCTGTCGTGGTCAGCGTCTTGAACCTGGATAACGAAGCGGTGGCTACCATCCGACGCCACCTGTCCTTGGAACCATCAGTAACGGGCAAACGTTACGCAATGGCAGACGCCGGCCCCCCAAAACCCGGCTTCGTCTTACCAGAGGAGAAGATCGCCGAGTTCTGCCGCCGCAACCACATCACCCGCCTAGCGCTGCTGGGCGATGCGGTGCCGGATTACTACCCCGGCGAAACCCGCGTCAAAGTGCTGGTGGAGTTCGACCCGGAGCACATCCCCGGCTTGGGATTCTTCCGCATGAAGCGCGAACTTGGGAACATCATAGGCCACAGTATCGATATGCACGCCCCAGGCGGTATGCGCTCGGATTTCTGGCCGCAAGCCTTGTCGGAGGCTCAGGATATTTATGCCGCATGACCCGCTGGAGTCTATTCGCCATATGATTAGCCATGCCCGTGAGGCCGGCACAATGGTTACCGGTCGTCTCCGCAGCGATATGGACACGGACCCGGAGTTTGCCATGCTGGTGACCCACGTGATGGAGATTTTCGGTGAAGCGTCCGCACGTATACCTGAAGAATTCCGGGAGGCTCATCCCGAATTCGAGTGGCAGGAAGCAGCAGACCTACGCAATGTTCTAATCCATCGATTCGACGAAATTAACTACGACATCCTTTGGGGAATCGTTCAAGACGAAGTGCCTTTGCTAATCGGCCAACTGGAAGAGATTATCCGCCGGGAAACCTGATTACAACTGATTCGTCTTCCTCAGCCAGTGCTGACCTAGCTCCCCTGACAATCTATTACCAGTGCCCTATGCTATACTCGCGCCAAACCAGAGAGCGTTCTAATTGGGGCTGAAACTGGTCCCTTAGAGGTGTTGATTATGCAGTGGGCTTCTGCGCTATCCCAACAGAACAGCCTGCGCGCCGCCCTTTCCGAGTGCGCGGCCTCCATCCGCGCCAGCGTGGGCGATACGGCGGCAGACCTGGCGGTAGTTTTCGCATCGTCCGAGTACGCTTCGGACTACGCTAACCTTCCCGAACTGGTGGCCGAATTGCTGGGACCCCAGGCGCTGGTGCTGGGTTGCTCCGGCGGCGGGATCATCGGCGGCGGCAGCGAGGTCGAACAGGAACCCGCCGTGTCCGTGACCGCCGCCAGCCTGCCCGGGGTCAACATTCACCCCATCCGGCTGGAAAGCGACAACCTGCCCAGCTTGGACGCGGCCCCGGACGATTGGTACACCGCTCTGGGCGTGGACCCAGGGGACCAGCCGCAATTCGTGCTCTTGGCCGATCCGATGTCGTTCCCCGCGCAGAACCTTTTGCTGGGAATGGACTACGCCTACCCCGCCGCCGCCAAGATTGGCGGGTTGGCCAGCGCGGCGCAGGGAGCCCGGCAAAACGGCCTGTTCCTGGGGCGCGACTATCACGATTCCGGAGCCGTCGGCGTGGCGCTGACGGGCAACATCCTCGTCGAAACGGTGGTGGCCCAGGGGTGCCGGCCCATTGGGTCGCCGATGCACATCACCCGCAGCGACCGCAACTTCCTCGTTGAACTGGACGGACAGTCGCCGCTGAACGTGCTCCGCACCCTGTTCCAGGGGGCCGGCCAGCGCGACCGCGACCTGATGCAGCACTCCCTGTTCCTGGGCGTGGTGATGGATGCGCTGATCGACGAGCCGCAGCAGGGCGATTTCCTGATCCGCAACGTGATGGGAATGGACCAGCGAAGCGGCGTGCTGGCCATCGGAGAAATGCTGAAGGAAGGTCAGTTGGTCCAATTCCACCTGCGAGACGCGGAAACCTCCGCCGACGACCTGTCAGCGGTGTTGGAACGCTACGCGGTGGACAACCGGGAGAATCCGGCTCATGGCGCATTGCTGTTTTCGTGCCTGGGCCGGGGCAAGTACCTGTACGGCCGTTCGAACCATGACACCGAGGTGTTCCACGAAAAGGTGGGCGCTGCGGTGCCGCTGGGCGGCTTCTTCTGCAACGGAGAAATCGGCCCGGTGAGCGGCACCACGTTCCTCCACGGCTACACCAGCAGTTTCGGCATTTTCCGCCCGCGCGCATAGGAGATAAGGGGCGATGGCGGCAACTATCAAGGCCGGGATTTCAGCTTCGCTGACCGGCCAGTTTGCTACACAGGGTCAGCAGGCTTTGGCCGGCTTGTCAGCGTGGGTTGAGTATGTCAACGGGCAGGGCGGCCTCACCGTGGCCGGGGAACAGCGTCCGGTTACTCTGGTCAGCTATGACGATGGCAGCACGGCGGACGCGACGCGCCGGGCCACGGAACAATTGATCACCGGCGACGGGGTTGACCTGCTTTTCGGGCCGTATTCGGCAGGACTCACTACCGCGGCCGTAGAAGTCGCCGAGGCCCACGGTAGAGTGGTGTGGAACCACGGCGGCGCCGGCGACGCGCACTACGCCCGAGGTTTCCGCAAGGTGATCAGCGTCCTGACCCCGGCCGACCAGTACCTGGTAGGCGCGCCCGAATTGGTTCGAAAGGCGAATCCCAGCGCCAGCAAGCTGGTAATACTGCGGATCGACACCGGCGCGTTTGCTCGGCTCGTGGCCCGGGGCGCGGAAACAGCAGCTCACGAGCTGGGGTTCACCACAGCCCTGGACCTGCGCTACCGACCGACGCAGGTGAGTTTCACTGAAATCGCTCGCCACGTGGCCGAACAGGAACCGGACCTCGTGGTAAGCGTCGGCCGCATCCGCCACGACCTGGGTACGGCCCGGGCGCTGGCCAGGCTCCCGAACCGGAGCAACATCGGGCTGGCCGTGGTGATAGCCGCTCCCATAGGTGGATTTGAGGAAGCGCTGGGCGGCAGCGCGGACGGATTCGTGGGTCCCAGCCAGTGGGAGCCGGCCTTCAGCATACCAACGCCGGACGTGGGGCCGGACGCCGCTGAGGCGCTGCGGATACTGAACGATGCGGCCGAGAACGCAGGCGTGCCCATCGACTATCCGATGGCGCAGGCCATGGCGGCCGGACTGGTCGCCGAGCGGTGCGCCGCCATCGCGGGCGATCTCGACGACGATGCGCTCCTGGGCGCGGCGGTGGATGCCGACTTCACCACGTTCTATGGACGCTTCAAGATTGACGAGTCGGGCCGCCAAATCGGCAGGTCGGTCGCATTGATTCAACGCCAGAACGGCCGCAAAGTGGTGGTATGGCCCCAGGAGTTAGCCGAAGGGGAACTGCAATACCCGTTCTGAACTGACGAAGCCGCCGGGACGGTGCATCCCGGCGGCCTTTTGCATGAGAAGGGTTTGGCAGGTTAGTCCGGGCGCTGGATGATTTCCAGGCTGACCTTGTCCGGCGCCTCAACGAACATCACCTGGGACCCGGACGGCATGGTCCACGGGTCACAGATAATGTTGGCGCCATTGGCTTTGAACCGCTCGAATGCCTCCTGAATATTGTCAGTCTGGAAGCCGAAATGGTCCAGCCCAAACCGCGGGTGGGTCGACCCGGGCACGGCGTTCTCGCCCTCGGCTTCGCCCGACACGGTGAGCAAGGGCGCACCGTTCAGCTCCAGGGTGTGGGAGATGGTGTTGGACAGCGGCCGCGTGGATACGATTTCCGCGCCAAAGTTGTCGACGTAGAACTTGGCGGCGTTGTCGGGGTCTTCGCTTCGCAGGTGCAGGTGGTTGCAAACAAAAGCCATAGTCGCTTTCCTCCTTGATTGGTGGTGATTGAAAGATGTCCAGCCGACTGCCTACCGCAAGTAGTCAGCAATCTGCTGGTCGTAGTCGTCCTTCCGCGTGACTTGTGCGATCAGATCGGCCGAGGCGCATTGGTCGCGCAGGTCGCCCGGGGCTACGCCGTCGCGCAGGGCCTTCATGACATCGTACACGGCCTTGATGGACGCCTGGAACGAAAGGTGCCCTTGCAAGGCAACGCGGACGCCGTTCTGGCCGAGCCACGCCTTATCCGACAACTCGCCGCCGGCTCCGCCCAGGAGCAGCGGGATGTTCAGCTCGGAATTCACCGCTTCGACATGCTCCTTCGTGCTGGCGCCGGCCAGGAAGATGGCATCGACGCCGGCGGCCTCGTAGGCCTTGACCCGGCGGATGCATTCGTCGAGCCCTTCGCTCAAGCTGCTGGTGCGGCCGGCGACCACGGTGTTGGGGTCGTTGCGTCCGGAGAGCGCGGCTTTCATCTTGCCCACCCCCTCTTCCAGCGAGATGTAGCGCGGGCCGTCGCCGAACTGCATGGGCAGCACCGTATCCTCGATGGTGAGGGCCGCCACACCGGACGCCTCCAGTTCTTCCACCGTGCGCTTCACGCTCAGGGCGTTGCCATAGCCGTGGTCGGCGTCGACCATGAGCGGCAGCGTTCCGGCGCGGCAGATGCGGTAGATCTGCTGGGCAAACTCGCTCAGGGTCAGCACGACGTAATCGGGGGCGCCGAGCACCGTGCCGCTGGCGATGGAGCCGGCGAACATACCGACCTCGAAGCCCAGGTCCTCGGCGACGCGGGCCGAAATCGGGTCAAACACGGAGCCGGGATGCACGCAAACATCGCCGGCCAGAACGGCGCGATACCGCTCCCGTCGCTTGGTGTAATCCATAAGCTCATTTCCTCCTTATGACTCATTGTGGGCCCGATGACTGCCGAACTCATAGTGCTGGTTGTTCACCGTCACCGTCAGTTGCAGCATATCGGGCCCAAAGCTCAGTGTAATGTTCCCACATCTCCAGGAAAGTGGAACTGGCTCTTGCACCAAGGGCAACCGCAGCCAGCAACGTTATCCCGGCAGACAAGCCCGGTCCGGCGTCGATCAGTACAGCGGCTGTTTTAGCTACTGCCGGTAGAAGAATAGCCGCCAGAGTCAACTCCGATATTTTGCCGATGTCATCTGACAGGTTCTTGAGTACATCGCGCAACATCGACTATCGCCGAGGAGGGACTAGCCGCATCAGCCGGCCTACAAGTATCAACGCGGCCAGCGTCGTGATTGCTATTATCTGAGCGGTTTCGCCCGGGGTCGCTGCCGCCAGCGCGTCTCTTAGCGTGGGGTACACCATAAAATACGCCAAATAGGCCATTAGCCCGACCCATAACAAGCCCAGAAGCAGGCCTAGTGCCAAGCCCTGCCTTTTCCGCGTCCGTATGTGGAACAGGCTACCCATTACGGTCCCCCCAGTTTCCGGGCTACGCTATTCTAACCCAACTGCTCACCGCCGGCAAAACCGGGTTGTCAGGAGACAGGATTATGACTACCACCATCGTCGGTGTCGATTTCAGCGGGAGAGGAACCGGCAACACCACCCAAGTCACGATGGCGACGCTACAGAGCGATGTCTTGCAACTGCAACCCTGCGATCCTTTGCCCAAGAGATTACCTGACACACACGAGAGGCTTATAGAAATGCTGGAATGCTTGTGTTGTGATGCGGTTGTGGGCCTTGATTTTCCCTTTTCGGTTCCTTGGCCTTTTGGTAGAGAATTAGCCCGGGTGCAACTGAGCAAGATTCCTGCTGATATGTCCGATTTGTGGAACATCGTAGCCGCAATGGGCGTGAATTATGACCGTTTCAAAGAGTTGCGGGACGATTTCGTTAAAGAGTTTGGAGAAATCCAGCGACGGGGTGACGTTTGCCTCCGTGGCCCTATCTCTCCGCTCAAAACAGGCGGCCCCAACATGCTGCCCATGACATTTCGTGGAATGCAGATGCTCCAACTTCTTTGGAACTCTACGAAGCGGCGTTTCCGCGTTCCCCCTCTACCGGAGATCGGGCGCAACGGTCCAACACTGCTTGAAACAATGCCGGGTGTCCTGCTCCGTCACCTCTGCCTGCCCGCCGCCAATTACAAGAGAAAGAACAAGACCAACGGCGGGGACCCAAAGACAGTGCGCTGGGAAATACTGAACGGACTGGAAGCAAGGGCCCCAGTGTCGTTGCAAATTCCTGACGATATGCGGGAGCAATTCATAAATAATGACGACTGCCTCGATTCACTAGTAGCCGCCATTGCCGCGGCCATATGGGCCCAAGACTCGTACAATTTCCGCAAGCCGCAGCCCCAAGAACTTCGCGACGCCCAACTTGAAGGTTGGATTTACGTCCCACTACCGTCTCCGTCCAACTAGCAGCCACACCAGCCCGATAGCCAACCCCGCGCCGATCAACTGCATGACGATGAAGATCGGGGCGGACGCCGGGTAGATGCCGGCGAAGGTGTCCGAAAACATGCGGGCTATTGTAACCGCGGGATTGGCAAAGCTGGTGGAGGAGGTAAAGAAGTACGCCGCCCCAATGTATGCTCCAACAGCCACCGGTACCACCGCCGCCCGATGCCGGGGGATGAGGAAGATCACAAAGAGCAGTCCCAGGGTGGCGATGACTTCCGCCAGCCACAACTCGGGACCGCTGCGTACTTTTGTCGACCATGTGACCGGCGGCAACGCGAACATCAGGTTTGCCAGTATCGCCCCCGCGATGCCGCCGACAACCTGGGCGCCCATGTAGGCGATGCCTTCCCGGATCGACCTGCCGTTCAGGACCAGGTCGGCCAAAGTCACCGCTGGGTTGAAATGCGCGCCGGAAACCGGCCCGAATGCCCAGATCAGCGCCATCAGGGCGAAAGCGGTCGCTACGGCGTTTTCGAACAGCTGAAGCCCGACGTCGTTCGGACTGAGTCGTTGCGCCGCGATGCCGCTGCCGATCACCGCCATCAGCAGGAAAGCGGTGCCCACGGCCTCCGCAACGAGCCGCCGACCTAACGTGGGCAAGGACAATCTCCTCGCGAGCGCCCGGCCAACGGCCATAGAAAAAGGGCGGAAGATCCGCCCCTCAAATCGGCACGACGCTTGGCCTTTTCGCCATAGCAAATCATAATGGGGAGAGTCTACCCATGGGTCACGCGACGGTCAACCGCAGGTGCGTTGACGCTCCGGGGCGCCGCTTACTATAATCCGGGCATCAACAGCCAACTGAAGAGGTACCGGCAGCAATGAACCTGAAGACTGGACAACGTTACGTAGGCCCGGGCGGCGCGGAGATGATCGTCAGCAAGGCCAGCGGAGAAGGTGATCTGACCGATGGGGAGATCCCCTTGCAGATCAAGGGGGCAAGCGTAGATTTCGGCGGCGCGGCCACCGCCGAAGACGCGCCCGAGGTGACCATGGGCAAGCGCCTGACGTCGCCGGACGGCACCGTATCCGTATTGATCACCAAGGCGGGCAAGTGCGACCTGCGCCTGAACGGCGAGGCAATGGAGTTGCAGGAGGCCAAGCAACTGCCCTCATCGGACTGACGCATGGCTGCACCACGGAGCGAAATAGGGGCGGGTGATTGACCCGCCCTTCGACTTTCGCGCCTGAATCCCTGTCAGATCATTCCGTCGAGCCGGGGTTGGTGGGTTGATTGCCGTTGCGTTCCCGCAGGAGTTGGATGAGGGCTTCGGTGGTTTTTTCGTAGCTTTGGCGGTAGCGCTCAAGCTCAGCGAGGTAGCGGTCGGCCCGTTCCCGTTCTTGCTGGATTACGACTGCCGCGGCCTCGGCTTTAGCCGTGGCGGCGGCGGCCTCGGCTATGGCATTGTCAGCACGTTTGCGCTCCTGGTCGAGGCGATTGTCTTTGAGGAATCCGATTACCATGATGATGGTCCCTATTGTCACGCCGGACAGGTTGGCGGCAAGCGCTGCAAGCGGATCAAAAGAAGGATCATTTCGCGCCGCCGTTCAATCCCAGTGAACGGCGGGGCGGTATTCAGGCTATCGTCGGCCTACAGGAAGTGGGGGATGACGTACTTCCCGAAGAGGCGGATGCTGTTCATGATCTTGCTGTGGGGCAGATTGCCCATCTGCATGAAGCACAGGATCTGGTCGACGCCGGCCTCCTGGTACTTCTCGAGCGTCTTGATGACCGTTTCCGGCGAGCCCATGGCGAACGCGCCTGACTCGATATGGTCGTCGGCGGTTTTGTCGACCCGCTCTTCCTGCACGGCATTGACGGCGAAGCGATAGCTCTCCGGCACGTCGCGGCCGGCCCAGGGAGCGTAGAGCTCCTCGGCTTTGCCAACAAACCATTCGCCTTCACGGGCAGCGGACTCGTAGGCTTCCTCATCGGTCTCGGCGACATGCACCATGCACAGCGCGGCGATGTTGTTGTTTGCCTGGCGGCCGATGGGATTGGCGCTCTTGGCGGCGTCCCGATAGATCTGCACGCGCTCCACCAACTGCTCGTGGCCCCCCAGGTTGAAGCAGAGCACGCCTACTCCCATGGACCCAGCCTCGCCGAAGGACGTCGGCTGGCTGCACGCCATCCACAGCGGCGGGTGCGGGTCCTGCACCGGCTTGGGGATCACCGACCGGGGCGGGATGTTGTAGAACTCGCCCGAATGGGTGAATGGGTCCTCGGTCCACATGCGCGGGATCATCTCGATGGCCTCCCGCCACTGAGCCTTGGTGGTCTCCGGGTCAACTTCGAAGCCGTCCATCTCGATGAGCGTGGTGGAGCGGCCGGTTCCCAGGTCCATGCGGCCGTCGCTGACGATGTCCAGCACGGCGGCGCGCTCGGCGACTCGAACCGGGTGGTTATACGCGCCGGGCAGCAGGGCGACAGCGTGGCCGATTCGGATGCGCTTGGTGCGCTGGGAGATGGCCCCGTACAGCACTTCGGGCGCGGAACAGTGGGAGAACTCCCGCAGGAAGTGGTGCTCCACCGTCCAGAAGTAGTCGAAACCGACGTCGTCGGCCAGCTCAACCTGGGCCATGACCTGCTTGTACCGCTCGGCCTCGATGCCGGGGTAATGGGGCTCGGGAACCTGGATTTCGTACATCAATCCGAATTTCATGGCGTTTTGCTCCTTGTGGAAGGTGTGAGTGCACGTGAGATCGTCGACTGGTTCGCTAGTCGGTAATCTTGTTGCCTCCAGCCCAGACGGGAATATCGTCAAGGGTAATGCGGGGCGTGATTTGGGCGGCGATGGTTGCGCCGTGCTTGCGTTCCGCGATCCACACGTCGTGAACGTCCTGCATATCCATCCAGAAACGCGGCGTAGTGCCGAAGTAGCGTCCCAGACGCAAGGCAAGCTCCGCCGTCACGCCGCTGCGCTGTGCCAGAATCTCTTCAGTAGAGCCGGCGGGCAAAGCCAGCGCGGCGTCAAACTCGGTGGGAGACAATGCCAGTTCTGCCAGTTCCGCAGACAGCATCGCGCCCGGATGAGTGGGCGGAGTTTCGTTTTCGCTGTTCATGCCGCCTCCGTCAGTGATAATCCACTATTTCCACATCGTAGGCATCGCCATTGTACCAGCGAAAGCAGATGCGCCATTGACGGTTGATGCGGATGCTATGTTGACCAGCTCGGTCGCCGGTAAGGGCTTCCAGGCGATTGCCGCGGGGGACGTACAATTCTTGCAAATATCTGGCTCGATTTAGCGCAACGAGCTTGCCGTACGCACGCTCAGCAAACCCATGGTACGCCGGCACTCTCTCGCCGTGGAACAATCGATCAGTGTCCCGGTCGCGAAAGTTCTGGATCATTGGCTACCGACTGGTATATCGCCATAGTCAGACTTCTTGTAGGGGTATTCGCTGGCTCCGGGGAGCGGAGCGACCTGAGCGATGATGGCAGCGCCGTGCTTGAGCTCGGCGATCTTCAGGTCATACTGCCCTTGGATGCCCAGCCAGAACTCAGCTGAAGTGCACATATAGTGCGACAGCCTCAGCGCCAGCTCCGGGGTCATGCTGGCCCGTTCCGCCACCAGCGCAGTGGTAGTCCCTGCCGGCACGGCCAAGGCGGCGTCGAGCTCGGCGGCAGACATCCCCCATTCTTCAAGGTCCTCGGCGATGTACTTGCCAGGGTGGATGGGAGGCATCCCGTCCTTGAAAGGCGGATTCTTTTCAATAATCATGCTTTGCTCCGCTGCCTTCGGGATGGTGGCGTAACACCGCCGTAAGGCAAACGACGTTCTTGTACGGTGGACTGCGCCTGTGACAAGTGAGGAGTGTAGTCCAGTTGGTCGGACAATTGCTTAAAATCTACAATCAACCGGTTGATTTCCCGGCGGCCGGCAGGATTAGAGTTCAGTTGTTGCAGTTCCACTTCCAAATCAGCAGCTTCGTTTCGAGTTTGAACCGTGGTGAACCACTGTAGCTTGGGTTCTTTGCCTTTAGTGCTTTGGCTCATATTGTTGCGATGTTCGTGCAAGCGTTCATGTATCTCCCGCGTCTGCCCTACGTAATATTCGCCGGTGTTCATCAACAGAATGTACACGAAGAATCGGTCAGCATCCTTGTCCGCCGGGAATTGGCGGTTGTCTCGCTGCCCGTCAACCCGGAACGGTTGCGGATCCTGGTGTCCGGCATTCGCTTCAGTTCGCTCGCGTATGACTCGGAGAAACTCTTGGCCGTACCGTTCCAACTTCGCGGGGCCTACGCCAGTGATGGCGAGCATACCATCGGAGGTTAGAGGTCGAATTGTTGCCATTTCCGCCAGAGTATCATTGCTGAACACCATGTATAGCTGTACGCCGTTTGCCCTAGCCAGACGGTTACGCAAGGCGCACAGGTTCTCAAGCAGCGTTTCATCTGGCATTTGCCGGTCGATTGGGGAAGTCATTTCGTTTATGTCTCCATTTGGCCGGCGCGGGTTATCGCTCACGCCGGCCAATCTTGAGCGCTTTGCAGTGGGCTACGGCACCAGCATCGCCCGGGTGATCTCGGTCTGGCGCTGGCTCCATTCGGCGGCGGCGAAAGCCTCGTTGACGTCGGCCAGCGGGAAGGTGTGCGACACCAGCTTGTTGAAGGGCAGCCGGTCCTGGTTGCGAACCAGGAAGTCCAGCAATTCAGGCAGCAGCGAGGGACGATACATCAGGCTGCCGACGATGTTCTTGCCCTGGAGCAGCTTGGACGGGTCGATGGAGGTTTCCTGCCCGCGCACGATGTCGCCGATCTCCACGAAGGTGCCGCCGTTGGAGAGCATATCGATGCCTTCCCGCAGCAAATCGGCCCGGCCCACCAACTCCATCACCACGTCGGCGCCGCGGCCGCGGGTCAACTCGCGGACCCGGCGCACGCGGGTTTCAGGAGTGTTGAATTCCTCGATGTTGATGGTGTGGTCCGCGCCGAATTCTTCCGCCAGTTCCAGACGGTTCTCCAATCGGTCGAGCACGATGACCCGGTCGGCGCCGCGCTCCTTGGCCATGGCGGTGGCGTGGATGCCCAGGCCGCCCGCGCCCATGATTACCACCGACTGGCCGTGGCTCATCCCGGCCCGCTCCAGGCCGGTGGTCACGGTGCCCATGGCGCAGTTGACCGGGCCCAGCAGGCTGTCAGGCAGTTCGTCGGGGACGCGGAAGAAGGGATGGCGCGGAGGCAGATACAGAAAGTCGCCATAGGTGCCGGTGAAATAGGGCCAGTTGCCGGCGGCGGGGTACTGGCGGTTGGCGCACCAGTTGGTGTTGCCGCGCAGGCACATGTGGCAGTGGTAGCAGGGGAACACGGCGGCGTAAACCACGCGGTCGCCCTCATTCACGTCGGTTCCCCAGTAGTCGGTGGTGACACCGTCGCCCAGGTGTTCTATCACGCCGGTGCCTTCGTGACCCATGACGCGGCCGGTTGGAGGGAGCGGATTGTGCTCCTGGGTCTGGTCGCCGCGCCAGGTATGCAGGTCGGAGCCGCAGATGCCAGCCTGAGTCATGCGCAGCAGGACTGCTCCGGGTTCGGGTTCTGGAACGTCGTACTCTTCGATCTCAAAAGGCTTGCCATATTCCTTGACGACGACGATACGTCCTTTCATGATTTCCCTCCGTGTCGCAGTAATGCGGATGGCCGGTATCCTAGCACACCGTCTATTGGCGGGTAAGGCGCCGCTTGCGGACGGCGAGTCGGTCGCCAGCCTGTGTGTTACACTGCGAGCCATCAGGCATCAGCAGATTACGTATGAGTACGTGGGCAGTTCGATGAAAATTGCTATTGGCTCCGATCACGCCGGGTTCGAATACAAAGGCAAGCTGCTCGCATTGCTGGCCTACTTGGGCCATGAAGCGATCGACTACGGGGCATACTCGGAAGAGTCCACCGACTATCCCGAGTGGATTCGCCCGGTGGCTGAGGCAGTATCCCGGGGTGAAGTGGACCGCGGCATAGTCCTGGGCGGTTCCGGCAATGGTGAGGCCATCGTCGCCAACCGCGTCCCGGGCGTGCGCTGCACGCTGTGCTGGAATGCAGAGTCCGCGCGGTTCGGCCGGGAACACAACGACTCCAACGTGCTGTCCATGGGACAGCGGTTGGTTTCGTGGGAGACGGCTCGCGAAATCGTCGACGTGTGGCTGACCACCGAATTCGAGGGCGGCCGCCATCTGCGCCGCATCAACCAGATCGACGAAGAGCCGCAACGGTTGACGTCGTGAAGCTACTCTGATTCCGCGCTGAAACTAACCGGGGCGAATGGTTATTCGCCCCGGTGAATCCGTGTGCATGGTGGCTCGCTATGGCGTCAGGGCCTCGGTAACGCCAATCATGCTGTCCCGGCTCACCAGGCTAGCCAGGTCTTCCTCGCTCATCCCCGCGGTTCCCGCAGGCCGGCGCGGCAGCACCAGGTAGCGCATGTCGGCGGTGCTGTCCAACACGGTGACCTGTACGCCGTCGGCCAACTCGGTTCCGAACTCGGCCATCACTCCGCGCGGGTCGCTGACGGCGCGGGCGCGATAGGCCAGGCTCTTGTACCAGTCGGGCGGACGGCCGAGCAGCATCCGGGGATAGCAGGAACACAGTGTGCAGACCACCATGTGGTGAACGCCGTCCGTGTTCTCCACGACCGCCAAGTGCGGGGTCTCCGCGGGAATCTCGATGTCCATCTCCGCCAGTGCAGACCGCGAGTCCGCCAGCAGGCGCGCCTTGAAACCCTCGTCGACCCAGGCTTTGGCGACAACGCGGGCGCCGTCGGCCGGACTGCGACCGTCCATCAGGTGCACCTGACGCTGCACTTCGTCAGCCGTGAGCAGACCTTTTTCCTGTAGCAGGGTTTCAATGGCCACCGAACGCAGCGCGACCTCGCTCATGGGCTCGTCGTGGATATGGTCTACAACGTGGGTTGCGGTCATATTTTCCCTCCCTAATTGTGACAGCCCCGTGCCTCGATATCCCAAACCGTTTCCACCTTTCCGTCGCGTATACCGATGAAGCGATCCCAGCGGCTCACCATAGCGTCTTGCTGGCCGGGGAGCAGCACAACCTGGTCGCCGATGGCAAGTTCAACTCCTTCCGCGACCTGGAACACAGTGCGGTCGGTATCGATAGCGACGGCTTCAACCCCTGGACGGCCCTCCACTCGCGGCAACCCCTTCATGCTGCCCACGGCCCGGGCCCCGGCGTCGCCAATCGCCGTTCCCGGACGGGGGACACTGATTATGGAGGACAGCACCTTGCCGGCCAACTGAAAATCCTCCATGTATTCGTACGAAGTCTCCATCACCAGGTAGGAACCGCCCTGGATTTCCGTGACCTCGGGCATATCCCCGGCGATGTCATAGCTCCAGGTCTCGCCCGTCGATACGATTTCAACCGGCAACCCGTCGGCGATCATGGCCTCCCTGAGATCCAGAACCGGCTGGATCAGGCGGTGGGCCTCGGTGGCCCGGTCCTCTCGGTCTCCAGATGGCTCGGACATCATCTGGTGGCTCATCACGCCTTTCAGGGAGAGTCCGGGCAGCGAATCGATCAATCGGGCCAGGGCGACGCCGGATTCCACTCCCTGCTCCCCTTCTTGCACGCCACACCGGAGCAGGCCGGTTTCCTGCTCGATGACCACGCCAAGGTCTACCCCCTGGGCCGCGGCAGCCTGGGAAAGGTCATGGGCATTCGCTTCGTTTTCGCAGGCCACCAGGATCTCGGCTTGATCGGCAAGGGAGCAAAGCCGGGCGATCTTTGGCGGCGCAACCACCTCGCTGGTAACGAACACGCTGGGAACGCCACCCTGCACCATCACCTCGGCCTCGGCGACCTTGGCGGCGCACACCCCACCGATCGTGCCGCCGCGCTGGATCTGCCGCAGAGCGATGGCTGGACTCTTGTGATTCTTGCTGTGTCCACGCAACTTGCTGTGGCGATCCGCGTAGAAGTCGGCAATCACGTCCATGTTGTGATCCAGCGCATCCATGTCCAGGATCAGGCATGGAGTATCCAGTTCCGCAACGGGCGTGCCGGGTTGGGGTTCATTCGTTTGCGGCATTGACGTACCTCCGAATCTCCTAACAGATCTCATTCAGGCCAGTGCAAAAATGTCATTGCGAGCGTAGCGTCGCAATCCCGTTGGGGCAATGGCCGGCTCCATGGGAACGGGATTGCCGCGTCGCTGCGCTCCTCGCAATGACAATCTCATAGAAACTACCCAAGCTGTCCCCGGCCGGCGACGCGCCAATACCCCACCAACTTGCCGTCCCGCACGGCGCGGATGTAGTCATATTGATTGACGCAGAGCGCCAGGTTGTACGGAACCAGGCGCACCTTGTCATTAGGCATCAATTGCTCAGTAGCCGGACCTTCCAAATCCAGGATTCCATGCTCCGCGCTGAACCTGCTGGCCACGGCGCCCTCGAATCCCTCCAGCACGGGGACCCCAAAATCAGGTCCGGTGGTCTTGTGCCCGGCGTCCACCACCGCCCGGCCTGCCACGGGATGGCCGATGACCGTAGCCAGAACCCTGGCCGCCGGCTGCAACTCAGGGCGAACCCGCAGCGTCTCCATATCCATCAGAGGATACACGCCGGCCTGGACCTCGGTGATGCCCGGCATATGGGAGACCACATCATAGTTGTAGGTGCTGCCGGCGCTTACCGTCTCAACCTCAATGCCGGCCTGTTCGAGTTCGCTCCGCGCGTCGAGGAGCGGCTGCAGCCGGCGGCGGGTTTCGGCCTCCAGATCCGCGCGATCCGTGATGGGCAACGGGCCCTCGTAGGTCATTATCCCCTGCAAGGACAATCCGGGCGCATCGGCAACCGCTCGCGCCAGTTCAACCGCACCCTGCACGGACGCCACACCGCCAAACCCGTACCCGGCGTCCATGTCCACCAGCACGCCCAAAGTGACGCCGGCGGCCTGCGCAGCCTCGGCAAGGTCCTGGACGTTGCGGGGGTTGTCGGCGGCTACGCTCATCGCGACTCGACCGGCCAGGGCGGCCAGTCGGCTGATCTTGGGGGCCGTGACCACCCGGCCCGCTATGAGTATGTCGGCAATGGCGATGTCGGCATCGGCAAATGCCTCTGCTTCCGCCAGAGAGCTGACCGCCACGCCGCTTGAGGAGCCTCCCGCTGACAGCTGGATTTGGGCGATTTCAGGGCAGCCGTGACAGGAAACGTGAGGCCGAACCGCAACCCGGCCACTGTCGGAGCTGCCAACCGCCTCGTGCAGGACCGCGATATTCTGTTCCATTATCCCCAGGTCAACCACCAGGGCCGGCGTATCCAGTTCGTCTGCGGGGGAGCCAATGGGCTGAAATATCGGTCGTTCCACTGTTTACATACCTCTCAATTGCGGCGTTGGCCGGCAAGATAGCACATATCAGGCGGGTTCCAGCCAGTGCTGGTACACGTCCACCAGCAGAGTATCAGCGGGATTGCCAGCGTAGTCAGCCCACAGGTCCGCTTGTTGCAGGCGAATGCGGTAGAGGGGTTGGCGCGGCAGGCCATCGCCCCCGTGGGCCAGCGATTCAGGGTTGGGAAAGACCCCGCAGAGCGCATCGACCGTGCCGGTATGTCCCTGGATGTAGGCCGGCGTGCGGAAGTGGTGCGCCGGATATCCGATGCGGACGCGGACAGCGGCGCCGTCGGGGTAGAGGGCGGGTTCGGCGGAGGTGGTCATGGCTGCGCTCATCGGTTCAGGCTTGGGCATCAAGGCTGGGTTTGCAGTATAACGCTCAACATGGCTGGCGTGATAATCGGAATTTCAGATTCTTCACTGAGAGCCAACAGGTCGGGATCCTTGGTGATCAGATAATCAGCTGCGGCCTGGTACGCAAGAATGAGGAACATCTGGTCGCTGGGGTCGCGGCATTGCGGTGTCTCCGGTGGCGGGTCGGGTATGTCAACCTTTTCACAGTAGTCAAGGTATGCGGCGGCAGTGTCAGTGATTTGGTCCTCTGAGATTCCAAGTCTGCGGTTATGCAGTGTGCGGTTATGCAGTGTTCGGATTAACTCTGCCTCAGTCTCGCTGCTGAAAAGCGGCACGATATGCTGTTGTTCCCACGCCGCACGAAGCCATATATCACTGCTGGCTGTTCTGGTGATTGGCATCAGCACCGAATTGGTGTCCAATACCAGCCGCATCATTGGCCGCTTCTTTCAGCGCGGGTCTCCGCTATCGCGGCCCGAATATCGTCTTCAGTCAGGTTCAGAGATTGTATCCGAAGCAAAGCCGCTTTGACCCGTTCCGGATCGCTCCGGTGCGTCCGGTTGGAGTTTTTGAACGCGATGATATCGCCCAGGTCGTTGACGTTATGGCTGCGCAGGGGCTTGGCAAAACCATTCCGCATGACCTCCCACGTTTGGACCAGTGGGTAAATTTCCTGGTGCAGTATCAAAACCGCGTCAAACGCGTTGAAGTCCGGCATGGCGATTTCCTGCCAGTCCGGCGCATACAGGAATTGCCGATTGTGCAGCATCAAGCAGTACCTGGCGCCGTCCGACGCCGCGACTTTGCTCGCTTTGCTGCCGTGTTCCGCGGCTTTGTTGAGCACCTTTTGCAGCGCGTCCGGGCCGTCGGGTACTTGAGGCAGCGGCGCGGCAAGCTCCTCCGGGAGGCTCTTGCGCTCTTTGAGGTGTCCGATTTTGATGTGCGCGCCATCAGCTGTGATTCGCAGCTCAGTAATTTCAAAGGCCCATGCTACGCCGTCCACAGTTCCCCAATAGTCAATGGGATCCTTGGTATCCTCACGGTCCCACGCGACGTTGACAGTCAAACCCTGCTGGGTTAAGAAGGCTGCCGCTTTCCGCATCAGTTCGTATTCGGCCCTTTCTTGCTCTGACATGGCCTCGAGTTTGCTCACCCGTCGGGTTCGCTCCTCCACCATGCGGCTGATTGGGAGCGCGGCCTCACGCAGGGTTTGGGCCACGATGCCGGCGTCGGTCGCCGCGCTCCAGTCGACGGTGGGGCTGAACGAGTTGGCATACGTGGGTTCGCGGCTTTTGACGTACTCACCTACATCCTTGAGCAGCAGGCTCCAGTGATAGGTTCGCCCCTTCGCTTGTTTGTCAGTTTCGGCGGCGATGAACTCGTCCCGCGCCTGCCGAAATGCTCCGAGAGCGTCACACCCGGGCCCATCTGACGATGCACCGCCGGCGACAATTTCCGCCGCACGGTTGATTACGGTTGCGGCGAAGTTTGCGTTGGTAGTTGGAGCGTTGTTTCTGATACTTGGCATGATGATCCCCGCAGTCATGTACCTGCGGATTGGAAATCCGCTATCCGGGCATCAAAGACAGGACAATCCATAGCCCCGGAGCGAGGGCCACCACGCCGACCACTACAGTCAAAAGAGGCCCAAGCAATCCATCTGTTTCGTCACTCATGGCCTTGAAGACCAGCGCGAACAAGCCACACATATGATCAGAAGTCCGATTGCAGATAGCGTATATCCGACGATGCCAAGCATCTCCGCCTCCCCCTACAACCCCCGCTCCCGCAGTTCGGCGGTCTTGGCGTCAATCTCCTCCGCCGTCAGTATCCCCTTCTCGATCAGCAGGATTTCCAGGGCCGCGGTCCACTTTTCGTAGTACGACAGGGCCTCGTAGCGATCCGGCGGCAGGCTTTCGATGGCGCGGCGCATTTCGTCCGTGGTCCGGATGCCCTGGGCGCCCAAGACCTGATGCACGGCATCGACTCGACGCTCCCAATCGCTGTATTCGTGCTCGGAGCGGTCGATGGGTGTGTCGTCGGGCCAGCCGCCGCGATCATGCGCCGCGCGCCCGGAATGGTCAGTGGCCATGGCTAGGCTCCCTTTTCCCACATGGTCGCAACGTCCACCGAGCGCATGAAGCGGACGCCGGGGAAGGTCTTGATGTACTCAATCAGGCGCTCCAGCATGAGCAGCCGACCGGGCCGGCCGATGTACTGCGGGTGCATGGTGAGGTTGAAGCAGCGGCCGTAGCGATAGATGCCGCGAAACTCCGCCGCCCAGCTCTCGAACACTTCATCGGGGTTCCGCATTGGCCCCAGGCGGTTGGCCGAAGGAGCGTACGCAAAGTGTGGAGCGTCGTCGAGCAACCAGTGGATGGGCAGTTCGACCAGGTTCCGCGGCGGGTCGCCCCCCTGCACGAAGTAGGGCGCGTCGTCTCCCATCAGGCTGCTGTCGTACTGGAAATTGTGCTTGGCCAGCAGGTCCAGCGACACCGGGCTCAGTTCCCAACTGGGAGAACGATATCCGACTGGCGCTTCGCCCGTGAGCTCGCCCAGGATGCTGATGCCCTTGACCAGCACATCCTCTTCCTTGTCCGGCGTCATCGTCGCCGGGGGCTCGTGGATGTAGCCGTGGTGCGCCACCTCGTGCCCGCGACCGGAGATCTCGCGCACCAGATCAGGGTGGGTTTCGGCCACGTAACCGGGAATGTAGAAGCTGCCCGGTATGCCCTGGGCGTCCAGCATGTCCAGGATGCGCGGCGTGGCCACGCTGGGACCGTATTCCGCCATGGACAGCAGGCTGGGGTAGTTGATGAAATCGGGGTTCCGATTCAGCCAGGAGGTGATGCCGTCCACGTCGAAGGTGATGAGGGCGACGCAGCGGATGTCATCGGGCCAGATGCCGGCCATTGTGAAACTCCATCCTTGAGATTCGTCAGTCAGCGCCACTCTGGATGCTGCCGCAACCAGTTCTGCCGTTCTCTACGGTTCATATATCCAGCCAGGTAGCGGAACTCATCAACTGTCCAGCCAGCTTGCCTGATGATGCTCCGCAAAGTTCCGGGAGGAACATCACGAGGATGATCCGGAATGGGCACGGTTCTACCTGCCCAGCGCATTACTCTCGGCTCCCGGCCATCGGTAGAAGAAACCCAGTCCTGCCCGTGTGCACTGGCGGCGTTGAATGCCCTCACGATGTCCGTCGTTTTGACATTCCTGGGTAACCTCGGCATCTAATCGCTATCCAATAGCACAGTGGTTTTGTCTACCAGCCGACCGTCGTTGAGAAAATCCTCCACTGCTTCGTCACGAGCCTTGGCATTCAAAATAGGAAGTTGACCAGTCTGGTAATCGGCAAGTTTGACGCGAATGGCCTCCTTGACCCGCAACAAAGCTTCCTCAGGAGTTCGCCCGTCCATCGCAGTGTCTATGTCAGGACAAAACGCTGAATATCGCCAATCTCCCTCGAAGTCCATGCCATCGTAGCAGGACACCAGGATCTCATAAACCCCGGCGGGTTGATTCCCGGTCGTGGTCTGGCCGGCGCTGTGGGGTGATGTCATAAGCTTGCCTCGCTGTGCGATTGGGCGGGAGACGCATAACTTCACGGAGCCGGTATCACGTCAAACCCCGTATACGGCCGCAAAACCTCGGGAATAATCACCGATCCGTCGGGCTGCTGGTTGTTCTCCAGGATGGCGATGATCACCCTGGGCAACGCCAGACCCGACCCGTTCAGGGTGTGCACAAATCGGGGCCGTTCTCCAACGCCCGGGCGGTAGCGCACGTTGGCGCGCCGAGCCTGGAAGTCGGTGCAGTTGGAGCAGGACGACACTTCCAGCCACTCCTGCGATCCGGCGGCCCATACCTCGATATCGTAGGACTTGGCCGACGGGAAGGAAATGTCGCCGGCGCACAGCTGTAGAATGCGGTAGGGCAGGTTGAGTCGCTGGCACACCGTCTCGGCGTTTGCCAGCAGGGCTTCAAGTTCATCGAACGAGGTTTCCGGCTCAACGAACTTGTACATCTCCACCTTGTTGAACTGGTGGACCCGCTTGATGCCCCGGGTGTCCCGGCCGGCAGCCGCCTTTTCCCGCCGGAAGCATGGGGTGTGCGCCACGTAATACAGGGGCAAATCGTCGGCGGTGAGGATTTCATCCCGATGCAGGTTGGTGACAGGCACCTCCGCGGTCGGGATGAGCCAAAGGTCGTCCTCGTCGTCGTGATAGAGGTTATCGGCGAAGAGGGGCAAGTTGCCGGAGCCTTCCATGATCTCGCGGCGCACCAGGATAGGCAGAGCAACTTCGGTATAGCCGTGCTCGCCGCTGTGCAGATCCAGCATCCACGAGATGATGGCACGCTCCAAGCGCGCGCCGTAGCCGTTCAGCGTATAGAACCGGCTCCCGGAGAGCTTTACGCCACGCTGAAAGTCGATGATGCCCAGGCTCTCGGCCAGATCCCAGTGCGGTTGAGCGTCGAAATCCAGGCTGGTTGGCTCGCCCCAGTGACGCAGCACGACGTTGGCGGTTTCGTCGTGACCTTCAGGAGTGCTGGCATGAGGCAGGTTGGGCAGCGCCAGCATGGCGTCGTTGATCCGCAAGTCCAGGTCGCGTACCAGGTCTTCCAGTTCGCTGATGCGCCGGCCAACGTCGCGCATCTCCTCCACGACGCTCTCGTCCGGCTGACCGCCCTGCGAGCGGGCCTGGCCAATTTCGCGGGACACGGCGTTGCGGCGCGCGCGGAGTTCGTCGCCGTCGGTGATGGCGGTGCGCCTCTGGGTGTCCATGGCCAGGATTTCGTCGAGGCAATCCTCGTCTTCGGCGCGTCGGACCAGGGCCGCGCGTACCGTGTCGGTATGGCTGCGAATTTGTTCAAGGGAAAGCATGTGTGATCCGTTACACCAAATCGAAAATCAATTCACGAACGGCAAAGGTGAAATCAGGAAGCACAGCCTCGCCATCGAGCGTTTCAGGATCGTCCAGAAGCTCAGGTTCAGCCACGCCAGCGCGGTAGATGCGGACGGTGCGCTCGAGTGGGTCGATGAGCCAGCCGAGCTTTGCGCCATTGTCCATGTATTCCTGCATTTTGTTGAGCAGTTCGGTCAAATCCGAAGGACGCGATTGTGAAGTAGAGCGAACTTCCACGATGAAATCAGGACAATAGGGCCGCGCCCGTGGTGCCTCCGACGGTGGTGGCAGAACCTTTTCTCGCGGACTCCACGCAGCGTCCGGGCACCGCACGGCGCCGTTATCTAGCCGGTAGGCGCTGGAGGGTCCGGTGGCAATCCCCGGGCGACCTGATGCGGTGTTCCATACGTATAAAGCACCGAAGGATTCACCCTCGTGTTCGTCGGAAGGGGCATAGGTAGGCGCCATGATTTCAAGCACTCCGTCGGAAGTAAGTTCCATGCGCCATGGATAGTCCTGGTTGGCGATGCAGATTTCCCAGAACCAATCTTCGCAGGCGTCTGGGCCGGCGGAAATTACCGCGTCCGGCAACCGCAGCCTGACGAGGAGTAGACCAGCATCCCCTAAATTGGAGACCGATGGCCCAGCTTGTTCAAGCGTTGCATCAGGGGCCTTTAGCAAAGCGGTAGCGGTCATGGTGATCACCCGTTGCTATCGTCCGATGTCGTGGTCGGCAAGCTCTCGCCGGGGATAGAGCGCATCTGCGGAAATAGTAGCACATCACGTATCGTGGACTGCCCGGTCAACAGCATAACCAGCCGGTCGATGCCAATGCCCAGTCCACCGGTCGGCGGCATGCCGTATTCCAGGGCAGTCAGGAAGTCGTCGTCGGTTCGGTCAGCCTCATCATCATCATAAGCGTCCCGCTGGTGTTCCTGCGCGGCAAACCGAGCGCGCTGCACTTCAGGGTCGTTCAGCTCAGTGTAGGAGTTGGCAATCTCCATCCCCGCGGCGAAGGCTTCGAAACGCTCGACGTAGCCCGGCTTGTCCGGGTGCCCCTTGGCCAGCGGCGACATGTCCTCGGGGTAGTCAATCAGGAATGATGGCTGTATCAGGTGCGGCTCTACGTACACCGACAGCATCTTATCGATGAGGCGGCCGCGGGCCTCTCGGGGACCAGGTTGCAGGCCCAGGTCGCGGCACTTTCCGGTCAGCGACTCGGCGTCAGGGTAATCCTCGATGTCCACGCCGCTGCGTCGCTGGAGCTCTTCCCGCAGCGACAGGCGAGGCCACGGTGGCGTGAAATCGATCACCTCGTCGCCCATGGCGATCTGCATTGAGCCGTGAACGTCTTGCGCCAACGATGAAACCAGCGATTCCACCATCCCCATCACGGAGTTGTAATCGGCGTAGGCTTCGTAGGATTCCAGCAGCGTGAATTCAGGGTTGTGGTCCTGGTCGATTCCCTCATTGCGAAAGACGCGGCCAATCTCGTAGACCTTGTCCAATCCGCCGACGATGAGACGCTTGAGATACAACTCGGTGGCGATTCGCAGGTACAGTTGCTCGTCCAGGGCGTTGTGGTGGGTGATGAACGGACGGGCGTGGGCCCCGGCGGGGATCGGCACCAGTATGGGCGTGTCCACTTCGACGAAACCGCGGCCGTCCAGGAACCTCCGGATGCCGCTGATGATGCGGCTACGCTGCACGAAGGTGTCGGCGACCTCCGGGTTGGCAATCAGGTCCAGATAGCGTTGGCGGTAACGGGTTTCCACGTCCCGCAATCCATGCCACTTTTCGGGCAAGGGACGCATTCCCTTGGCCAGGATCGTCAGCGCGTGGGCTTCGATGGTGGGCTGGCCGGTGCGCGTGCGCATCATGTCGCCGTCCACCCCGAGGAAATCGCCAAGATCAAGGTCCTGCAGGACGGCATATTCGTCGCCCAGCACGTTCTGCCGCAGCATGGCCTGAACCACGCCCGACGAGTCACGCAGATCAATAAACGCTGCCCGGCCCATCACGCGCATGGAAACGATGCGTCCCGCGACGCTGATTCCGTTGGCGCTTTGCGGTGTTTCTTCCGACTCAGCAGCCTCGAAAAGCTTGATCGCCTCGTCGGCGGTGCAGCTGCGCTGGAATCGCGGCGGATAGGGATCCACGCCGCGCTGCCGGATGCGCAGCAACTTCGCCCGGCGGCTGTCCAGGTTGGATTGGAGACTCCCGGGATTCTCGGGCGACACGCTCTGGCTGGTTTCGGGCGACTGATTCATGGGAGTTGAGCGGAGCAATGGGCGGCGACGTGGCAACAAGAGAATAAGCGTTGCTACCTGAACTGATCCCTGACAGCAAACCGGGGAGAGGCTGGACCGCCTGCTCCCTTACCGCCAAATTGTATGTCTGCTGCCTGTGCTTGTAAAGCGAAACTGTGACAACTTTGCGGTCACGCGCTGTGACAGCAGTGAAGACCACCGTATAGAATCCAGGACAATTCAGTCGCTCTATAGACGGCCACCATCGCCATACAGTCAGGGAACCATTCAAGTGAGGTGAATAGATGATCCAGAGAATGATCGGAGCGGCGTTGTTCAACGCCGAAACATACGAAGAGATCGAAGCAGATCCGGGAGCAATAGGGCAGGCTATCGTGGTAGTGCTGCTGGTCACGGTGTGCGGAGCCGTCGGCGGGCTCATCGGCGCATTGATTGGTGGCGCTTCGGCCTTGGGAATCATACTGGCGCTAATAGCCGGCTTGGTGTTCGGCATCGTGCGCTGGGCGATCTGGGTGTCGGTGCTGAGCCTGGTGGGCGGCATGATGCTCCGCACCGCTAGCACAAACACCAGCTGGGCGGAGATTGGCCGTGTTGTAGGTTTCGCGTATACGCCAGGAGTCCTTTCGATCTTCAGCATTTTCGCATTCCTGCCCTATATCGGATGGCTCTTCGGTTGGTTCCTTTCGTTGGTGATCTTCGTTTGGACATTGGCCGCCGTGACCGTAGCGGTGCGACAGGCGCTGGACTTTGAGTCGACAGGCCGGGCGATAGCCGTCGTGCTGCTGACAGCGGTCATCGGTTTCATCCCGTGGATAATCATCAAGGTCATCGAGTGGATAGTGCTGGCTGGCGAGAGCGTCGAGGAAGCTAGGAGCCTGCTGTCGCTGGTTGGACTCGCCTGACAAAACAGTGAGAGTCATGCGTGACAAATGGGCAATTCGAGAATCAGTTTGGACCGCGCTGGAAACAGCGCGCGTGGTGAGGGGGAAGTCGGTACACGACCGGATTCCGAACTTCATCGGCAGCGAGCAGGCGGCAGCCCTGGCGTCGGAGCTCCCCGAATGGGTAGCCGCTCGCGCCATCAAGAGCAACCCCGACCAGGCCCAGCGGCCGCTCCGTCAAATGGCGCTGGAGCAGGGCAAGCTGCTGTACATGGCGGTGCCCAGGCTCAAGGAAGAGCGGGTGTTCATCGAGCTCGACCCGCGTCGCCCCGAGGTCGTACCGGCAAAAGCCGCCACCATCTCGGGGGCGTTCAAGGTCGGTCGTCCCGTTTACGTGCACGAGATGCAGCCTATTGATCTCGTGATTTCGGGATCGGTGGCGGTCAACAGCCAGGGCGTCCGGATCGGCAAGGGCGGCGGGTTCGCCGACCTGGAGTACGGCCTGGCGGCGGCGGCCGGCGTTGTGAAGCCCGGCACGCCGGTGATCAGCACGGTCCACCCCATGCAACTGCTTGATGAAGACCTGCCCTGGACGCAACACGACGTGCCGCTGGACATCGTGGTTACCACCGAGAGTGTTATCAGGTGCGGCAAAGGCAACGAAGAATTGCCGCGCCCAAAGGGCATTTACTGGGAAGACCTCAATGAGCGCAAAATCCGGTCCATCCCCCTGCTGGTCAAGCTGCGGGAGGAAAGCGAATCGGACCTCTGACGGGCGGCATGACCGCCTTGCCAGAAAACGGAAGGGGCGGCCGATTGGCCGCCCCTGGTTTTGGCGCTCTGTTCGTCGGCGATGCGAGACTAGGATTCCAGCTTCACCGGGTTGCGCAGCACGCCGATCCCGCTGATGTCGATCTCGCAGATGGCGCCGTCGGCCATGTCTGACGTGGTGCCGGGCGTGCCGGTGAAGATGCAGTCGCCGGCCTCCAGGGTCACGTACTTGGTGATGAACTCGATCATGGTCGGCACGTCGAAGATGAGATGCGCCGTGGTCTCGTTCTGCTCCTCATTTCCGTTGACGCGGGTGCGCAGGTGCTGCGCGGCAGGATCGGCGTCGGTCTCGATCCAGGGGCCCATGGGCGAGAAGGTGTCGGCGGACTTGGCGCGCCACCAGTCGGAGTTGTTCTCCCGGCGGTCCTTCTGCTGCCAGTCGCGGGCCGACACGTCGTTGCCGCAGGTGTAGCCCAGCACGTGGTTCAGCGCGTCAGCCTTGGAGACGTTGCGGCACTTGTCCTTGATGACCACGACCATCTCGCCCTCGGCATCGAAGCGCTGCACTTCCTTCGGCCGCACAATGGCGTCCTCGGGTCCGATGACGCTGGTGGGGGTCTTGTGGAAGATCATGGGGTATTCAGGAGCGGGCCGGTCGCCGATGTGGCTGGTGTAGTTGAGGCCCATGGCCAGGATCTTTCCCGGCATCACCGGCGACAGCAGTTTGACGTCGGAAAGGGAGTGGACGTGATCGGTCAGCTTGATCTCGGCGTCGAAGATGCTGCCGTCGATAGCGGTTACGTTGTCACCGTCAACGACGCCGAAATGCTCGGATCCGTGGGCGATGTAGCGAGCGATTTTCATGGTTGGAGTGCCTCCATTGGGATGTGGTGAGCTTTTTGGCGTGCGTTATTGTACCAAAAGCCGTCGGCCGCTCAGTGTTCGATGACCAGCTTGCCGTAGAAGTCCCGGTCGTGCATCACCTCGTGCGCCTCGGCGACACCCTCCAGAGGGAAGGTGCGCCCGACGATGCCCCGCAGCGCGCCCTGGTTCACCATCTTCATGGCGTCGGCCATGGTGCGGCGGCTGCGTCCGCCGCTGCCCATCAGGTGCAACGGTTTGCCGTGCAGTATGGACAGATCCATGGGCGTCTGGCTGCCCGACGTGACGCCGGTTATCACCAACCGACCCTCGTGCTTGAGGCTCAGCATGTTCTCATGCCACACGTCCGCACCCACGCAGTCGTACACCACGTCCACGCCCTGCCCATCGGTCAACTCCTTGACCCGCTCGCTGACGCTGTCCACCTCGCGATAGTTGATGACCTCATCGGCTCCCCACTTCTTCGCCTCCTCCAGTTTCCAGTCGCTGCCGGCGGTGGTGATCACGCGGCAGCCCATCATCTTGGCGATCTGGATACCCATGCTACCCACACCGGAGCCGGCGGCCTGCACCAGCACGTCGTCCCAAGGTTGCAGCTTGGCCTGCGTGATGAGGCAATGCCACGAGGTATGCAGCGCGATGGGCAGCGCCGCCGCTTCCGCGAAGGACATTTCTTCGGGGATCGTGTAGGCGTTGATGGCCGGCGCGACCACGAACTCCGCGTGTCCCCCGTCCAGGTCGACGCCGATGCGCTGCTGACGGCCACACCACTGGTCGTGGCCGGCGGCACAATGCTCGCACAGGTTATGTCCGCCGCACTTGACCCGGTTGTCCACCAGCACCCGGTCGCCAATCACCAGATCGGTTCCGGAGTCGGGGCTGATCTGCACCACCTCGCCGGCGAAGTCGCAGCCGAGAATGTGGGGGAAGCGGCGCGCGTTGCCGGCCCGCAAGTTAAGGTCAAGGTGGTTCAGAGCGCTGCCGCCCACTCGGATCATCACCTCGCCGGGGCTGATCTCGGGGTCGGGACGGTCGCCGTGGATCAGCACGTCGGTGCCGCCGGTCTCGTTTATGTATACGGCTTTCATGATGGGTTCCCTCCGGTTTGCAATCTTGATGGTGACGGAAGTTTAGGGGCATAGGAGTGAGCCGGCAAATACTAGGCCAACGGCGCAGGATATAATGGCGTTGTGGTTGACCGAGCGGAGCGATTGGAGGGCCGGAAGATGCATTTGCCGACGCTTTTCAGCAATTTCCATCTCGAAAAAATCAGCCTGAACGTCATGGGTGTGGGCTTGGCATTGGACGTCGATTTCAGCGATGAAGACCAGGATGCGGCCTGGGAACTGTACATAGAAATGCTGACCAGGATCGTCACACAGCCGTTGCCGTCGGAGGATGGGGACGAGCAGACCGCGCTGGACAGCGTATATTCGCTGTTCCCAACCACCAGGGAAATCCTGCGCCGGCGGGGGCGAGGGACTATCCAGTTCAGCAAAGTCGCCATCCCTGTGCTTAACCAGGTGGTGCGCCCGTTTACGGCTGAGTGGCACCGTAAGAGCCTTGCCGATGCCTTTTCCGACCCTGACCAGCGCGTCGAATTTCGCGACTCCCTGGCGGAGTTGCAGACGGATCTGCGAAATTACAACCGACTTCTGGCGAATATAGCCGGCGTGGAAGATCTAACGGACTTGGAGACGGACAGTGGCTCAGACTAAGCGACGCACGTGAGACACGTCAGCGCATGGAATTCTCGGTAAGCCCCACAGACGAGCAAATGGCCGCCGTCGAAAGCGGCCTGGATGAGCGCAACGCCGGAGTGGCCTCCTCCCGCCGCGTGAACCGAGTGAGGGCGGTCTACGTCGAATCGGGTAACGTGGTGGCTGGTCTGGATGCCGCAGCCTATTGGGGAAAGCTCCATATCCGCCTTTTGTGGGTGCACCCCGACCACCAGTCGAGAGGGCTCGGAAGTCGCCTGATGGGCTGGGCGGAGGAGCAAGGGCGCAAACTGGGTTGCACATCGGCGATGGTCGATACGATGTCGTTCCAAGCCCCCGAGTTTTACGCCAAGCTGGGTTACCGCCAATTCGGAATGTCTGAAGGATATGAGGGCGGCGCCAGCCGGCATTACTTCGAGAAAGAACTGTGAGCCGGGGCGCCGCCGAAACTCTGCCGCCATTCCTGCTACAATCCCGTCCATCCTGATCATCCATGCTAGAGGACCCCACGGAGGCACCACCATGCCCGTCTTCACCCCTGAATACCTGGAAAAGGCCGCCTACCACATCTACGTGGCCAAGGGCACGCCGCCCGAAGAAGCTGAGATCGTCGCCAGGCACCAGGTGATGGCCAACCTCGTCGGCCACGACTCTCACGGCGTCATCCATATTCCCGAGTATTGCGAGCGCATCGACCGTGGCCACATAGTTCCGGGCGCGCCTTTCGAGGTCCTCAGCGAAACGCCAACCACCGCGGTGGTCGACGGCAACTGGGGGTTCGGCTTCGTGGTGACCGAAAAGGCGACGCGCATGGCTATGGCCAAGGCCAAGGAGAACGGTGTCGCCGCCTTCACCATCCGCCGCCAGAGCCACATCGGGCGCCTGGGCGACTACCCCACCATCTGCGCCCAGGAGGGCATGATCGCCCTGCTCACCGCCGACTCCGGCGCCGGCCCCAAGGCAGTCGCTCCCTTCGGCGGACGCGCCCGACGCCTGGGCACCAACCCCATCTGCATCGGCGTTCCCAGCAACCTGCCCGGCCAGGTGCTGCTGGACATGGCGACCTCCGCCGTCGCCGCCGGGAAGATCGGCCTGGCCCGCAACCGCGGCGAGCAGGTGCCCACCGGCTGGATCGTGGACAAGGACGGCAACCCGACCAACGACCCCAACGACTACGCCGCCGGCGGCGCGATCCTGCCCGTGGGCGCGGACCAGGGACACAAGGGATTCGGCCTCTCTTTCATGGTGGAGATGTTCTCCGGTCTGTTAACCGGCCTCGGGTTCGGCATCGACCCGCAGGCCCGCCACAACGACGGCTGCTTCCTGGCGGTGTTCGACGTTGCAAAGTTCCGCCCCCTGGAAGACTTCAAGCAGGAGATGACCGAGTTCGCCGAGTTCGTCAAGACATCCCCGCCGGCCCCCGGTTTCAGCGAGGTCTACTACCCCGGTGAGATCGAGTACCGGACCGAGTTGCAGCGCCGCGAAAACGGCGTTTTCATCGAGGACGAGACCTGGCGGCAGATCTCCGAGCTGATGGCAGAGGTGGGCGTGACCGAGGCCGTGGGTCAGCCGTAGTCGGGCCTCCTCGACATGGCGAAAGCCGGTGGAAGAACCAGCGGCACACTCAGAAATCGAACGCCCTCCCTCGCTGGCCCGCCGGCTGGCTGAGGTGGCTTGGGCATTCCTGCCCTTCGGTTGGATAGCCTTCGGCGGGCCACAGGCTCATATTGCCCTGCTGCAGGAGCGGTTCGTAGCCAGGCGTCGCTGGCTGGACGAACAGCGCTTCGTGGAACTGCTGGGCCTGGGGCAGGGACTGCCCGGCCCTACCTCAACTCAAATGGTGGTGGCTGTCGGCACGGCTCGGGCCGGGCCGCTGGGCGGCTTGCTGGCCTTTCTGCTCTTCCTGTATCCGGCGGCGACGATAATGGCCCTGGCCGGCCTGGGCGCAGCGACTTTCCTGGACGAGGGAGGACGCCCGCAGTGGCTGGACGGGGTACAGCCGGCCACGGTAGCGCTGGTGGCGGTGGCCGCCTGGCGGCTGGGCGTGGCGGTGGTCAACACGCGGCTGACCATGGGACTGATGCTGTTGGGGGCAGTGGTGACCATACTGGTGCGTCAACCCTGGGCCTTTCCTCTTGCCCTGGCCCTGGGAGGGATGGTGACAGCGGTCGCCCTGCGGTCTCGACGACACGATGCGATTGACCAGTCGGGAAACATCCCTCTGGACAACCTGGGAATTTCCCGGGTGGCCGGTGTCCTTCTGCTGCTGCTGTTCTTTGGACTGCTGGGCGGGCTGATCCTGGCGCGCCTGGCGCTGGATTGGTCATGGCTGCAAATCCTGGAGTCCTTTTATCGCACCGGGTCGCTGATTTTCGGCGGTGGGCAGGTGGTATTGCCCATGCTCAGCGCCGAGGTGGTGGAACCCGGCTGGGTAACGGAACAGCAGTTCCTGGATGGGTTGGCCCTGATGCTGGCCCTGCCCGGCCCACTGTTCAGCTTCAGCGCCTACCTCGGCGCGGTAGCCGGTGGCGTTCCCGGACTCCTGCTGGCCTTTGCGGGCCTCTTCCTGCCGGGAGTGTTGATAATCTTCGGGGTGTTGCCGTTCTGGGAGAAGTTGCGACGCTATCCCTGGGTTCGGATAGCCCTGACGGGAGTCAATGCTACCGCTATTGGTCTGGTGGTTGGTGTGGTATTCCTGCTGTGGGAGCGGGCCGATCCCAGCGCCACCGGGGCGGTGATTGCCCTGCTCGCCTTCGGATCGGTGATGTTTTTCCGAGTGCCGGCGCCGCTGGTAATTATCGGAGCCGGTGTTCTGGGCTGGATTTTCGGTTGGGCGGGATTGTTGTGAAACCCATTTCACCGGTGTTAGCCTCGCCTGCGAGTTCAACCTGAACTTGCCGATCCAGGCCATGGGGCTGACCCTGCTGGTCGTGGGCGTACTGCTGGTCTGGCAGGGAATTTCAGGCTTGCTCTGATCCCCGAGCTCTACTAAAGACCTGCGAAGAAGTCGGCCGGGACGACCTCGCCTTCGGCGACCGGAGGCTCGGCGCGAATGAAATGCTCCACTCCGATCACGGAGGCGGTCACCTCGCGGGGTATGCGCTCGTAGGGCCAGTCGGGCTGCAACTGCGTGAAGTGACGCTTGATGCAGGCCATCTTGGCGTCCAGACCATCGGATGCGTCTACGGTCAGGTCGATGGTCTCGGGGTCGACGCCGTCGTTGACGCGGTCGGGGGATGGCATGGGAAAGTCCACTCCGGCGGCCTGCAACGATTCCGCCATGTGCACCCGGAACCCGTGCGGGCGCACGCTGTAAAACAGGCGATCCGTCTGATGGGGCTGGATGCCAATCGCCATGTGATGGGGGAACGCGGTTGGGTCGGCGGCCAGCCGGAAAGCGGTGGTAGCGTGCTTGCAGATGGCGATGTGGTCCGGGTGGCCATAGAGTCCATCCATCCCAAAGGTGAGGATCACCTGGGGGCGGAAACGGCGGATTTCGAACACTAGGCGGGCGACCACTTCGTGCTCGTCAGCCTGCACGAAGGCCCTGGGATGATGATTATCGTCCCAGCCGGCCATTCCCGAGTCGCGGTACTGCAAAACCTCGTGGGACTCGATGCCCAGCTCCTTGATCGCTTCGGCCAGTTCACCGCGCCTCACCTCGCCGATGGTCTCGCGGGTAGCCGAACCGGGCTGGCGGATCTCGCCGAGCTCGCCCGAGGTGGCGGTGATCAGACGAGCGGTCACCCCGCGCGCGGTGTGCATCGCGATAGTCCCTCCGACAGGAAACGCCTCATCGTCGGGGTGAGCGAACAGGATGAGGAGACGGTGGTCAGGCATGATGATTACCCTTCAGCACGGTGGTAGCAAGTCACGGGGCGGTTCATTCCGTCATGGTTAGGAGTATCGACGGTGCAGGAACTTGGCAATTCCTTCACCGGTCTTCATGGGCAAGGGATTGGCGAACGCGGTCCGGAAATAGTTCTATAGCTTCCATTTCCGCCAGTCTCTTGGTGAGTTTGTACGTCACTGCCTGACCTTCCGCCATGCGCACCAACCTGCCCGCCCTGCCCTCAGCGACCATGCCTTTCCTCCGTATATCGAAAACTACCTGATTCGGGCAAATCCCCAGACCTAGCAGGTAATCGTAGTCTCGGTCCAACCGAACGTGGTTGAACTGGAAAGTGCCGTTCGCACCAAGCGAAGCAGTTTTCACCTCAAATCATACATCCTCGATCCGAAGATCGGTGCGAGAAACCCGCCCTCCATTGCCAACTGCTATGGCATTCTGACCCAGGAAGCGCCGTATGAATTCCTCGCCAATCTCGCCTCGGTTGGTATTGCCCAGCATCCGGTACCCTGCCAAAGGCGAGTCGCGCCAGATGTCCTCCGGCGCGTGTTCCCGGATGATGGTCACCAGCAGATCCACTGGGTTCATGCCGGCGGTTCCCAAATGCTCCTCCCTGAGCCGCTTTTCCAAAACACGAGAAAATACGAATGATTCTTCCTGGCGTGCACTTGGCGAACCGTCCGGCTCACTCCGGGACGATTTCGGCGAACAACCACAAACAGATCCTCGGTAATGAATCCAAGCCGTTCGTATGATTGCATAATTTCCACGTGAGTAAAACGTTGCCGATTCGCGCACACTTCATCCTGGCACTTCACGATCAACACGCCGCGTTCGCGCAGGACTCGATACGCCTCTTTACCGGCATCTTCATACAGCTCAAGGACGGCTTCGTGATATTTCTTTGTGGTTCTATTCCCGGTGACGTTATTGCGATAATGCCGCTCGAATGCCGTATGAACCGTATGCGCCGTTCCTCCCGGTGAGTGCATATAAGGCGGGTCGAGCACGACACAATCTATCGTCCCGTTTTCGTAGGGAAGATCGCGGCAGTCCACCCCGGTCTGGATATCGGTGGCTAGCAATTCGTACCGCTCGTCAGGAACGTTGCGCCAGAAAACGCCTTTGCCGAACGTGACATCGGCAACCCGGCTTCCTGGCGCTACGTAGAGGTCCATGACATGAGGGAACGTGTCTTCGTTTCCACCCACGTAAGCGCTGAACACCAGCTCGTTGGTGGGGTTGCCGTTCCGCACTTGCCGACGTGCGGGCTCGGGCCCTTCAATGGCTGCATGTTCCCACAATTGCATGGTCCGTCACCATGTATCGGAAAGCAAAGGTTTGCACCTGGCGGGCATCAGTCTAACGCTCAAAAAGCGCACGGCGCACCTCGGATCGGGGCAGGCCGACCTGTTCGGCTACCTCGGCAATTATTCTTCCCAGAGTGCCCACTTTAACCTGCCGGTGCTGAGGAATGGTAACACTGCACTCTACGCCGCCGATTTCGGCGGTGACGGTCATATGACTTCCTTGCTGACGGACGAACCGGTAGCCATAATGCCGGCGCAACAACCGGGCCAGTTCATCGCCCGACAGATCACGCCGCAGCGTCATGCGGCGATGACCTCGTCCTTGACCAGATGAAGCCGGATCACTCCAGGACTGTCGGCGTCAGCAAAGTGGCAGGCGACGGCGTCCTTGACCATTGCCTTGAGGTCGGACCAATCCTCACCCTGAGTGAAAATAGGGTAGCCAAGGGCGCGGGCATCATAGCCACCCTCTATAGCTTCGGTTACTTCAAAAATTATTTCGCGTGACGTCATCCCTGGTTCTCCAATTCGAAGGCGCTGCTGGTCTAGTAGGGGCGAATAATCATTCGCCCCTATCCCAACGCGACCTGAGTTCAGATGACCTAGCCGTCGATTACCTCGAGGACTTCCAGGATGATGCCCTGAGGGCCCTCGAAGAACATGACCCGCCGCCCGCCGCCCACGGTGGTCTCCTCCAGCACGGTCGCGCCGCTGTTTTTCAGGTCGGCCATGGTGCCCTCGATGTCGGTGGTGTCGATGGCGATGTGCTCAAAGCCGTAGTTCTGCGGGTGGGTCTGGGTGGCGATGTGATCGGTCACGTTGAGGGGCAAACCGTGTAAGTCCAGCCGGAAGCCGCCGTTGGGGGCCTCGGAGGTGACCGTGGCGCCCAGGTTCTGCACGTACCAATCGGCGGTGGCCTTGGGATCTGGGGTCTTGAGGTGGACGTGGTTCAGTGAGAACGCCATGACGATAAACCCTCCTATGAAGTGTGATCGGAAGAAATGCTTGGGCAATCCGGGCCGATTGTATCACACGGCCCGGCCCATTCCGGCGGTGATATACTTGCGCCGCAATTGAGCACGGAGGCGAAATAGATGCTGGCTTTTTTGGGAGGCACCGGACCGGAAGGCAAGGGTTTGGCGCTGCGCCTGGCTATGGCCGGCGAAGCGGTGGTCATCGGATCACGGGACGCCGGTCGGGCGCAGGAAGCCGCTGACGAGTTGTTGGCACTGGCGCCCGGCGCCGCCATCTCGGGAGCGGTGAATCCGGAAGCGGCGGCGCAGTCCGAAGTGGTTTTTCTGACCATGCCTTACAACGGCATGTCGCCAACCATTGCCGGCGTCGGGGATGCCCTCGACGGCAAAGTGGTGGTGACCGTTATCGCCCCCATGCGGTTCGAACGTGGAGTGGGCGCGATTGCCGAAGAGGTGGAGGCCGGATCAGCCGCAGAGGAGGCCCAGGCCGCCGCTCCAGGTTCTCAGGTGGTGGCGGCCTTCCAGAACGTGTCCGCCGAGGAACTGCTGAAGCCCGGCGTCACGCTGGACGAGGACGTGGTCATCTGCGGCGACGATGATGACGCCAAACAGGTCGTGGTCGACCTGACGCGAAAGATACCCAACCTGCGTCCGGTGGATGCCGGCGCCCTCTACAACGCCAAGTACGTGGAGCAGATCACGCCTTTGCTGGTCAACATTAACCGGCGCTATCGGACGCATTCGGGGGTGCGCATCACCGGAGTGTAGCGCCGGGCGGCTGGTTGGCAGAGGCGCGGCGTCATGGTACAAGATGGAGAGGAGACGTTTGACCGTCAAACACCGTCGCGATTGTTGCGGGTTATGCTGGACGGTGTATCGTACCGTTGGGCGGGCTGGGGGCTGACGGCTCACGCGGCGCTGACTTTAAGCGGGACGGTCTGGGCGGCATGGCACGCCGTTTTCGCCGACGGGTACACCGAAGCTTATGATCTTTACGTTGCAATCGGCACTGGCCTGATACGTGCTTTTGCGATTTCTGTCGCCGCGGTTGTAACAGTTTCGGAGGTGATTGACACGACTATGGTTATCGCACATTTTGTCGGACAGAAAATGAAGGCAGAAGGCCGCGCCGAAGGCCGCGCAGAAGCCGAGAAGGAAATGCGGGCCCAGATGGCCGGATGGCTTGACCGTCTGCTGGCTCAACACCCTGAACTGAAGGACAGCATAGAGCCGTTGCCGGGTATGCAAACTGACAACGGCGGCAATCGGGACAAACCATAGGAGGAACACTGATATGCCACGAGCTACGTTAGATTTGCAGAACGCCGGCGACCTCGCGGCCGTCGGCGGCCAGTGGAAGGTGGCGCACGGATTCGTCCCCGACCAACCCAACGAGGGCATCGTCCCCGAGGCGGAGGGTTCACCGTGCCGCCTGCACGACTATGATGACTCGGGTTGGGAAGACTGTGGCGATCTGGGCGCATGGCGCCGTCGCGGCGTCTCCTTCATCTGGTATCGCATCAAGGCGACCCTGCCGGACACCGTGGGCGGCCGTCCTCTGGAGGGCGCCCGCTGCCTCTTCGAGTCCTGCATCGACGACTACGGCGAGATCTGGATCAACGGCGAGTGCGACCGGGAACGCGCCACGGTGCAGGGGTTCAACGTTCCCCAGCGGGTGGTGGTTTCCACGGAACCCAAGCCCGGGGACGAGGTCACCATCGCGATCCTGGCCATGAACGGCCCGCTGGCCGCGCCCGGCGGGGCAGTGTTCGTCCGCTACGCCAACCTGGCCTTCGAGTGGCGGGAAGCCGGATACTAGGATCCGGAGCTCACTGATGTGACCAACAGGGGCGAGTAATCACTCGCCCCTCATTTTGCGACGACGTCCGGTCAGGCCAACCAGTCGTCCTCGTCCTCTTCGTCGCCGCCGGCATCCCCGTCATTGGTGACCACCTGGCCGGGGTTATGTGAATAACCCCGCGACTCCAGCTCGCTGCGGATGGTGGGCGCGAAGTCCGCGGGGGTTTGGCTGGCCGGCAAGGTGATCTCCACCTTGCCACCGTCCACGGTGACCTCGCCGGGATCCTCCCGTGCCAACTCCACGCTAACCGACTCTCGGTGGATGCCGAAATCGTCGGTCACCGAGAAGACAACCGCCATGTCCTCCATGGTGATGATGGTAATGCTTTCGTCGGACATCGGCTGGTCTACTCCTGCGGCGGCCACTCGGTTCCGCCCTCGGCTGGGCGCTCGTCTGCGGGCAGCGCCATTCCGTCGGCCACCACCTGCTGAAATTCGTTCAGGATCACCGAGCCCCACTCGGCGGCTTTGCCAACGCGATGCGCGGTGCGGCGTCCCCGGGTTTGCTGACGGCGCTCGCCCTCATCGGTCACCGAGGCGGCGGCCTGCGCGATCATGTCGTCCATGGCGTCGATATCGGGAACCAGCGATCGGGCGGTCTCGATGAACCGTGCGATCTCGCCCATGCTGTCGTCAAAGACTACGAACACGGGCACGGTTCCGGCGCGATGCTCCGGCAGGAAACTGTTGGTCAGCTCCAGCTCGTCGTCCCGATTGAACACGCTGAGGCGGATGTTGTCGCTTGCGTCGGCCAGGCGCAGGATTGCCGGCGTAGTGGACATAGCGTCGCCGCACCAGTCCGAGGTGAAGACGGCCAGGTTCACCGGCTGCTCCAGCCCGTCGAAGTAATCAAGCACGTTCTCGGGGATGGCAACGCCGGCGTGGATCTGGCAGAACGGGTCCTTGTTCACCTTGATGATGTCGATGTACTGCTCGGTGGTCATCCCCTGGCTGAATTTCTCTGCTGACAGTGTCATCTGGCGCCTCCTGATCTGAGGGTTTGAAAACTCCCTCTCCTCTGGCGGGAGAGGGTCGGGGTGAGGGGCCGTTCCCCCACTATTTCACCTCTGCTAAAATCGTGCGCACATATTACCAGCCCCGCGAGGGCCCGAACGGAGCCGCTGTTGACTACCGAACGAGGCGGAGTGTACCTGAAATATGCCCTGTTCTGCCGGGAAACCGAGGAAGGTGACGGGGACGACCTGAGTTTCAAAGGCGTCATCGACCTGGTGGACATCCCGATGCCGGAAGAGCCGCCCAGCGGGGACGGCCCGCGAGTGCTGGCCGAAGTCGACGCCCAACTGGCGTTCTGCATCGCCGGCGCCACCGCCGGATCGCACACCCTGGAGGTCACGATCCGGGCGCCGGGCGCAAGTCTGTCCAGCCCACCACCCCAGGAAGTCACCTGGGAGGAGGGTATCTTCTTCCAACGCTGGATCAAGCCCTTCCGCATCCCGGTGACGCGGCTGGGCCGGCACGTGGCGGCTATTGCCTTCGACGGGATGCCGCTGGGAGAGGCCAGCTTCCTGGTGCGCCTGAAGCCGTGATGCGGCGATTGCTCTGTTAAAATATTGGCAAGGCTTGGACCGGGAGGTGGAACATGGACTGCGGAACCGTTTCCCACTTGATAGCCCGTCTCGGCTGTCACCTAGGCAACACGACGGTGGACGAAACCCTGGGCTTTATGGGGTTGGTGGTCATTGGAGTAGGTGGCCTAGCCGTGCTGGTCTACACGCTCGTCAAGAACTGGAATGCGCCATCGACCAAGCAGGCTGAGCCATCGGACGCCGAGACCGCCTCCGAGTAAACCGCACGGCTGCATTACGGACGCAATCCTCTCTGACATAGCCGTATGGGGATTAGGTTTCGCCCTGCTGAATCTTGTCATTACCGCCCAGAAACACTTGCGAGACACCAACACTCCCAAGCCGATCAGGATTGTGGTTATCGTTGGAACCGCCATTTTGGTCGCCTATGCTCTGGCCATCGGCGTATTCGCCGCGTTCTTACTGTTTGATGGCACGGAAACGGCGCCCACGGAATAGAAAACATCTCTCTGCTCTCAAGTAGCCGATGCAGGGGATTGGAAATGAAATGACTTACGGCCGGCCTGCTGGTAGTTGTTACCGCCGTGATCGCAGTGGGCGCCTACAGTAGCATCCAAGCCCAAGACAGCGTTCCACCCGTCACCAACATCGAGGTTCGCGAGGGCGACAATCCGGGCGAGGTAGTGGTCTCCTGGGACGCCGTTCCCGAGGCGACATACTACCGCATCGGCTACGTCAACTATCTGGCCGTCCGGCCCTGACAGGTCATCCATAAGCTCGGTCACCCGCGCCAGCGCCGCGTCATAGTCCCCCTCATTCTGGATAGGCTCTACGCTGGTCATTGCTAAAGTTAGCCCTCCAAAACTCCCTGAGCGTCCTTTTTGCGATGGTATGCACAACACAAGCCAGTTGGCGGGGCCGGCGCAAAGTCTAACCCCGGCGGTAACTGTCAGAATCAGGATTACCATGATTAGAGGATTTTCGGGATTTATAAACATCCTGAAAATCTCAAAATCCGGCAAATCCTGCTTCTGACAATAACTTTGCACAAGCCATGGCTGGTTGATCGCACGGGACTTGTCGATCACGCAAGCCGATTATCTATGTCGCTCTGCCGGGTAGGTCAATTATGGAGCGGAGACGATAATCTTCCGTCACCGCTCCGTTTCCGGTTTCGCCGGAACGATGTGCTTGCTCCAAGCTATCCACCGTTCCGCTCCCACAGCGCTTCCAGCACCGCGCCCGGGTTCATGGGCAGGCTATCCAACCTGGCCCCCGTCGCCCGGGCGATGGCGTTGCCGATGGCGGCCATGGGCGGGACCAGCGACACCTCGCCGACGCCGCGCACGCCCAGCGGATGACCGGGGTTGGGCACTTCGACGATCACGGTGTCGATCATGGGCAGGTCCAGCGCGGTGGGCATCCGGTAGTCCAGGAACGACGAGTTGAGCATCTCCCCGCTGTCGTTGAAGAAATACTCCTCGTTCAGCGCCCAGCCGATGCCCTGCACGGCTCCGCCCTGGATCTGGCCCTCAACGTAGCTGGGGTGGATCGCCTTGCCGCAGTCCTGTATGGCGGTGAAGCGCAGCAATTCCACCTTGCCGGTGTCGGGATCGACCTCAACGTCGGCGACGTTGATGGCGAAGGCGTTGCCCACGCCGCCCGGGTTCGCCGCGCCGTGTCCGACGATGGGGCCGCCGGTTCCGTTGAGGCGCCGGGCCAACTGGTCAAAGGTCATGCGCAGGGCGTCGTCGGAGCGGTGGGCCAGGGTGCCGTCTTCCTGGTATTCCACGTCGTCCACCGGCACGTCCCAGATGCGGGCGGCGCGCTCAATCATCTGGCGGCGCACCGCCTCGCCGGCCTGGTAGACGGCGGTGCCCATCTTGAAGGTGACGCCGCTGCCGCCGGCCCCGCTGCTGTAACCGATGCTGTCGGTGTCCACGATGGACGGCTTGATGCGCTCAGCCGGCAGCCCCAGCACCTCGGCGACGTGCATAGCCATCGCCGCGCGGGAGCCCCCGATGTCCGGCGAGCCTTCGATGAGGCTCACCGTGCCGTCGGGCATGACGCTGGCGACGGCGGTGGCCGGGCCGGTTCCGTTGAACCAGGCGCCGGCGGCGATACCTCGCCCGGTGACCCGCCCCGGAGCGGACGGTTCCGGTACCGGCGACGCCAGGTGCGGGTGCTCCTGGGTGGCTTGCAGGATCTCCTCCATGCCGATGCGGCGGAAAGCAGGGCCGCCAATCTGCCGGCTGCCCTCCTTGGAGGCGTTCTTGGCGCGAAACTCAACCGGATCGATATCCAGCTGCTGGCAAAGCTCGTCGATGGCCTGCTCCGCCGCGAAGGAGGCGGCCGGAGAACCGGGCGCACGGTAGGCGGCAGCCTTGGGCACGTTGGTCACCACGTCATATCCCTCGACAAACCCATTGGCAATGTCGTAGGGAGCGAACATGGTGCGGCAGCCGCTGGGCACCGGCGAGCCGGGGAAGGCTCCGGCTTCGTAAATCAGCGTCGCCTGGGCCGCCGTGAACCGGCCATCACGGGTGCCGCCGACCTTGACCTTGATGTGGCTGCTGGAGGTTGGGCCGGTGCTGGTGAAGACCTCGGTGCGGGTCATGGCGATCTTCACCGCGCGGCCGGTCTTGCGGGCCAGCGCCCCGACCACGGGCTCCAGGTAGCAACCGCCCTGACCCTTTCCTCCAAACCCACCCCCGATCTCCATGGGCACGACGTTGACCTGGCCGACGGACACACCGAGGATCCGGCTGGTGTGGTCGCGCAGGGCAAAGTGGCCCTGGCTGCTGGCCCAGATGGTCACCGTGTCGTCGGTGTTCCAGCGAGCAGTGGCCGAGTGCGGCTCGATGTATCCCTGGTGGACCTGGCGAGTGTGGTACTCGCGCTCCACGATCACATCAGCTTCGGCGAAACCGGCCTCCAGGTCTCCGGAGGTGAACTGGAAGTGGTTGGACACGTTGGACCCGCCGGCGCCTTCTTCGGCCCAGCCTCCTGAACGCTGCGCCGGGTTGGACAGTGTCATCAGGCGTTCGTGGACTGCCGGCGCGCCGTCCGCCATGGCCTCGTCTGCGGTCAGGACGGCCGGCAGAACCTCCCAGTCCACTTCGATCAGAGCCAGCGCCTCCTCCGCCAGGTGTGGCGAGTCGGCGGCGATGGCGGCGACCGCGTGTCCGCGATACAAAGCCTTCTCCCGAGCCATCACGTTGCGGCTGTAGAAACCGTAGTTGACCGCCGCCCCTTCCTCCTGGTCCTTGATCTCAGCAGACACCTCGGGGAAATCGGCGGACGTAACCACCGCGTGGACGCCGGGCAGGGCCAGGGCTTTGCTGGCGTCGATGCCGCGGATCCGGGCGTGAGCGTGGGGGCTGCGCAGTATCTTGCCGTGCAACATGCCCGGCAGGTGAATGTCGGCCGCGTAGCGGGCCCGGCCCATGACCTTGTCCGGCCCGTCGTGGCGCACCGGCCGCGTGCCGACAACACGATAGTTTTCCTCAGGATCGGCGAGGACGATGTTGGGTTTGTAATCAAGCATAGAGCGGCGACCTCCCGGGCTATGTCGTTGGAATAATGCGGTGGCAGTAATTTACCACAAGGGGGCAGGCCTTTCGGACTGCCCCCGGCTTCGCAGAGGGTGGTTGGCAGTGTGTGCTCTAACTGCGGTCCCCGTGCCGGCCCCAGCGAGTATCACCGTCGTCATCACGGTCCCCGTGGCCGTGGCGACCGTGCTTTCGGGAAACCTCGGGGAGGGAGGCCGGTCGGTCGTCGTGCCAGGCGTCCAGGGCGTCGGACTCATCCTGCGTCAACTTCTCGTTTTCCACCAGCTTGGCAAGGAAATCGTCCACCTTGTCGGAATCGGAAGCGCCGGCGAGACGCAGCGCAATGGCCCCGGAGTTGGCGGGGCGTTCGTCGAACCACGTGTTGGCCGCGTCCGCCTGCTCTTGCGTCAGGGTCTCATCCGTGACCAAAGCCGCCATGCGTTCCTCGAACTTGGCGTTGGCCCGCTCGTCCAGGGCAGTGGCGAAAGCCGCTTCCAGAGTGTCCTGCTCGATGCCCAATATCTCGGCAACCCTTGCCATCATGGCGCCGTTATTGCCTTTGCCGCCCCGGTGATCGTCGTAATCGTAGCCCTTGTGCAGGGCCCTCTCGATTGAGTTGGATGGCGCTCCAGCGGCGAACACGGTGCCGCCAACTAATCCGACGGCCAACAGCGCCACCGACGCCACGACCACGAACCAGCGCTTTCTGATGTTGCGAATTCGGTTGAACATTTTTGCCTCCTGCGCCGCCTTGATAAAGTGGTTTGGTCAGTTCCCGGCGGCTTTGATGAGTGCAGGATAGGGAGACGATGTTCAGAAATTGTTAATGTTTCTCCAGCGGCAGATCAAACCCGAAACGGCTGCCAGTGCCCTCTTCGCTCTCCGCCCGAATGATTCCGCCGTGCGCTTCCACCAGCTGACGGGCGATGGTCAATCCCAGACCGGACCCGCCGGTTCCACGATCACGGGACGGATCCACCCGATACAGGCGGTCAAACACGTGCGGCAGCGCTTCGGACGGTATCCCCGGCCCGGTATCCGTAACCTCTACCCTGATTGAGCCCGCAGTCCGACTGGCGGCTACCACCACCTGGCCTCCGGGAGGGGTGTGCCGGATGGCGTTGTCAACCAGATTGGCAAGAACCTGCTCGATGCGGACGCGGTCAACTGCCACGGTTGGCAACGCTTCTTCGATTGCCGTTTCCAACCGCACCTCCTCAGCTTCCGCCCTGGCCCGGAACGAGGTTGTCACTCGTTGGACGATTTCACCAACGGACGCCGGGCCCAAGTCCAGTCGCAACTCCTGAGCTTCCGATTGGGCCAGCAGCCGCAGGTCATCGACCAGGCGATTGAGGTGAAGCGCCTGGAGATGCACGGTTTCCAGGTTATCGGCATCGGGTTCCAGCAGACCGTCCTGCATCGCCTCGATATGACCCTGGATATTGGACAGCGGCGTCCGCAGTTCGTGGGCCACGTCGGACACCAGTGATTGGCGCTGCCGTTCCGATTCTTCCAAAGCATCGGCCATGGAGTTAAATGTCCTGCCCAGTTCCGCTATTTCATCGCTGCCCTTGACTTCCGCTCGACTGGATAAGTCACCGCTGCCAAGTCCCCGAGCCGCGGTGGTCAGGCTTCCGATGGACGCCAGCATTCGTCTCGACAACAGTACGACCAGCAATATCCCCGCAACGCCGGCCACCAGGCCAACGATGGTCAGCGTTCTTCTGACAGCGTCGGCAAATCTGGACAGCGGAGGCTCGGCATCCGGCGCCGGCCGCGTGTCGGCAACCCCGAGCGCCCACGGTGGTTGCCCGCCCCGACCGCGCGGGGCCACCGCCACCGACCCAACCTGTGCGTCGCCGGCGATGATGGGCGCGAAATGCTCCGGCGCCAGGGAGTGGTCCTCATCCTCGTGGTGACCGAAGAACTTTCTGTCTGGACCCCTTCGCCGGTCGTGGGGCGGGCTGCTTTCGGCGACCAGCCGGCCCTCGGAGTCCAGCACGATGATGTCGCGTTCAGTTTGGAAACTCGTCCGGCGGACGAATTCCTGCACACCGTCCCAGTTGCCTTTGGTCTCGTGGTATTCCGCCAGGGCAACCACGACCCGGCCCGCCCTCACCCGGTCCTGTTCCGCCTGGACCAGATTGACTTCCCGGTCAGCCACCTTTCCGGTGAACAGCGCCACCGACCCCAGGGCCAACGCCAGAATCACGGCGAACCCCAGCGCCAGACGCCACCGGAGGCCGAACCGCCACCTAGGCATCGCCGAACCGGTAGCCTACGCCGTGAACGGTCTGCACGTATCGGGGTTTTCGCACGTCGGGTTCGATCTTCCGCCGCAAGTTGGCGATGTGCACGTCAACCGTCCGATCATAGCCGTCGAAGTCGTACCCGAAGACGCCCTCGATGATCTGATCACGGGAGAACGGCCGGCCCGGTTGGGACGCTAGCATGGCAAGGAGCCGGAACTCCGTTGGGGTCAACGACGGCCTCTCGTCTCCCCGGGCCACCGTCTGCATCCTGAAGTCGATGGTGATCCCGTCGTATTCGATCATCGGAGGTTGCGACGGCGACTCCCGGGAGGTGCGCCGCAAGACCGCGCGCACCCGGGCCGCCAGCTCTCGTGGGCTGAAGGGCTTCACAATGTAATCGTCGGCGCCCAGATCCAGGCCGGCCAGACGGTCGTCCTCATCGACACGGGCGGTGGCCATGATGATGGGCACGTCGGATTCCTCCCGCAATGCCCGGCAGACGCTCATGCCGTCCAGCCGAGGCAGCATCAGGTCGAGAACGATCAGGTCGGGATTGTCGGTTCGGGCCGCGCTGAGGCCGGACACCCCGTCGCCCGCCGTAGTGACGGTGTGGCCGTCGCGCTCCAGGTACAACCTGATAATCCGCGCGATGCCCGGATCGTCTTCGATCACCAGTATTTCCTTTGCCATGTCAAACACTGACCAGCCGGGGAGTGGACCCGCTACAGGATAAATACGGACACCAGTTTCCGGCAAACGGCGACCGTGGGCCGTGCTCCAGTGGGCATGGGGCGTACCGTGGACTACTTCTCCGTAGTCCACCAACTTTCACCGGCTATTCGTTGGCCACTGTGCCCAGAGTATCCCCGTAGAAGTGCAGGAGGCTGGTTACGGGATTGCCCGCCATCTGACCCAGGCCGCACAGGGAGGCTGCGCCGACGATTTCGGCCAGGTCTTGCAGGTCCCGCAGGTCCGAGCCCCTGGGCTCGCCGGCGGCCAGTCGCTCCAGAGCTTCCGCGATGCGGGGGGCGCCCTCCCGGCAAGGGGTGCACTTCCCGCAGGACTCGGCGGCGTTGTACTGGCTCAGGCGTGCCGCCACCTGTACGGGAGACGCCCCGTCGTCAAAGACGGTGATGCCGCCCGCCCCCATGACCACCCCGCTGGCGTGCAGCATCCCGGGACGCAGCGGCACGTCCAACTCGCTGGATGGCAACAAGCCGCTGGATGGCCCGCCCACCGCGGCGAATCCCACGGCCCGCCCCTCGGGCACGCCTCCGCCCACGAGATCAATCACTTGTCGAACCGTGGTCCCCATGGGCACCTCAGCCAGACCAGGACGCCGTACTGATCCGCTCAGGGATACCAGCCGGGTACCCCGCGCTTCGTTTAGCCCAATCGACCCGAACCGGCGCGCGCCGCCACGCAAAATTGCAGGCAGATTAGCGAGGGTCTCTACGTTGTTGATGACCGTGGGCTCCCCGTAAAGCCCGGCGTCGGTCGGGAACGGCGGACGCAGGCGCGGTTCCCGTCGGCGACCTTCCACGGTGTTCAGCAGCGTGGTTTCCTCGCCGCACACATAGCCGCCGGCGCCGCGGCGGATGCTGACCGAGCAGGCAAAGCCGCTGCCCATCACGTCGCCTCCGACCAGGCCGGCCGCTTTCGCAGCCGACAGGGCGGCCACCATGCGATCCGCAGAAAGGTCCGCCTCGGCGTTGATGTAGATCACCACGTTCCCGGCTCCGGCGGCGTAGGCGGCGATGAGCGCCCCTTCGATAATGCGGTGCGGATTGCCCTCCATCAGGTGTCGGTCTTTGAACACGCCCGGCTCGCCTTCCTCCGCGTTGACCACCAGGTGGCGCCGGGCCGCTTCAACTCGGCGCGCCGCCTGCCACTTCCGCGCCGCCGGAAAATAAGCGCCGCCGCGACCCAGCAGGCCGGCGTCCAGAACCAGCCCGATAACCGCTTCGGGGGGCATCGACAGCGCCTCGGCCAGCCCCAGATAGCCGGAACCAGCTAGGTATTCGTCGAGAGATACGGGGTCAACGCTGCCGATGCCCTCCATCAAGGCGATATGCTGGGACGCGAAAAACGCCTCCAACTCGTCCTGCGGACGCGCGCGTTCCGGCGCCCCGCCATCTGCCGCTGCGACAATCTCCGAGAGATCTCCGTCGCCCGTGACACGGTCAAAAAATCTTGCCGTGCCGTCCGGCAACTCCACTGCCACCTGCGTCGCGGCGAAACAGGCTCCGTCGCAGCCCGCCGCAACCACGGACACGTCGTCCCGGTCCTGGAACAGCAGGGTCAACCGCCGATGAATGTCGGCCGCGCCCACCGCCTGGCTGCAATGGCCCCACTGCACGACCACCCGAGTAACGTCGGACGTTACAACACGGCCTTCGAGCGCGGCGTCACGCATCGCTTGCCAGGCGGGCCGGCAATCAGGGGAGGTCATGCGGGGGCGTTCTCGATAAGGGAGACCATTCGCCCCGCGTCCAGGCGGCCGCGCCAACTACCGTTGACCCGAACGGCCGGAGCCAACCCGCACATGAAGGCGCAAGCGGTGGTAGTCACGCTGGCGGTGTCTTCCGTATCCAGGTGTTGCAAGACCGCGTTCAGCAGATCATCGCTGCCAGACTGCCAGCAGGCGAGGCCGGTGCACACGACGATGCTGTGCGGGCTTGGAGCGTCTAGCCGCAACTCGGAATACGAGGTGGCCGACCCATAAACCTCGGAGGCCGGCACGCGGAGATGCCAGCCCACCACCTGCAACGCCCACTCCGGCAGGTAGCCGTGTTCGTGTTGCAGGTAATGCAGTGCCGGGAGAAGGTTATCCCGGCTGCGCTCTGGAAAATGGTCTCGCAGCGCGCGGCGCAGGCCGGATTGACGCTCTCGCCGTTCGGCGTCCGCCGTCCCGTCGCTCGCGGGGTCGACATCATTGTCACGCCGCCGTCGACGTCGAATTTCTGGTCCGTCCACCATCGTGGGATTATATCAGCCCTGATCGTTGAAACACATGTAATCAACATGTAGGTTAGGCAATATGTTTGGATATTACAGAATTTGACTGATAGGTCTTGCAAGCAATGCGCCAGCAATGTTTGATGCCCCAGGCCAATCGGGAAGGTTCCTCTTATCGTGAACCCTTGAACCTCGGGGCAGGTTTGACCCCCTGCCGGCGCGTTGCTAACATCCCAGCAACCGAACCGTATCCCGGAGGATCGCCATGCCCGTAGTATCCGTTGACATCAAAAGTCGCCAACCGTACGCCGATGGCGCCATGTTCGGCGCGAACGGTGATTACGAACGTATCGACGGCGTGCTCGGGTTTGCGGTGAACCCCGGCAATCCGGCCAATTCAGCCATCGTTGACCTGCAATACGCTCCGGTGGACGGTGAGGGCTGCGTCCGGTTCGAGTCTGACTTTACCCTGGTATCTCCCCGCGACGCATCAAAAGGCAACGGTCGCGTGATCGTCGAAGTGGTCAATCGCGGCCGCCGCCGTACCGTGGCATTTTTCAATCGCGGACCCACGCCTCCCATCGACTCGGACGCCATCCCGGAAGGCGACGGGTTTCTGCTTCGCCACGGGTATTCCGTGCTGTCCATCGGGTGGCAGTGGGACGTGTACCGCAGCGAGGCTCTGCTCGGTCTCGACGCTCCCGGAATCAGCATCAACGGCCAGCCGGTGACCGGCCAAGCCTGCGTAGAGATGCGGCCCAACGTGGAGGAACGCACCCGCCTCCTGGCCAACCGTGAGCACCAGCCGTATCCGGTTGCCGACCTGGACGATTCCAACGCCATGCTGCTGGTGCGTGACTGGGAGGACGGTCCCGACACCGTGATCCCCCGTTCCCAGTGGCGATTCCCTGACCCCGAACACGTCACCCTGGACTCCGGGTTCCAGCCGGGGAAAGTCTACTACGTCATTTACACCGCCGCGGACCCGGTGGTGGTCGGGTGCGGGATGCTGGCCATTCGAGAGGCCGCCACCTGGTTGCGCGTCTCCTCCGAGGACAACGCGGCGCACAACGGGTACGAGCGCGTTTACGGACACGGCGTTTCGCAATGCGGACGGCTGCTCCGCCACATGCTTTACCTGGGCCTGAACCTGGACCAAGAGGGGCAACCGGCGTTTGACGGCCTGCTCCCGCACGTGGCCGGCGGCCGGATGGGCGAGTTCAACCATCGTTTCGCCCAACCTTCCTGCCAGTCGAACCCGGGTTTCGGACACCAGTTCCCCTTTGCCGACGACACCCTCGCCGATCCGCTGACCGAACAAACCGACGGCCTGCTCCGCCGGCTGCGCGAGCTGGACGCCGTGCCGAAGATCATCTATACCGACTCCGCCGCAGAATACTGGCGCGGTGATGCCGCTCTTACCCACATCGACAGCGCCGGGGTCCAGGACCTGGAACCGGCGTCGGAGACGCGGCGATACCTGTTCGCCGGTACCCAGCATTTGCCGAGTTCGCCAGAGCTGATGATGGGGCAAGGTCCGGACGGTTCCACCGGCCTGCATCCCTACAACGCGGTGGACTACATTCCATTGCTCCGGGCAGCCCTGTTCAACCTGGACCGCTGGGTTTCCGAAGGGATTGAGCCGCCACCAAATATGCACCCAAGGCTGCACGATGACACAGCGGTCACGGAAGCCAGGTATCTGTCCAGTTCCGTCAGGGTTCCAGATCGAACCCTTCCGGATCCTGATCGCCTGTGGCGCATTCGCGAAATCGACGTGGGGCCCCACGCCAAGCGCGGCATCGCGTCCTATCCCGTGAAGGAAGGCCGCGAGTACCCCCAACTGGTGCCGGCCGCAGACGCCGACGGAAACGATCTCGGCGGGATACGCTTGCCGGACCTCACGGTTCCGGTGGGCACGCACACCGGCTGGAACCTGCGGCACCCGGACACCGGCGCGCCCGAACAGCTGATATCCATGCAGGGCTCCACGCATTGGTTCCCGGCCACGGAGGCACAGCGCAACGCCGTTTCCGATCCCCGCCCATCCCTCGAATCACGATACGCCAGCCGGGAGGAGTACGCCTCTATGGTCAGTGACGCGGCAGCCAAGTTGGCCGAGGACAGGTACTTGCTTACGGAAGATATCGACTTGGTGGTCAATTCGTGCCTCGAGCGGTACGACTGCGCCACGGCCGGCTGAATTCGTCGAACGATCCACAGCGCGACAACTGACCGGATTTCCCCAATCGAAGGCGAGGTAGAGCTATGACGGTTCCAACCAACAACGGCACAATCTCGGTAGTCGTGCACGGCGCCACCGGCAGGATGGGAGCCGAAACCGTGCGCGCGGTGGCGGCGGCGGACGACGTGACGCTGGTGGGCGCCACCTGCCATACCCCTAGGGGCGACGCGCTGCCCACCCCCGCCGGTGAAGTCCCGCTGTCAACCGATCTGGCCTCCATGCTGGACGCCACCCAGCCGCAGGTCATGGTGGAGTTCACGCACGCCGAAGCCTGCATGGAAGCCGCGCCGCTGGCCGCCAGCCGGGGCATCCACATGGTGCTGGGCGCCAGCGGGCTCAACGCTGACCAACTCCAAACGCTGGACACCATGAGCCGCGAACACGGCATTGGCGTTATCGTCGCGCCGAACTTCGCCCTGGGCGCGGTGGTCCTCAAGAAACTGGCGGAGCAGGCGGCCGCTTTCTTCGATTACGTGGACGTGGTTGAAACCCACCACGAGATGAAGATCGACGCGCCTTCCGGATTTTCCCTGGCCATCGCCCGTGGCGTCCGCGATTCTCGGGGCAGCGACTTCCAGCGCAACGAGACTACCGTCCATCACTTGCCGGAAACTCGCGGGGGCGACGTAGGCGGCGTCGGCATCCACAGCCTGAGGCTGCCGGGTCGCAGCGCGCACCACGAGGTGATTTTCGGCGCGGCTGGCCAGACCCTGAGCATCCGACACGACACGCTGGGTCGAGACTGCTACATGCCGGGAGTGCTCCGCTGCGTTCGGGAGGTCGTGCGCCGGCCGGGTTTGACGGTAGGCTTGGAGGCCGTGTTGGGACTTTAGTCCTCCGAGTAGCCGCACACGTTTTTATGGACGGAAAAGGCGGCTGGTTGTACCCTGATTAAAGAGATATGCGGAACTGGGTGGCTCCGCCGCGCCATTCCGCAAATTCAATCTTGAATCACGGCAGGAACAACATGGACCTTCAGGGTATGAAACTGGCGATCGTTGGAGCCACGGGCGCGGTGGGGCAGGAAACCCTGCGCCTGATCGAGGCGCGTTATCCGAAGCACGATAACCTGAAGCTCCTGGCATCCAAGCGTTCGGCGGGCCGCAAGCTGGAGGTCAACGGCAAAACGTTCACCGTGGAAGAAACCACCGATGACAGCTTCGCCGATGTCGACATCGCTTTCATCTCTGCGCGCACCGAGGACTCGCGCCGATTTGGACCGGTGGCGGCAAACGCAGGCGCGCTGGTGATCGACGACTCCAGCGCTTTCCGCATGGACCCGGCAGTGCCCCTGGTTGTCCCGGAAGTTAACGGCGAAGACCTGGACTGGCACGATGGCATCGTGTCCATCCCCAACTGCTCAACCACCCCGCTGGTCATGGTGGCGCATCCACTGCGACAGGCCAGCCCCATCCGTCGCATCGTAGCCGACACCTACCAGTCGGTCTCCGGAGCCGGCGGCGCGGCCATGAACGAGCTGCGAGACCAAACACGCACCGTCATGCACGGCGGCCCGGCTGAGCCGGACGCGCAGCCCCAGCAGATCGCCTTCAACGTGATCCCTCAAATCGACAGTTTCACGGAATCGGGATACACGCGAGAAGAACAGAAGATGATCGACGAGAGCCGCAAAATCCTGCACGCGCCGGATATTGCGGTGTCTGCAACCTGCGTGCGCGTGCCCGTCTTCGTGTCCCATTGCGTGGCCGCGCACCTGGAGTTCGACGAGCCGGTGTCTCCGGGCGAAGCTCGGGAGATGCTGAGCGTGATGCCCGGGGTGACCGTGCTCGACGATCCGGGCGCGTCTCTATATCCCATGCCCATCGACGCAGCAGGATCGGACGACGTGTTCGTCGGCCGGATCCGACAGGACGCCTCTCACCCCAACGGCCTCGCCATGTGGGTGGTCACCGACAACCTGGTCAAGGGAGCGGCCCTCAACGCTTTGCAGATTGCCGAGGAAGCCGTCGCCCGCGGAGCAGTTCACGGCAAGAAACACTAACGCACTTTCAGGCATATCGAGAATCAGGGCAATCGCGCCTTCACCCTGATGGATAATCAGGCACGGACTACAGCTCTTGATTTGACAAAGCGCGGCACTTCCCCGCACCTCTGCGCCCGGGAAGACCGCCAGATGTCCGAAAAGCGATCGGCAGGATCAACCAAAGCGTATCCTGTCTATCCAGTTTATCCCGGTAAAATTCACTGCCGGCCGTTGTCATGCGCCATAGCTCCAACAGCGGCAATATCACCCATTTAGACGCGATTGCCCTGCCCGGTACATAGAACATTTGCCATAGCACACTAGATGTGTATAATGCGCAAAATATCCGCATCGCTTGCCATCAAACATGGTGGGGCATGATGTAAACTGCCCAGCAATAGCAACAGAGGAGGGACCAATTATGCCGACTGAAATTGGCCGGTTGATTACCGCCATGGTGACGCCGTTTGACTCTGAAGGGCAGGTTGACTACGAACAGGCCAAGCGGCTGGCCATGGCGCTGTTGGACTCGGGTTCCGACGGCCTGGTGGTTACCGGGACCACCGGAGAGGGTCCGGCCTTGTCCATGGAGGAAAAGGCTCGCCTCTACGGTGAAGTCAAGGATGCCATTGGTTCCCGTGGGGCGGTGATTGCCGGTACCAGCGACAACAACACTGCCGCTTCCATCGAGCTCAGCCGCGAAGCGGAACAGGTTGGCGCTGACGCCTTGCTGCTGACCGTTCCCGCCTACAACAAGCCTCCCCAAGAAGGGCTGTTTCAGCATTTCCGCGCATTGGCGGAGTGTACGAACCTTCCCGGCATGTTGTACAACGTTCCCAGCCGAACCAGTCTGAACATGACCAACGACACCACGGTCCGGCTTTCCCAGATCGAAAACATCGTCGGAATCAAGGAAGCCAGCAGCGATCCGGTTCAGATTGCGAAAGTCATCCGCGACACTCCCGACGACTTCCGCGTGTGGTCCGGCAACGACGACGAAACCTTCCCGATCATGTCGATGGGAGGGTACGGCGTGGTCAGCGTAGCCGCGCACCTGGTGGGCGCCCAAATCAAGCAGATGATGGGCTTGGTCCTGGAAGGCGACGTGGAAGCGGCCGGCGCCGAGCACCTGCGCCTGCTGGACATGTTCAAAGGGCTGTTCATCGTCTCCAATCCGATCCCGGTCAAATACGGACTGAACCGCGTCGGCTTTGACGTTGGCGACCCTCGTTTGCCTCTGGTTCCGCCCGACGATCGCACGGCGGAACAACTGGACGAACTGCTGGACCGATACGAGATCGACATCACTGCGCCGGCCGACTGAACAGGCCGGCGCGCTCAATTAGAGGCCAACCAAGACGCTCATCACACGGTGCGCTCATCATTGACCTCGAATATATTTCATTGGCCACAGGCCGTCATTCCTCCCAGTTTATGTCTAGCCTTGTAATGACAAGGAGAACCGAAATGGCTCTGAAGACCGTTATTTTTGTGGATGGACAGAACTTCAGGCACAACCTGAGGGACTTCCATTTCCGTTCTGACCCCCCACATCCCAACAACCCGGAATACCGGCTCGATGAAAAGCATTTCCGGTGGCAGGAGTTTTTCCAGGATGCCCTGGCGAAATTCGATGATGTGACCGGGTGGGAGCATCAACTGGCCAGGGTTTACTGGTACTACGCGGAGAACATCACCCCGTGGTCCCCCAACTTGTGGCGCGCCCAACGCATTGTCGACGATTACGGCCTGCGGATACCTGAGCTCACCACTGACCTGGTCATCCAGAAAGCGCAGGACTGGTACGAGCACGAATTCCGCCGCTTCCATCAGTTGCGCAAATCGGTGTTCGAAGAGATCCAGCAAAGCACCAATTTCCTGGAATTCAGGTACGTTGGGCAATACGTGGTTCAGCCGTTCCGGCCGTACCGTCTGGAATACGATTACGACGGCAACATAAACTTCCAGGGCACCCAGGTAGGAGAGAAAGGGGTCGATATCGGTATCGCCGTGGACATGATCTCGAAGATGGACAGTTTCGACGCGGCGGTTCTGGTTTCCGGCGACAGCGATTTCTTCCCGGTGGTGAAGCTCCTGAAAGACAACCTCAAGTACGTTTATCACTTCTCTGTGGGTCGCGGCGTGGGCCACGATACACAGTTCTTCTCGTCTTCATTGCGCGGCGTAGTTGACTGTTTCCAGGGGTTCGACGAACTGGAGCTCCTGACCAACTACGTGAACGAGCATGCCGGTATCCCGCCTGCGATCATGGATACCATCAACATGCGCGCTGCGGAGTTGGAACGCATCCTCGACGAGGAATCGATAGACTACGACCATCCGCGAGAGCGCCACGCTGCCATGGTCCCACGCCGCTAGAAATCCGGCCGGAAACCTCGGTTGGTGGGGCAGCCGGTTATACTCCGGGCCATCTGATTTAGCGGAGACATGTGAGACCATGCTGGGCGAGCGATCCGACCAGAAGGGCCTGTGGGAAGCGGACCATTTGTATCTGGACTTGGTGGGTCGAGATACGTTCTACGGCCTGTTGGCGTCGCTGCGGGGCCGGTTGTTCCGCGACGCCGACTTTGCCGAGTTGTACTGTCTGGACAATGGTCGGGCCAGCGTGCCGCCCAGCCTTTTGGCCACGGCGCTGTTGTTGCAGGCCCACGACAAGGTGAGCGACGCCGAGGCCAAGGCTCGATCCGACTTCGACCTGCGGTGGAAGGTGGCGTTGGGGATTGAGATCGAGGAGCGTCCATTTGCCAAGAGCACATTTCAGGTGTTCCGAGCCCAGCTGATCCTGCACGACAAGGTGCGTGAGGTGTTTGAGCAGAGCTTGCGGCTGGCGCGGGAGCAAGGCTACCTGAAGCGGGGTCGAGGGATGCGGGTAGCGCTGGACACCACGTACATCCTGGGTCGGGGGGCGGTGAAGGACACCTACAATCTGCTGGCCGATGGCATCGTGAAGCTGATGCGGGCATTGGCGTTGGCGGAAGAAGTTCCCCTGCAGGTCTGGGCCGAGGCCCACGGCTACGACCGTTACGTGGGCTCCAGCGTGAAGGGTGAAGCGGCCATTGACTGGTCGGACCCAGGAGCACGGCGGAGGCTGCTCAGTGAGATCGTGGTCGACGCCGACCGTCTGCTGGAATTGGCCCGTCTGGATCAGGCTGGGCTGCCCGCCGACAGCGACCAACGGCAAGTAATAGTCGATGCGGCGGAGTTACTGGGGCAATTGCTACTGCAGGATGTGAAGCGAGTTGGCGACAGCGATGGCGGTGATGACGCCGGCGGTGGGGTGAGCCTGAAGGACGGGGTGAGCAAGGACCGGATGGTGTCGGTGCACGATCCGGAAATGCGCCACGGCCACAAGAGCAAGCGGCATCGCTTTGACGGGCACAAAGCCGCCGTGGTGGTGGACACCGACACCCAGTTGATCACCGCGGTGGACGTGCTGCCGGGCAATGCTTGGGACAGCGTGGGCGCCCTTGAATTGGTGGAGCAAAGCGAGGCGAGCGCGGATGTGCCGGTGGTGGAAGCCATGGGCGACACTGCCTACGGCGATGGGGGCACCCGTCAGGAGTTCGCCGACGCGGGACGCCGGCTCGTGGCCCGATTGCCGGGCCGGTCCAAACGGCCGTACTTTGCCAAGGAAGACTTCAGCATCGATTTGGCGGCCGACACCTGCACCTGTCCCGCTGGCAACGTTGTTGTGGGCAGCCGAGCTTGGGGAACCCGAACCGACCACGCGGGACGCAAATATCATCTGAAAGGGTTCTGGTTCGCCGCCGCCGTCTGCGCCGACTGCCCATTGCGGTCCCAGTGCATTTCCGGAACCTCCGGCGCCGGACGCACTGTGCAACTCCATCCCCAAGAAGGCCTGTTCCAGGAGGCTCGGGCGCTACAGAAAAGTCCCGCCTTTGCCCGGTACAGCCAGTTGCGGGTGGTGGTAGAGCACCGTCTGGCCCGGTTGGTTCAGTTGGGCATCCGGCAGGCGCGCTACTTTGGCCGGGTCAAGACCAAGTGCCAGTTGTACCTGGCGGCCACGGTGGCCAACCTGACCCTGCTGGCGAACCAAACCGATGTGGTCAGCGATCCTGGCGATGTCCCCGACAGCATTGTCACCACCGCCCCAATCGGCGACGGTAACGGTGTGGATCACCACTTGCTGCCAACCTGGATGCTGGCTTGGCTCAGGGCGCCAACGCTGGCGCTATCGCTCTTCCCAACCAGGGGTTTCCGGCCCGCTTTCTAGG
>DAOUHZ010000112.1:0-3280 GCA_034428455.1 Dehalococcoidia bacterium
CGGCACCTTCAAGTCCGCCGACGATCTGAGCGCGCTCTACGGCGGCAAGGGCGTGGACGGCTCCCGGGAGACCATCGCCTACTGCCGCATCGGGGAACGCTCCTCCCATACCTGGTTCGTGCTGAGCCAGCTGCTGGGCTACGACAACGTGCGCAACTACGACGGCTCCTGGACCGAGTGGGGCAGCATCGTAGGCGCGCCCATACAGCGGGACGTGTAGAGGAGAGCGCGCATATGCCCGAACACAATTTGGCCGTCATCGCCGGCGACGGCATCGGCCCCGAGGTTATCGCCGAGGGCCGCAAGGTTCTGGACGCCATCGCCAACCAGTCCGACGGCCTTTTCTTCCGCACCACCGAGTTTCCCTGGGGCAGCGACTACTACCGGGAAACCGGCCAGATGATGCCCGACGACGGCCTGGAACGGCTTTCGTCCTTCGACGCCGTGCTCTTCGGCGCGGTGGGCGACCCGGATATTCCCGACCACGTAACCCTCCAGGGGCTGCTCTTGCCCATGCGCCGCGCCTTCGACCAGGCTATTTGCGTGCGGCCGGCAGTGCTTTATCCCGGCGTGGAGTCGCCCATCGCCGGCAAGTCGGCCGGCGACGTGGATATGACCATCTTCCGGGAGAACACCGAGGGCGAGTACGCGCCCGTGGGCGGACGGCTCTACGCCGGCACGCCGCACGAAACGGTCATCCAGAGCGGCGTCTTCACCCGGCGCGGCACCGAGCGCATCATCCGGGCCGCCTTTGAGTACAGCGTGCGGCGCGGCGGACGGAACAAGGTTACGTCGGTTACCAAGTCCAACGCCCAGGCCTTCAGCATGGTGTTCTGGGACGAGGTGTTTGAGGAGGTGGCCGCCGACTACCCGCAGGTGGAGACGGAATCGCTGCTGGTGGACCGGGCCGCCATGGACCTGGTGCGCTGGCCGGAGGACTTTGACGTCATCGTGGCGTCCAACCTGTTCGCCGACATCCTATCCGACATCGCCGCCGTGGTAACGGGCAGCATGGGTCTGGCGCCCAGCGCGAACATCAACCCGGAGCGGCGGTTCCCGTCGATGTTCGAGCCGGTGCACGGGGCAGCATTTGACATCACCGGCCAGAGCAAGGCCAACCCGCTGGCGACGATCCTGGCCGTGGGGATGATGCTGGAGCACCTGGGCGAGGAAGACGCCGCCCGCCGGGTCAACGAAGCCGCCCTGCGCGTGCTGAACGACGGCGAAATCCTCACCGCCGACCTGGGCGGCAACGCCACCACCCAGCAGGTCGGCGACGAAGTAGTCCGCCTGCTGTCGGAGTGAGAAGCTAATTCTACTTGGGCAAGTCGCGCCATTCCCCGGCGCTGGAAAAACTTATGACGGCCATCCCTTGCCGGCGCATAGCAACACGGATTAGGATACGGGCACTTCCTAGCGGAGGCGCCCGTTTTGCTTTTTGATTATGCGCAGGCCAACCAGGGATACCAGCCCATCAGCAGCGTTTGGGAAGGCAGCGACGGGGAGTTGCTTGAAACCATGCTGCAATTCTACTCGTCGATTGATCCTGAGCCTATCCTCGACGCTACGTACAACCGGGGACGTTTCTGGAAGAATTCGGCACGGGAAGTCGTGTCGATGGACATCGACCCTAAATACGAGCCGATGATCGTTGCTGATAATCGGGTTATGTCAGGCGTGCCGGACGCTGCGTTCGGGACGGTCATTTACGATCCACCTCACGTTGGACCACAAGGACGGGACAAGAGTATCAAGAAGTTTGATGAGGATTTTGGCGCAACGGTAGCTTGCGGCAAAGAACATGATTGGAGCCTGAGCTATCTCTACCCTCCGTTCTTGGCCCAGGCAAAACGGGTTTTGAAGCCCAATGGCCTGCTTCTGGCTAAGATCACCGATATGGTTAACAGCCACCGCGCGAAGTGGAGCCACTGCGATTTTATGAGGATGGCAGATGAGGCTGGGTTCACCGTCTGCGATCTGATTATCAAGGTTCGAACAGGCCCCATGATGTCCACAAAGTGGACGACTGCCCACCACGCGAGGAAACGGCACTGCTTCTGGATAATTTGTCGAAACGGAACCAAGTGCGAGCGATAGTTGATGCGCGCGTACAACCCGCTCAGTGTGGACGAACTGGGCCGCAACGCGGCTCGGGCTTTGATGGAATATCCTGCCGACGTGCTGCCACCAGGCGGAGCCTTCGATGGCGCTGGAGTCTATACTCTGCACTACACTGGAGCTTTTCCTGCATATGCTGACATCGGGGTGGATGTGCCCATCTACGTAGGAAAGGCCGACCCGCCAGGACGAAGACAAGGACGGACGCGGACATCAACCAGTGTTCTTCACGGCCGCTTGCAAGAACACGCTGGGTCAATTCAAGCGGCATCAAACCTAGACCTGACCGACTTTCCATGTCGCTGGCTCGTGCTTGATCCTGTGTGGATCGGACTCACTGAACAAGTGCTAATCGCGCAGTATCGGCCGATATGGAACGTCGTTGTTGACGGATTTGGCAATCACGATCCGGGCGCGGGGCGCTACAACCAGCGGCGGTCTCGATGGGACACGTTGCACCCAGGGCGTGAGTGGGCTCCCAATCTTCGAGACAGGGGCGAAACAGCGGCCGATATCATCGCAGCAATCAATGTTCACAGAGATCGGGAATAACGAGGTAACGGTTACTGCCCAGCCCTGGCGTCAAGAACCAGATTGACCAGCGCTTCGATATCCGGCAGGTAGCCATCCAGGCGCTCCTGCTCTATCCAATCGTTGTAAAAATTGGAGTGGCAGGATTGGGCCACGCCGAACATCGCCCGGATAAATGAATTGCCCATCTGCTCGGCCAGTTGGAACGCCGCGTGCCGGCGATTGGCATACTCGCCGTGGGGCAGTCCGTGGCTGGCGCAGTAGGATTTGAGCGCCTGGCTCGTTCCTCCCCAGAGCTTTTCCGAACTCTGCACCAGGTCGCCGGCGGCAATCTCGTGCCTGGCGTCGTCAAGCAATTGCCGGGCCAGCCGAGTGTGTTTCTCCGTCTGTGTTTCGCCGCCGGTCATATATTCATCGCCAAACTGCGTCGTAACCTGTTCCAAAGGGAGTTCTGCCCACGACCATTGTAACAAACCTGCGCGCCCTATTCACTCAAGTCCCCATGTCCGCCGGTATCCGCTATCCAACGGATTTGCAATCCACGACACCGGCCTGTTGACAACCAGACGAACATCAGTTCATAATATCCCCGTGCACATCAAGACCCAATCCACCGCCTGCCAACGAGGTC
>DAOUHZ010000113.1:0-37434 GCA_034428455.1 Dehalococcoidia bacterium
GGCAAGCCCGGGAAGGTGGCGCTGGTGGCCATCATGCGGAAACTGCTGCTGCAACTCAACGAGGTAGCCCGCCGGGGCACTCCGTGGCAACCCGATCCCCAACCCACCGCCTGAAACACCCTTGACACCCAACACAGATACTGCGAGGAGCGCGAAGTGACGTGGCAATCCCGTTGGTGTAGCGACGATCCTGGCCCCAACGAGATTGCCACGCTGCGCTCGCAATGACAAAGCGGGTACATGTGAGCTTCGCCGCCAATTGACGAACCGGGCGGCCTGCGCTACGCTTGCCCGTGCATTAAATCTCCATTGTTACGGAGCATTTCCCTATGACTCAACAAGCCCCTCCCACTGCCCTGACGCCGGAAGTGCAGGCCATGGTGGGCGTCAGCGGCGACGTCGTCGAATCCTGGGGTGTGGTGGACGCCGAGTACATGCGCCGGTTCACCCAGGCGTTGATGGACCCAGATCCGCGCTATTGGGATGACGAGTTTGCCAAGTCCACCCGCTACGGCGAGATCATCACGCCGCCGATCATGGTGAGCTACCTGGCCAGCCGGATCCGGCCGGACCAGGGCGACCCCATCACCGCGGCCTTCGAGGAGAACCCCGAATCGGACGGCATTGGCTCCGTGGAACGTCCCGGCGAGCTGCCGCCGGTGCCCACCAACCTGGTGCGCGTCCTGAACGCCGGCAACGAGATCGAGCTGTACGCCTACCCCAGCATCGGCGACACCATATTCTTCCAGAACCGCTACTCGGACATTCGCGAGCGCTTGGGGCGGGACGGTACGCCGTTCCTCATCATCACCCGCGAGACACGCTTCTGGAACCAGAGCGACGTGACGCTGTGCATCACGCGCGCTTCGACCATCCGTCGCTAACCCTCACGCCATTTCGGCAAAGTCGGAAACAATTCACATGGATAAACGGGATGAACGGAGATTCTGACTGATCTAATCGGTACTATCCTGTTTATCCTGTTCATCCATGTAAATAACTCGATCCAGGAGCCATTAGCATGACCACCCTGCTGGACGACCTGCTCAACATGGAGGCCGAGGAGATCTGGAAGCTCAACGAGCGGCCGGACGCCGATGGCCTGCGCGCGAAAGAGCAGATCTACTACGAAGATGTGAACGAGGGCGACGAGCTGCCCAAGTACATCTACAAGCCCACGCCGACCCACCTCTTCCGGTGGAGCGCGGCCATCGAGAACTTTCACCGGATCCATTACGATCTGGACTTTGGCCTGAATCACGACCGCAACCCCAGTATCCTGGTGCATGGCTCGTGGAAGCAGAGTGTGGTTCCGCAGTACCTCAAGGACTGGACCCTGCCCAACGGCTGGCCGTGGAAGGCGCGCTTCGAGCACCGGGCGATGCTGGTTCCCGGCGACGTGCTGATCATGTGGGGCCGAGTGACCAGCAAGTACGAGAAGAGCCAGATGGGCTTCATCGAGCTGGAAATCGGCATGAAAACCCAGGACGGTATCGAGAGCATGCCGGGAACGGCCACGGTGGTGCTGCCTCTGCGGGATGGCCCGCCGATCCCGTACCCGTTCGTACCGCCGGCCGACGATTAACTCAGGAGTAGCATCCGATGGCACGTTTCATTGCCGTTCACAACGTCCCCGGCATCACCGAAGCCGACTTTCGGGACAAGCTGGACGCCGTCCGCAAGTGGCGTCCCGACCGGCGCACCACCATCCTCAAGGTCTACGGCGACCTGGAGAATGGGAAGCTGATCTCCGAGTGCGAGGCGGTGGAGCAGTCCCATTTTGAGGACTGGCTGAACATGGTGGGCTGGCCCGCCGAATCCATCAACAAGGTGGACATTGTCTGCCAGGTGGGCAGTTTCTGGAAGTTGTAGGTACGCGCAGGTCAGCGTCGGTACCCAGCGTGCCGCGCCTTGCAGCAAGAACCACGGGGCCGGAGCCAGTCTCCGGCCCGCCTTTTGATTGGGACACCGGCGATGCGGCTACCGCTCCCACCGGATGTGATAACCTTTCGTGAAGGCCGATGGCTTTTGCCGAAAAACTGATTTGAGGGATGCGACGTCATGACTATTGCCACCCGAATGAGCCGCCTGGGAACCGAATCCGCCTTCGAGGTGCTGGCCAGGGCGCGGGCGCTGGAAGCCCAGGGACGCGAAATCGTGCACCTGGAGATCGGTGAGCCCGACTTCGAGACGCCGGAGCACATCGTCCAGGCGGGCATCAAGGCGCTGCAGGACGGCTACACCCACTACGGCCCCACGCCGGGGCTGCCGGAACTGCGCCAGGCCGTGGCCCGCAACAGCCGGGAGGTGCGCGGCATCGACACCGACTGGGAGCAAGTGGTGGTCACGCCGGGCGCCAAGCCCATAATGTTCTACGTGCTGCTGGCCATCGCCGAGGCCGGCGCGGAGGTCATTTATCCCAACCCCGGGTTCCCCATCTACGAGTCCATGATCGAGTTCAGCGGGGCCACGGCAGTGCCGATGCAACTGCTGGAAGACAAGGCGTACCATCCCGACCTGAGCCGCCTGCCCGACATGGTCAACGAGCGCACGCGGCTGCTCATCATCAACTCGCCGGAGAACCCCTGCGGGTCCGCCTTCACCCTGGAGGAACTGGAGACCATCGCCGACGTGGTGCGCACCCATCCGGACATGTACGTGATGTCCGACGAGATCTACAAGGACATCCTGTACTCCGGCGAGCACCACAGCATCGCCGCGCTGCCGGGCATGGCCGACCGCACGATCATCCTGGACGGCTTTTCCAAGAGCTACGCCATGACCGGCTGGCGGCTGGGCTACGGGATCATGCCTGAGGAATTGGTCCCCCACGTTTCCCGTCTGGCCACCAACAGCGTGTCCTGCGCCGCGTCGTTCAGCCAGATGGCCGGCGTGGCCGCGCTGGACGGCCCGCAGGACGCCGTGCAGGAGATGGCCGCCGAGTTCGCGCGCCGTCGCCGGTTGATCGCCGACGGGTTGCAGTCCATCCCCGGCATCAACTGCCCTGAACCGGAAGGCGCGTTCTACGCCTTTCCCAGCATCAAGGACACCGGGTTGACCAGCGCCGAGTTCGAGGAACGGGCGATGCAGGAGGCCGGGGTCGCGCTGCTGTCCGGCTCGGCCTTCGGTGAGTTCGGCGAGGGCTACGTGCGCATCTCCTACGCCAACAGCCAGGAGAACATCAGCAGGGCCCTGGAGAGCCTGGACGCCATGGTGCGCGCGCTGTAGCAATGTCACCGGCAGATGAGGTACCACCCCATGGTTACGACACAGACCAAGCCGCCAGCGCATCCCGCGGATGTGTCTCAACTCCCGTTGCGCCGCTTCACCGTGGATGAATACTTTGCCATGGCTGAAGCGGGCATCCTGAAGCGAGAAGAGCGGGTTGAGTTGATTGACGGGGTGATAGTCGAAATGGCTCCGATCGGAAACAACCATCTCGGTACAACTGATCTGTACACGATGTCGCTGGCCCGTGGGGTGGGCGATCGGGCTATTGTCCGGGTTCAAGGCTCGATATTGTTGGCCGAGCGCAGTATGCCCGAACCGGATTTGGTGTTGCTGAGGGCGCGTCAGGATTTCTATCGTTACCAGGCTGCGGTACCCGAGGACGTGCTGCTGCTGATTGAAGTGGCCGACAGTTCCGTAGACTACGACCGCCACCAGAAATTGCCGAGATATGCCCAGGCCGGGATCCCAGAGGTCTGGATAACCGTCTTGCCGGAACGGATCATCGAGACCCACGCCGAGCCCGTCGCCGGCAGGTACACCCGCAACCGCATCTACACCCCTGGCGACACCATCTCCCCCGCCTGCTTCCCTGATATCGCCCTGTCCGTGGACGAAATCCTGCCCGGCGAGGAGAGGACGGGGCCATGACGACGCAGACCAAACCGCCGCCGGCCGCCGATGTCGTTCAACTCCCGCTGCGGCGGTTCACGCCGGCAGAGTTTCTGGCATTGGCAGAAGTGGGGATCCTCACTTCAAGTGACAGACTAGAACTTCTGGATGGAGTGATAATTGAGATGGCCCCGATTGGCGACCCTCATGCGGGTACGGTTGACATGTACACCGAGATGTTGCCATCGGGAGTTGATCAGGGAACGCTGCTGCGGGTGCAGGGGCCGCTGGCATTGGATGAACGTTCCAGGCTTTATCCTGATGTGATGCTGCTGCGCCGGCGGGCGGACTATTATCGGTCAACGCCGCCGACTCCCGAGGACGTGTTGCTGCTCATCGAAGTAGCCGACAGTTCGGTTGACTACGACCGGAACGAAAAGCTGCCCCGGTACGCCCAGGCTGGCATTGCCGAGGTTTGGATAACCGTCCTGCCCGAGGGTGTCATCGAAGCGCACTCCGAACCGTCGGGTGGCAGGTACACCCATACGCGCATTTTTGTCTCCGGCGACACGATCACTCCAGGCTGCTTTCCAGATATTGCCCTGCTGGTGAGCGAGATCTTGCCCGGCTAGAGAGAGGACGTGGTTATGACGACGCAGACCAAGCTCCGTGCCAAATCGGAGACCGGCCCGGGAGCGGGGGACCAGCCCCAGCCGCGCCTCTTCACCATCGACGACTACTTTGCCATGGCCGAGGCGGGGATACTTGGCCCGGAAGAGCGCGTCGAGCTGATTGACGGAGTGGTTATCACTATGCCGCCCATCGGAAATCCGCACAACGCCAGCGTGGACAAGTCCAACCGCAACCTGGTCATCTCCGTTGGAACCCGAGGCATTGTGCGGACTCAGGGGTCGATAGCGCTGAACGACCGCTCCATGCCGCAGCCGGACCTGGTTCTGCTGCGGGAGCGGGAGGACTTTTACGTCTCGCAGCGCGTGGGGCCGCAAGACATACTGCTGCTGATTGAAGTGTCGGACAGTTCGGCGTGCTACGACCGCAACGTAAAGCTGCCCCGATACGCTGAGGCCGGCATTCCCGAAGTCTGGCTTGCCATCCTGCCCGAGCAAGTTATCGAAGTCCACACAGAACCCGCCGGCGGGAGATATACCCAAATGCGCACCTTCCGTCCCGGCGACGCCATTTCCCCCGGCTGCTTCCCGGACATTGCCCTGCCGGTGAGCGAGATCTTGCCCGGCTAGAGAGAGGACGGGGCCATGACGACACAGCCCAAACCACCGCCGGCCGCCAGTGTCGTTCAACTCCCGCTGCGCCGGTTCACGGTGGACGAATATTACGCCATGGCAGAGGCGGGCATCCTGAAAAAAGAAGAACGGGTAGATTTGCTGGACGGCGTGATAGTCGATCCGCAACCCGTCCTCAACAGTCGCTTTTACTCCACTGTGACCAAACTGAATACGTTCCTGATACCGGCGCTCGAAAGGCGCGCCATTTCCAGCGTGCGCGCGACGGTGGCTTTGGACGAGTATAATGCGCCGGAATCCGACTTGGCCCTGCTGCAAGAGCGCAAGGATTTTTACGCATCGAAGACTCCTGACCCAGCAGACGCGCTGTTGGTAATTGAGGTATCTGACAGTGCAGTGGATGCGGACTATGACCGCAACGAGAAGCTACCTCGGTACGCTTGGGCCGGCATTCCCGAAATCTGGCTTGCCATCCTGCCCGAGCGAGTCATCGAAGTCCACACAGAACCCGCCGGCGGGAGATATACCCAAATGCGCACCTTCCGCCCCGGCGACACGATCTCCCCCGCCTGCTTTCCCGACATCGCCCTGGCGGTCAGCGATATCCTGCCTGGCTAATCCGACACGAAGTGCGGCATGACTTTCTCGCCGAATAGTCGCATGGATTTCTGCACCTTGTGGGTGTCCATTTCCCCGACGTTCAGCTTGAGCATCAGGTTGCGCACGCCGATGTCCCGCATGGCTGCGACCTGCTCCGCCACTTGGGACGGCGTGCCCATGATGAAAGAGTGTTCCAGGCTCTCGCCGGCGGGGATTGGTCGGTTGGGATCGGGAGGCGGAAACCCGCCCGGGTTGTAGAGTTCGCGGGCCTGACGGAAGTGAGTGCGCTCACGTTCGAAGCCGGCGGCCGCGATCTCGTGAGCCTCGTCGTAGCTGTCGGCGACAAAGAGGTCGCGGGATGCCCAGCACTGGTCCACCGTGGCCTCGGTCTCCTCTTCGGTGAAGCCCGAATCCAGCATGGTGGCCCGGTAGCGCTCCAGACGTGACTGTAAGTTGGGCAGTGTCTGGATGCCGATCATCACCGGGCGGCCGATCTCTGCCATCCGAATCGTGGACGCCTCGCTGATGCAGGCGCGGATCAGCGGCGGGTGGGGTTGCTGATAAGGACGGGGCCTCAACAGCGGGAATTCCACGTCCCAGTGGGCGCCTTCGTGGTTCAGGGGCTCGCCGGTCCAAGCCTTGACCAGCAGCTCTTCGGCTTCGTCCAGGCGCGCCAGGCCGTCTTCCATGGTGATGCCGAACCCGATGTACTCGTAATGGTTGTAGGCAGACCCGCGACCCGTGCCGACAATGAGCCGGCCGTGGCTCAGGTTGTCCAGCAGGGACGTCTGCACCGCCAGGCGAACCGGATGATGGAAAGCCAGTTCGACAACGGCGAATCCGATCTTGAGCTGGGAGGCCCGGGAGGCCACGGCGGCGCCCAGCACCAGCGGGTCCGCGTGGGCGGCGGCGCCGTCGAAATGGTGCTCGGTTAGCCAGACCGAGTGCATGCCGATCTTTTCTGCCAGAACGATCTCGTCCAGGGTGCTGTCGATGACCGCTGAATCCTTCTCGGGATGATGGCTGACGGGAAATACGAAGGAGCCGAAACGCATTTTTGCCTCGCAATGGGAAAGTTTTGCATCAATGGACCATATGAGCAGGATTTTGACTGGCAGTGATTATAGAGTACGCTGTTTAGTATGGCACGACTGTTCATACCAAATTGGCTAATCTGCATACTGGCGGTTCTGGCCTGTACGGCTGCGCCGTCAGCGAGCGACCCGTTGTCACAGCCGCCCGGGGGCCCTCCGGTGAGCCTGGTCGTAAGCAACAGCGACCTCGCCGTGGGAGATAACCGCGTGTCCTTCGGATTGGTGGACCGGGAGTACATGCCGGTTCGCCCAGACGCCGTGGCGCTGCGCGCGGTGTATTACGAGCCGGGAGCCGCAACGGGCCAGGTGCGACACCGAACCGAAGCGGAATTTTTGCCCTGGCCGCCGGAGGGTCGTCGGGGAGTATTCATCGCCAACGTGTCCTTTGACCAGGCCGGAACCGCCACCGGCGACACGATGGGAATTTGGGAGTTGCACGCCACGTTCGACTATGCCCAGTCGCCTTCGGAAGCGGCAGAATCGCTGACTATCGGCTCGGTGGTGTCCGTGGCTCCGACGCATCGGGCGCCGTTCATCGGCGACACGGCGCCACTGTCCGACACGCCGACGGTGACCACGGTCACGGACCTTCGAACCATCAGCAGCAGCCCCGAACCGGATCCGGCGCTGTACAGGCTATCGGTGGCGCAGGCGGTCAGGGACGGGAAGCCGGCGGTGATCACCTTCGCCACGCCGGCCTTTTGCGTGACGGCAACGTGCGGGCCGCAAGTGTCGGACCTTTCGGTCCTGGCCGAGAGCTATCAAGGCCAGGCTAATTTCGTTCACGTTGAGGTGTACCGGGACCCACACCGGATCGACGCCGCGGACCCGGCCCGCGAGCTGGTTCCCGCAGTAGGCGAATGGGGCCTGGTGTCTGAGCCCTGGACGTTCGTCGTGGGCAGCGATGGCCGGATCACTGATCGGTTTGAGCAATATGTACCGCCGCAGGTATTGGAAACCGCGTTATTGGCGGCGATTGATCCGTGAAATTAATTCGGTTATTGAATGGTATGGTGTATTGAGCAATATTTATGTTAGATTAAGCAGAACACTGGTGACACAGCGTAAAATTCAGGCAACTAGGAGCAAAGCTTTGGCCAATGTCACAATAACGATTGAGGGTGACGTGGAGGAAGTGGTGGCGACGCTGAGAGGAATGGCCGGCGGGGCTATCGACTTGACAGCGGTCGCCCCGACCGGGGAAGCGGTCGAAACGGCCGGTGAAGCGACCGCCGTTGCCGTATTGCCCGAAGTTGGAGCAGAAGAGGGAGATCCCACCGAAACGACGGCGGAGACGCCAGGGGCTGTCTGGAACGCAAGTTACGTCACAACGTTCTGGCGGAACCTGTCGGACACGGCGCGGCAGGCCATGTTGCGGGTCTCCCGGTCCCCCAATCATACCCAGAAGCGCGCCCAGTTGATGCACACTCTGCGGCTTACACAGCGCGAACTGTCGGGTTCGCTGTCGAGCCAGGGGCACAGCCTGAATCGGCTTAAGCGCCGTCGGGGAAACGTGGACCTGCCCCGACCGCTGATTTACGACCGGACGGAAGACGCCTACATTCTGGACTCTAACTTCGCCAACGCGCTCCGTGAATTGGGCATGAACTGATGGCCCATCGATACCGTCATTCCTCCGTAAAATCGTCGTTCCTGCGAAAGCAGGAACCCAGAAAAGCCTCGGTCAGGGGAACGTCGGTCTCACTTTGCACGCTCTGGATTCCGGCGAAAGCCGGAATGACGGAATTCGTCAGCAGGCCCTAGGATGGTCAGAAGTGGACGCCTCGCCCGGCCCCGCCGTCTACCGCTATGGTCTGGCCGGTGATGGCGGATGCCAGATCCGAGCACAAGAAGGCGGTAAGGTTGGCGATGTCATCCGGTTCGATCATCCGTCCAATGGGGATCTCGGCGACTGATTCTTCCAGCTCTGCTTGGGATGTGGTGTTGTTCCGGGCGGCGCGCTCAGCGACCAGCCCCATGTAACGCTCCGTCCGGGTGCTGCCCGGGTGGATGCAGTTGACCAGGATCCCATCCGCTGCTACGTCGTCGGACAGGGCCTTGGAGTAGTTGGACATGGCCGAGTTCGTGACGCCCGATCCCGGATTGGTCGGACTGGAGTTTCTGGCTGCCATGCCGCCGATATTGATGATGCGCCCACCTCCGGACGCGATCATGTGCGGCACGCACTCCCGCGCGCAGCGGATGTAGCCCATCACCTTGGTGGTGATGTGGTTCAGGATCACATCGTCGGGGATCTGGCTGGCGCGGTCGCTGGTGCTGTTCACCGCGTTGTTGACCAGGATATCGAGGCGGCCCAGCCCGTTCACGGTCTCACTTACCAAGTTGACGATGTCGTCGGGCACGGTCATGTCGGCGCGGATGGGTATAATGCGCGCACCGGTGGCGTCGCCGATTTCGGCGGCAGCGGCCCGCAGATCATCTTCCCCTCGTGCGCAGATAGCAACGGCGCATCCGTCCCGGGCCAGCGCGTAGGCGATGGCTTTGCCGATGCCCTTGCTCCCGCCTGTAACCAGCGCGGCCCTGCCTTCCAGTCCTGGCAGCATGTTTCACTCCTGATTTCGGGTAAGTCGCTCAGCTAGTCGGAGGCGTGATTGCCGTTGCCATTTCGCCGTTCGGCCAAGCGAACGATGGTATCCAGCATGGCCTGCTGCATGGCAACGAGCTGATTTTGCTGTTCCGCGAAGCGTTGGCGTTCTTCCGTGGCACGTTGGCGCTCTTCGCGCAGTTCGTTGCGTAGGTCTACGATAAGCTCACGCAATTCCTGCTCCGTCTTCAGGCGGGCTTCCCGTTCCTGGTTGATCATATTTTTCAACATATAGTAATCGTAGCCTCCTTTGACGCTGCCGACGGCGATGCCGGCGCCCACGGCCAGAGCCAGGATTTCGGCGTTGATGAACCGGGCAAGCAGACCAGGGTTGCACAGACCAGTAGTCGCATTATGGGGTGTGCAGGGGATTTTGGTAAAGTACCAGACGCACCAGAAAACGACGGCAGTGACCGCGCCGTACAACAGCGGCGTTCGCCAGATGCCCAGCGCATCGACGCTGCGTTGCCGGATCCGGCTGATCACGGCGTAGCGGCGGCGAGCAGTTGTCCAACGTCCGCGGAGGCTGGCATATCCCGCACTGCCGCAACCGTGGCTTCCAGCTTGTCAGCGGCCCAGTTGATCTGCGGGAACAGCGGTTGAAGGCGTTCCGCCTCAGTGTCCAGGCCCCATTCCAGCTCGTTGCCCTGGTACTCGCCCCGGTACACGTTTCCACCGGCCATGTCGATGGTAATGCGCGGGGCAAAGGCCGGCCGGTCCTTGTGTCCCACGGTCTGGACCTTGTGCATCAGGGTCAGCACTGCGTCGTGGTTTTCGGCGGATGCGGCGCCGGCATCGTCGCCGGGATCGATGCGGGTGCGGAGCGGCGGATAGCTTCCGTTCACGGCGACATAAGCGGCGAAGTAGTGGGTGCTGCCCACAACGGCCTGACCGCGGGACGGATTAGGGAAGGCCGGCGACGGGTATAGGGTCTCCAGCCAGTTCATGTCGATGGTGATGCGCTCGATCTCGTCGATAGCCAGTTGGTGGGAGCGCCGGATGTCCGTCATCAGGTCGATCACTGGGCAGTTGTAGCCGGCCGTGGGGTACATTTTGAGCACGGTGTGGAGCAGTTCCCAGCGGGTTCCCAGCCCTTCCGTCACTGGCTCAAAGGACACCTGCTGCGGGCCAGTGAACACGTAGGAGAGCTCGCCCCGGTTGTTGCCCGTGAAGGCGTTGTAGAAACCGGCCGGGCCTTCCAGGGCCTCTTCGGATCCTCGGACGTCCTCGCGGGCCAGCAGGGCGGCCATGATGCCGCTGCGCGTGGACTGGGGCTCGTGGAACATCATCTCGCGTCCGCCGGAGCGTGGCCCCTCGTTGGTTCCGGCCGTGAACGTGCAGGCCAGGGCAATGGCGGTGACCATCTGGTCTTCGGTGAGCCCAAGCAACTTGCCTGTAGCCACTGCGGCTCCGAGGGTCCCATAGACGGGGCTGGAGCGAAAGCCGCGGGCCTGAGTGGAGGCGATGAAGTCGCCGGCGATGCGTGACTCCACTTCATACGCGGCGGCCATGGCGGTGATGAGCTGGGCCCCGGTGGCGCCGCCCAGTTGCGCGGAGGCCAGGGCAGCGGGAATGACGCACGGGCCGGGGTGGGTCAGCATCCGGTAGGAATCCGCCTGATTGGTGGCATGCATCAGCTTGCTGTTGGCGAAGGCTGCGCCGCAGCGGGTGGCGCGGCCTGACGAGGCCAGGATGCTCGCGCCGTGGGCTGATGCTTCTTCGGCCAGGGCCAGGTCCACCGCGGCCTTGCCGTGGTGGGTTTCGGCGCCGATGATGGCCACCACGGTGGCGTGGAGCAGGGAGGTCTGCATCTTGTCGACCACGGCCAGCGGTAGGTCGGCGGCGTCCAGGTTGACGGCCCAGCGGGCAAGCTGGCGGGAGAGGGAGTCGAGCATGGGGCGTTCCTTTCATCCGATAGTGTTGACGTGAGGATAATCTAGGATGCGACCGTCCGAGGTGACCAGCGGGCAGGAGTACTCCAGAGCGGTTGCAACCAAGATGCGGTCGGCGGGATCACGGTGGAAAGGTTCCGGGAGGCTGTAAGCGCGGACGGCGATTTCGGGAGTAATTGGGATGAGCTGGACATTGGGATAAGTAAGGCTGGCGCGGATCCACGACAACGCGTCGCGTCCGTGCAGATCAAGACGTCGCCCTTCTACCAACATAGCGATTTCCCAGCAGGTTATGGCACTGATTCCAATCGCGCCGCCCGGACGCAGTTCTCGTCTTATGGCCTCTTGTTGCGAAACGGTAATTGCAGTCGGATTTCCGCTTTCCCACCAGATCCAGGCATGGGTGTCCAAGATAATCATGGCTGTTCCTGATCTTTGATGGCCGATCCACGCGCTTGCAGATCACGCTCCAATCTGTCCCATGATTCAAGCACTAAATCCAACTCTTCATCAGTGATGACCGGATCAAACGGACGGTCGTACCGCAGAACGGTTCCCCGGTTGGGATGTGGTGGCAGTTCCGACAAGTCTGTCCCAATATCAATTTTCGTTACGGTGACGTCAACCTCCATACCTTCTGTAAAAGGAAGGTTGTGCAGCGCCAGGACGCCGCCTTTGGCGATTTTGGCGGTGGTCTTGAACGTATCCATAGTCGGCCTCGCAAACCGGACGGGAATGGGTTGTCAGACATGGTAGCACAGCCACACCTTGCGACCCGCAGGGCGGCGTTCCAGCGGCGGACGTCAGTCCAGGTCGCGGATGTAGGCGCGGAAGATGACTTTGCCGGCGGCCAGCGTCAGGACGGCGGCGATGAACAGCATTACCAGCGTAAATTCCAGGCTTTGCAGGGCGAAACCCAAGCCGGTCGCCGCGGCCGGCGGGTGCTCGGTGTCCGTAATCGACATAAGCAGGATCACCACGCCCAGTGTCATGGCAGCGGCAACGTGGGTGGCCCAGTGATGCGCGCTTTCGGGCACCGGAACCCAGCCGGCATGGAACAACGCAAAGGACGTCAGCGCGCCCACGGTCAGGCCGAGGACGTGTCCTCCCACCAGGTGCCGCAGCGCCGCGCTGCTGGAGTTGGGGTGCACGAACACGATCACCGCGCTGGAGCCCAAACCGGCGGCCAGGACCGCGTCGGCCACGGAATCCACCATGAGCATGACGACGAGCATCACCACCGCTGCCAGGGCCGATTGCCACAGGTAGCGGGTTTTGAGCCGGAAGAACTGTACATTGTACAGCTCGATGAACAGAGGCAGATGGAAGCGACGGCTGATCCGCCGGGGCATCAACTGCAACTCGCCACGGGAAAGCAGGCGGTCCAGGAACCCGGTCGCATGGCGCGCCCTTCGTTCGCGGACGCGACGGCGCGCGTTAGCGTGCGCTCTTCTTCTCCTCCGTGACGCCTCACCGCCCGCGATGTCACCAGACCCCGATCTGGCGCGGTTAGCCATGGGGCAGTGTCTTTATGCGAGGCTGCGCGCGAAGTCCAGCCAGACCCGGGCGCAGGGCACAGGCAGGATGTGTTGGACGAAGCCGGACACCCCCGGGAATACCACCGCGCGCCCGTTGGGGAACACGTCAGCGGCGGCGCGGAAATCGCCGAGCACCTCCTCGCGCAGGGCGGCGGCGGCGATGATCAGAACCGGAGTCTGCACGTCCTTCAGCATTGGCCGCAGATCGCCGGATGCCTGGGCCTGAAAACCCGCAACCACGTGGGGCGTGGTCGCCTTCATTTGCTCGGCATACCAGCGGGTGTAGGCCGGATCCACGATTTGCGGGTCCAGGCGGCGTCCGATGCTGCTCTCGACCCAGGCGCCGATACCCTCGTTTTCGATTTGGACTGCTGATTCGGCATGATGGGCGTCGTTGAAGCTGGTGGGCGAGGTGCAGGCGGTCAGGGAGAGCAGTCGATCCTGGTGCATGGTGGCGTAGCGCATGGAGATGCTGCCGCCCACGGTTTCGCCGATGAGGTGGAACTTGTCCAGGCCCAGCTTGTCGGCAAACTCCGCCAGATCCCTGGCGAAGTTGTCCACCGACCACGGGTATCCGGGCTCGGGCACGTCGGATTGGCCCATGCCCCGCATGTCGAACCGGATCACGCGATAGTGTCGCGCCACGATGGGAACCCAGCCGAACCAGAGCTTGTGGTTCTTAGCCATGCCGTGGTGCATCACCACGGTTTCCGGCTCCGTCCACGGGTCCGTGAAGTCGTCGATGGTGTAAAACAGCTCGCAGCCGTCGTCCAAGCGCAGTTTCATCGCGTTCCTGCTGACCTCCGTGCCGTCTGGTGCCGGATTCGTCCCAACCGATGAGCGCGAGGTTTGCTGCCCCGCGCTATCGATGCTGATCGTCGCTCGGCGCGCGGCCGGCGCTACTCGATTTCGAGCTCGTTGAATACGGAGCGGGCAATGCGCATGGCGGTGCGCGCGTTGATGTAGCCCCCGTACATGGACAGGTGGATGAAGATTTCCATCAGCTCTGTGGGGGTCATTCCGACACCGATCGCGCCACGAATGCGGCGTCGCATCTGGTTGTCGTACACGCCCATGCTGGTGAGCGCCGACAGCGAGACGATGGCTCGCTCTTTGTCGTTCAGCAACGAGCGGCTGTAAATCGCGCCCCAGTTGTACTCGTCTACGATCCGCTCCAGCTGTCCCTCCGGCGAATCCGCTTCGAAACCGGTCGGGGTATTGCCCATGTGATGCCGGTGCAATTCCTGGCCAAGGGCGTACAACTGGTCGGGATGCTGATTGACGTCGTATTCCAGGGACGGCTCGCACTCTAGGCCCAGTTCTTCGTAGATGTCCTTGGTGAGCCGCAATGCTGATTCAACGGCCGGGACTCCGATGTAAAAGGTGGACTGGACGAAAACCTCGACTATTTGCTGCGGGGTGAGGCCGACGTTCAAGGCGCGCACGATGTGGCGGCGCATCAGGTTCATCTCTCCCTGGGTCATCAGGGCGGATATGGTGGCGATGCAGCGCTGCTTGAGGTCCAGCCCTGGGCGGCTCCAGATGGTGCCGAAAAGGGCCTCATCAATGATGCGCTTGAGGTCGGGGGCCAGTTGATCGACGCCGGGCAAGGCATAGTGGGTGACATCACCGCCGGACATCTGTCGGCGCATATCACGGCCGGCTTCAAAACGGTCGTTGAGGGAAGTCAAGGCTGTATTCCTCCTCGCGAAAAGCAGCTATCTTGAAGTGGAGGCTACGATGGAACTGCGGCGCAGGCGCAGACCGTCAAGTGTTGGGATTATAGCATAGGGGCGGTTTGCCCCTGCTTGGGACGGGTCAGCCAACTTGCCGCATCACATCGCCCGCGAACCAATCCAATCGCTCCAGGGCCTGGTTGAGGTCGCTGCCGCGGATGTCAAAAATGATGTGAGAGACGCCCACTTCGGAGTAGGTATGCACGTCCTCCAGGATGGCGTCGGTGGAACCGGAGAACCGGCGGCGCGGGCCGGACTGAATGGTCTGCGGATCGTATAGCGGGGCCTTCATCGACACCTGTATCTCGGCGGGGTCGCGGCCGGCCTGCTCCGCGAAGCGATTGAGGGTCACCAGGTCTCCGGCCAGCTCCTCCGGCTCCAGGGTCGCTGCGGGTATGGTGCCCACCGGATGCCAGCCGTCGCCAATGGTGGCGGCGCGGCGGATGGCGGGGCGGCTCTGACCGCCGACCCAGATGGGCGGATGAGGCTTCTGGACAGGCTTGGGCAGGAACTGGATGCCCGAGAACTGGACGTACTTGCCGTCAAATTCGGGGTTGGGGCTGGTCCACAGCTCCTTGTAGGCGCGCAGGTACTCGTCGGTCACCGCGCCCCGCTCGGCGAATGGCGGCGTGTCCAGCGCCTCGAACTCCTCCTCCATCCAGCCCACGCCGACGCCCAGGATCAGGCGACCGCGGGACAGCACGTCCAGGGTGGCGAGGATCTTGGCGGCCAGGATCGGCGGGCGATAAGGGACGATCATCACGCTGGGAACCATGCGGATGTTTTCGGTGACGCCGGCCAGGAAGGTGAGCAAGGTCAGTTGCTCAAAATACTCCCCGCTTTCGCCGGTGGGAAACTCGCCGCCCACGGTATACGGATAGGGCGAGTTGATCTGGCTGGGCACCAGCACGTGGTCGCCGGCCACCATGCAGTAGAACCCGAGACGGTCGCCGGTCTGGGCGATCTGGGCCAGCGGACCGGGCTGAGCGTTGGGACCGTGGTTGGGTAGGTAGAATCCGAACTGCATGAGCGACTCCTCGGCTAGCGACTGGGATGGCAAATCTAAAAGCCGGTGATCTCGCAACTCATTGACACAAACGTGAGAATTGCGCCCGCGATGACGAGGCCGGCAACCACGCCAAGAGCGCATCCGCAGCCCTTCTTGAACGAGTCGAAGAAACCGAACATGGTGGAGCGTGTTCCGTGAACCGGCGGGTGCCCACTTAGCGCGGTGGTTTTGCCGGCTGCGCTGCTATAATAGCGCAGCCCGTTGAATTCACTCAACCGGGGCGTGTGGAGTGGAACCATAACACAACCTGACCGCCGCGTCGGACCCGGACCGAGGACGGGTCAAAGCAGAGAATCCATTTGGGCTATTCCGCCGCGCTGGAGGTTGCCCTACATCGCACTGTATTGGGTACAATGGTTCCTGGCGATGTACGGGGTTGTGGAGTTTCTCAATTGGCTCCACCCGAACTACAGCAGGGGAGAGGTGCTGGAAGCGGCGATGGCGCATATTCCTGCCGTCACTGCATTGGGAATTCCCTCTACGTTCACCCTGATGGAGGTTATTCAACGTCTCATGGTCACTTACGATTACCTGATGAACAAGTACGTCCGGCCGCTGCAGGAAAGACAGAGAGCGGAGGGCCGGGAGCAAGGTCTGGCGGAAGGCCGTGAACAAGGTCTGGCGGAGGGCCGGGAGCAAGGCCGGGAGCAAGGCCGGGAGCAAGCTAAGGCCGAGCTCCGCCGGTTGGTCAGCGAGTGGAACCAGCGCCGGCTGGCGGCCGCCGCACGCAACGAACCCTTTGACGAACCCCCTCCGCTGCTCGAAAATGGCGATGCACAGGACGGCTAGCGATGGCTCGCTGCCGGACAGTTCAGCACAACACGATTCGCTCACAAGGAGATTACGATCATGCCTAACATCACCCTCGACCAGGCGGAAGCGGTATTGGCCGGCGCGAAAGCCGCTGCCCTGGAACTCGGCAAAGCGTTCAGCTTCTCGGTGGTGGACGCTCGCGGCGACCTGATCACGATGTGCAAGATGGACGGTTCCGCGTGGCGGACGCCCTACGTGTCCCGTGGCAAGGCTCGGGCCTCGGCCTGCTTCGGCGAGCCCAGCGGCGACCTTACCGAGCGTTCCACCACGCCCATCATGCGGGCGGTGATGGAAGTGGAACGCGGCGAGTTCGTGCCGGGACAGGGCGCGCTGCCCATCTACATGAACGGGGAACTGATCGGGGCGGTTGGCGGCAGCGGCGGCACGGCCCAGGAGGACGAGGACTGTTCCCGGGCCGGAATTGGTCGCTTGTCCGGAGCCAGCGCCAGCCGCTAGCCATATCCCGCACGGCGGCCACAAAGCGAGGCCCCGCTCTAAACGGAGCGGGGCCGTCTTGTGCGCACAGCGTGCGATACCGCGTCAGTCGGTGGACGCAACCTCGAAGTGCTTCACCCAGTACTCGCCCCGGTAGAGGTGTTCGACCTCGCGGGCGATGTTGGCGCGGAACTCGCTGGTCTCGTAGTCGCGCAGGTCGCCCAGCGTGTCCCAGACGCTGACGCTGATGCCTTCGTCCGGGTCCTCGGTGCTGCGGATCAATTGCCGCTCTTTCAATCCCTTGGGGGGCGCGCCGGTGGCAACACGCTCGTGGTAGTGCCGCTCGAATTCTTCCCAGGAACCCGCGCGAAGCTTGCCCCAGACCATCCTGATGAACATATCGGTGTATCCTCCTTGGCGTTGGGCCGGCCAATCAGCGGCCGGCATTGTCAGCGTAGTTCAGTGCTCCAGGTCGCCGGCGGCGTGGGCAATGATTTTGGCGGCGGTGGCGTCGCTCATGTGGCCCATGTCCAGCATCATGTGGTACAGGGTCGGGTCGAGGGGCGACACCTTGAAGAACTTCTGGAAAAACTTGACTCGCGCCTCTTCAAGGCCCTCCAGGTAGGAACGGGCTTCCGTTTCGTTGAGGTGCTCGCGTTCCATGATGGTTTCCACGCGTCGTGACATGGGAGCCAACATGCCCACGTGCAGCACCCCCGGCGTGTCGCCGAGAATGATGTTGGCGCCGCGGCCGATGATCACCACGTGACCCGCCTGCGCCAGGTTGCGCACGACTTCGCGGGTGGTGTCGATGAAGACCTGGTCGTTTACGCGCTGCATCCGCGAAGAGGGTTCGCCGGCCAGCTCATGGTAAGTCTCCGGCAGGGTCTCGATGCCGACTCCGAGGTCATAGTCACCCGAAACGGCAGCCCGTTCCAGGACCCGACCCAGCAGGGCCGTGACCCGGTCGCCGAACCGCTCCACCCGTTGTTCCTTGGCGATCAGGTTGGATACCGGGGAGCCGATGATGCGAGCGGCCTCGGCGAAGACCATGCGGTCCACGTAGTTGAGATGCAGGTCATGGGCAACCTGTTGCCCGACGGCGATGGATCCAGCACCGATAGGGCCGTTGATGGTAATTACGGGCATATCATCGCCTCCCAATCCCTCGTAACCGCAGAGCGCATTGCGCCGGCATCATACAGTGACAATTACAGGATAACATAGCCGTTGAGCGGGTCGCTGAGCCGTCAGCGACTGCGCGGCTCAGCAGCGCCCATCCCCGCGATACAAGATGAGGGGCAGGTACGAAACCTGCCCCTGTTGTGTCGGATTATCCGGCTGCTCGGACTAGCGGCGCGCTCCACCGCCGCCGAGGAACCGGCGGTCGGACGGATTGCGGCTTCCGCCTTGCGGGCGCCCGGGGTAGCGGCGCGGTCCCTGCCCGCGGTCGCCGGGTTCACTGCCCAGCATGCTCCCGCGTTCTCGGCCGCGGCTGGGGCCGCTGCGATCGCGGTCTCCGCCACCGTAGCCACCGCCGCGTCCGCCACGGTCGCCACCGGGACCACCACGTCCCGGTCCGGAACGATCGCCGCCACGGCCACCGCCGCCGTAGCCGCCGCGTCCGCCACGATCTCCACCACCGCCGCCGTAGCCACCGCGTCCGCCGCGGTCTCCGCCGTAGCCGCCGCGTCCGCCACGATCTCCACCGCCACCGCCGTAGCCACCGCGTCCGCCGCGGTCTCCACCGAAGCCGCCGCGCGGTCCGCGGTCGCGGTCGCCGCGATCACGATCTCCTCGGTCGTCGAACCCTCCCCGTTCAGGCCGGGGAGCCGGTGGCTCGGTGTCGCCCATCAGGGCGCGCCGCGACAGGTTGATGCGGCCCATGTGGTCGATCTCGTGGATCATCACGGTGATTTCCTGGCCGATGTCCACGTTCTCGTAGGCCAGGTCGCCCAGGTCTTCGTTGCGCACCAGGCCGTCCTTGCCGCCGGGGGTCAACTCCACGAAGACGCCGAAGTTGGTGGTCCGGGTGATCTTGCCGGTGATGATGTCACCCACCTCGGGGTCACGGGTCAAGCCGTCGACGCGGCTGCGGGCCAGCTCGATCATGGTCTGGTCGTTGGAAGATATGACGACACCGCCGTCGTCGGAGACGTCGATGCCGCAACCGGTTTCCTCCTGGATGCCGCGGATTACGCGCCCGCCGGGACCGATGAGGGCGCCGATCTTCTCGACGGGGATCTGCATCTTGACCAGCTTGGGAGCGTACCGGCTCATCTGGGCCCGCGGCTCGGTGATGGCTTCGGACATGCGGTCCAGGATGTGCAGGCGGCCGACGCGAGCCTGTTCGAGGGCCTCGCTCAGGAGTTCCTGGGTCAGGCCGTCGATCTTGACGTCCATCTGCAAGGCGTTGATGCCCTTTTCGGTGCCGGCGACTTTGAAGTCCATGTCGCCGAGGAAGTCCTCGATACCCTGGATGTCGCTGAGGATGGCGTAGCGGTCGCTGTCGGCGTCGGCGTCGGTGATCAGGCCCATGGCGATGCCGGCCACGGGAGCCCGCAACGGAACGCCGGCGTCCATGAGGGCCATGGACGAGCCGCAGACGCTGCCCATGGAGGTGGAGCCGTTGGAAGCCAGCACCTCGCTGACCACGCGCACGGTGTAGGGGAAGTCCTCCTCGGAGGGCATGGCCGCCAGGATCGCCCGCTCGGCGAGGGCGCCGTGGCCGATTTCACGCCGGCCGGGGGAACCCACGCGCCGGGCCTCGCCGACGCTGTAGGGCGGGAAGTTGTAGTGGTGCATGAACTGCTTGGTGTTCTCCGGCCCCACGGTGTCCAGGGTCTGCTTCATGGATAGCGAGGCCAGGGTGGCTATCGAGAGCACCTGGGTCTGTCCCCGGGTGAACAGGCCGCTGCCGTGGGCGCGGGGCAGTTCGCCAACGCTGCAAGTGATGGGACGGATACCGTCGGTCTGGCGGCCGTCCGGGCGGACGTTCTGGTTGAGGATGCGGCCGCGCACTTCCTTCTTGACCAGGTTCTTGAAGGCCTCGGCGATGTCGCCGCCGGAGTAGTCGTCGGCCAACTGCGCGGCAACGTCCGCCTCGATGGCGTCCAGGCTGGAGTCGCGCTCGCTCTTGAAGGAGTTGCGCTCCAGCACCTCGGAGATGCGACCGTTGACCAGGGCGTCCACCTTCTTCTGGCGCTCCTCGGTTTCCGAGTAGTCGAAGTGGACCTCGGTCTTGTCGGCGCCGCGTTCGGCCACCAGCCGGTCGATCATCTCGATGGTCTGGACGTTGCTTTCGTGGGCCAGCCGGATGCCCTCCAGGATGACTTCTTCGGAGACCTCGACGGAGCCGGACTCGACCATCATGATGGCGTCGCGGTTGCTGGCAACCACCATGTTGAGGTCAGCGGAGTTGCTGCGCTGGAAACTGGGGTTGATGGCGTAGTTGCTGCCGTCCCAGGTGACGCGGCAGGCGCCGATGGGTCCCTCGAAGGGAATCTGGCTGATGGAGAGCGCGGCTGAGGCGGCGACCATGCCCAGGGTTTCAGGCGGATGCTCTTCGTCCACCGACAGCACCGTGATGATGACCTGCACCTCGTTGTGCAGCCCCTTGGGGAACAGCGGTCGGATGCTGCGGTCGGTGAGGCGGGCCGACAGGATGGCCTCGGTGCCGGGGCGGCCCTCGCGCCGGAAGAAGCTGCCGGGGATCTTGCCGACGGCGTACAGCCGCTCTTCGAATTCCACGGTCAGGGGCAGAAAGTCGATCCCCTCGCGGGCCTGGTCGGACATCACCGCCGTGGCCAGCAGGATGGTCTCTCCGCAGGTGATGGTTACGGCGCCGTGGGCCTGCTGGGCCAGGCGACCGGTCTCCAGGGTTATGGGATGCCCGCCGATCTCGCCGTCAATGGAGAAGGGGTTCATCAATTCTTGGGCGACGTCTATAGTTGTCATAACAGCTGTTCTCTCTACCTCTTCTTCCATCGTTGTTGCTACCAACCTGCTATGTATGCTCGGAAGCACGTCGTTCCTGCGAAAGCAGGAACCCAGAAAGTCCGTGCGCCAGATATCGTGAACATAGCAAGGATATTGTGGATACCGGCCCCGCATCGGAGTGCGGTGTGACCCCGTGTCGGGCACGGGGTCGGCTGTTCTTGCGCCGGTATGACGGTTTTAGCGGCGGGTGTATACCTCAAAGCTGAGCAGTTGCTGGGTAACGGCTTTAATGGCGGAGAAAGGTCAGGTTCGAGGGTGAATACCCGGACGATTTGATCCGGGCGCCAATGATGGCGACCGGAGGGGCCGTTTGTGGGAGAGCGCCGGCGGGTTCTTATCCCGGCCGGCTGGACCAGGGTGTGCGGGTGCCGGGTTTCGGCGCTTGACGCCGGATTACCGGCGCAACCCGAGCCGGCCGATGAGGCTCTGATAGCGGCCTACATCTTCGCGGCTGAGATAATTGAGCAATCGACGCCGCTTGGAAACCATTGTTACCAAGCCTCGCCGGGAGTGCACGTCCTTGCGATGGGTGCGTAGATGATCGGTCACCTGCCGAATGCGCTCGGTGAGCATGGCGACCTGGAGCTCGGTTGAGCCGGTGTCCGACTCGTGTGCTCGATATTCCTCGATGATCCTTTGCTTGACGTCGGCGTCCAACATTACGGGTTTCGTACCTTCTCTTTTTGGGTTCCTTCTATCTTTCGCAAAACAGGCTAACACGTCACACAGGAATAAGCAACTGCTTTCGTTCCTCATGCGCGCCCATTTTACCGAAGAGGGACAATTCACATGGATAAACAGGATGAATGGGATGGTAAATGGGTACGCATGAGGACCATCAACATCGACAACCCCGACAATCTGGTACACTCCGCTCATGAATGGGATGATATTGGGCAATGACTGGGTTGTGTTGACATTTGAAAAACCATCCCGTCATTCCTGCGCAAGAAGGCCACCCCGTGCTTGATACGGGGCAGGAACCCAGGAAAGTCACTGCCAGCAAAACGTTGACCTTATTTTGCAATCACTGGATTCCGGCTTTCGCCGGAATGACAGAAAATGTCAACACTGCCTAGTCAAGAGCACGAAACTACTGAGCCGGAGGGTGTAGATGTTTACGCCCCGCTGGCGGCGGAGATCTTACGCCGGCATAAACAGGGCGCCTCCGAGGCGGATATCCGCAGCGCGGTCCGGGACTTCATCATCCAGAGCGGGTTGGTGACCGCCGGCGAGGTCACGCAGGAGGAGTCACCAACCCAGGCCGCCGCGGGACGGGTTGACCTGGTGGCGCGGGACGCCTTCTTCGAGTTCAAGCGCAACCTGTACAGCGGCGCGCAGATAGCGCCCGAGTACATCACGCAGCTGGACGATTACCTGACCGACGCTCTCACCGACGGCCGGGGCATCCGCGTCGGCGTTCTGACCGACGGCCGGCGCTGGCTGCTGCGCCGGGTCGGAGATGGTCAGGTGGACGCGGTCAGCCCGCCAATGTGGACGCTGGAAGCGGCGGCGGCCGGCCTGCGGCTCTGCGAATGGCTGCACGACCGGGTGTTTGAGGAACGGGCCGGCAATGTCGCGCCGACGCAGGACAACCTGGTGCGAGAGTTCGGCGACGCCAGCCATCTCACCAACCAGGACTTTGCCACCCTGCGCGTACTGTACGAAAGGGAGGGTCAGCAGGAGACGGTGCAGGTGAAACGCCGTCTATGGGAAGACCTGCTCCGCGCCGCCCTGGGCGAAATCGCCAGCGCGCCCGCCGAGCTGGACGACCTGTTCATCCGCCACACCTACCTGAGCGCGGTGATCGGTATGGCGGTGCAGGCGGCCTTCGGCATCGACATCCGCGACGTTTCGGCGCAGGAACCGGCGGACCTGCTGCTGGGACGGCGGCTGCGCAACGCCACCGGGCTCAGCGGCATCCTGGAGTCGGACTTCTTCGCGTGGCCCACGGAAGTCGCTGGCGGCGCGCAGTTCATCCGGCAGATGGCCGACCGGGTGGCGCGGTTCGACTGGCATGATCCGCCGGCGGACATCGCGCCGACGCTGTACGAAATCGTCATCCCGGCCGACGAACGGCGGCAGCTTGGCGAATACTACACTCCCAAGTGGCTGGCCGACGCCATGGTGAACGAACTGGTGGACGACCCGCTGACGCAGCGGGTCCTGGACCCGGCCTGCGGTTCCGGAACCTTCATCGTAGCGGCGGTGGAACGGTTCATGACGGCGGCGCGGGAGTCCAATCTGGAGCCGCAGGAAGTCCTCACCCGGCTGCGGGCGGCGGTTGCCGGCATCGACGTGCATCCGGCGGCGGTGCACCTGGCCCGGGCGTCCTGGGCGCTGGCGGCGCGGGAAGCGATCAGCGCGGCGGCGGATTACAACACCGAAATATCCGCGCCCGTCTACCTGGGCGACGCCCTGCAACTGCGCTACCGCACCGGGGACCTGTTCGCCGAGCATACGGTCACCATTGAAACCAGGGAGGGCGACCTGGGCAACCCGACGCTGACCTTCCCCATGTCTCTGGTGGAGCGGGCCGGAACGTTCGACGCGCTGATGTCGGACATCGCCGACGCCATCGAGCGGGACAATGACCCGACGCTGGCCCTGGACGACAACCACGTCACGGACCCGTCGGAGCGGGCGATGACGGAAGCGGCCATCGCCACCATGCAAATGCTGCACCGGGAAGGGAAAAACCACATCTGGGCGTACTACACCCGCAACATGGTGCGTCCGGTGGCGTTGAGCCGCAACAAGGTTGACCTGATTATCAGCAACCCGCCGTGGATTAACTACAACCAGACTGCCAACATACTGCGGCACGAGCTGGAGACGCAGAGCAAGAATTTGTACGGTATCTGGGTGGGCGGTAAGAACGCGGCGAATCAAGATGTCGCGGGGCTTTTCTTTGCCCGTTGTGTTGACCTCTATCTGCCCGACGGCGGAGTCATCGGCATGGTGCTGCCCCATAGCGCTTTGCAATCCGGCCAGTACACTAAATGGCGCAGCGGCGCCTGGCAAGCAGCGGCCGTCGGACGAGGACGCAATAGCGTTCCGGGCCGCACGCTGGCGGTTAACTTCAGTTACAAGACGGCATGGGACTTGGAACGGCTGGAACCCAACACTTTCTTCCCCATCGCCTCCAGCGTCGTTTTCGCGGAGCGAACGGGCGAAAATGCTGCTGCCACACACTTAGCTGGCACGGTAGAACGCTGGGAAGGCAAGGCAGGCGCCGAAGACGTGCGGCGGGTGGCTAGCAGGATAACTGATACTTCCGCAGGAGCAATTTCGCCCTATGATGACTACGCCCGTAGAGGCGCCGATGTTTCTCCCCGCTGCTTGTTCTTTGTGAACGAAACGAAGAGCTCGGCCACCATCCGAGCCGGAAGCGCTGTTACGATGAACCCGCGTCGGGGTAGTTATGACAGAGTTCCGTGGAAAGACTTGCCGCTACTCGAACTTGCTGGGCAGACCATTGAGAACGTTCACGTCCATGACGTGTGCACGAACGAGACGCTGGTTCCCTACGCAACCTTGGAACCACTCAAAGCACTGCTGCCGTTGAAACGGGGAGACTCCGCCTTGCCCATCGACGATCATGGACCGGACGGCGTGCGGTTGGGCGGGCTGGAACGGCGGATGCGAGAACGCTGGCGGACGGTGAGCCGGCTGTGGGAGGAAAACAAAGGCATCGGAAGCAAACTTAGCCTCATGGGTAATCTGGATTACCAACGCAAATTGTCATCACAACTAGCGTGGCAAAACAATCCCGGCAACCGACCGGTTCGAATAGTCCAATCTCAAGGTGGAAAACCTACAGCGGCCTTGCTCCTAGACGACAGCACATTGGTCGACGTAGGAACATACTGGATTACTTGCAAAGACATACAGGAAGCCTATTACCTGTTGGCGATCATCAACAGTGATACGCTATACGAAGCAGTGCAGCCGTTGATGAGCAAAGGTCAATTCGGGGCACGCAATTTGCACAAGCACCTGTGGAAGCTGCCGATACCGGAGTTTGACGCGGGGGATTTCAGTCACCAGGCGGTCGCCGAGGCCGGGTCATGGGCAGTTTTGGAATCTGCCCACTGGCTGGAAGAGCTGCGCCAGGAATACGGTGAGCGTCTCAGCGTGACCATCGCGCGGCGGGAACTGCGCAAGCGGCTGCGCAACTCGCGGGTGGGCGCCGTTGTCGAAGGCGCGGTGGAAAATCTGCTGGGCTGGCCGGAAGGCGCGACGGACGGAGCCCGGGCGCGGCGGGCTGAGCGGAATGAACGCTACGGTCTGTCCGGCGGCATCGATTCCGGCACGCTCATCCGGGTCAACCGGCAGCTGCTGGACTACGAGTTAGATACAAAGCAGCCCGCCAAATGGTAAGCGCGGAGCCATACGTCATGGAATGAAGAAACCCAACTCGCGCGCCGCCGTTTCCTGCTGTTCGTCCAGCGTGATGAAGGCCAACTGATATTGCCGGCTGGTGAGAGATAGGCGGCTTGCCAAATACATTGCGTTGGCAAGGTGCCACAAAAGAACCGGAGACAAACTGACAATCGCCTGTATTCTCGCCATTTCAGAGCCAAGGCCGCCTCTCGGCTGAACCCACTCGATACCGGATAACCAGTCGGGGTCAAAGATTTGTCCCTGGAGCTCGAACTCAACGCGCAACTCCGCCTCAAGTAGGTTCGAGGACATTAAAATCGGGAAACGATTGAGACGCTCCTGCGTAACGTCTCCAACGGGCTCCTCGCCAAATACGACGGGGATCAGCGCGGTTGGATCGAGGTACGCTATGGCCAGGCTTGATGGCGTCATCGTCCCCTAGCCTCTCCTATCTTGAAATCTTTTCAGCGCTCCGGGGATGTGCGCGACCGGCGGCATTGTCTTGCGCGGCCCGGCGGCTCCGGACAAAATCCCTTCGGCGCGTAATTCTTCAATACGCTCTGCCAAACGACGGATTTCGTCAGGCTCGGTCTTGCCCCGCTCAATTGCGCCTTCGTCAAATTCTTCCCGATGCTCATTGCTCATAATACTGCCTCCTATGACTGCGCTAGGTGTGCGCCAATATGCCGCTTGCCCTTGAAAGACAGGGTGAGCATAGTTATTTGCCTTATGGGATGAAGAACCCCAACTCGCGCGCCGCCGTTTCCTGCTGCTCGTCCAGCGTGATGAAAGCTAACTGATATTGCCGGCTGGTCAGTGACTGCCTCTGCTGAAGGTACATTGCGCTGGACAGGTGCCACAAAGGAAGAGCCGGCAGCGAGACAATCTCCGAGATAGAGGCCATTTCATCGTCCAGCCGGCGATTGGGCAACACCCACTGGCCTATTAACGAGGCGAGGGACGGGCTGTACGTTTGCTGCTCGTCCTGAAACGCGGCGCGCAACTCTGCATCCAGCAGGGTTGAGGACACCAGAATCGGAAACCGCTCCAGCCGGATACGGGTCTCTTCAGGTAGCTCACCGAAGATTGTGGGAGTCAACGCCGATGGGTCCACGTAAGCCATCAGCGGTAGCGCTACCATTGATCCCGTGGCTTGGGCTTACTGCCGCGCGCCGCAAAGAAACGTTCCACCGCGCCGGGTATGTATGCCACGGTCTTCAAACTTCTGCGTATGCCATCCCCCCGCATCAGGACGCCTTCCTTTTCGAGCTGATCGAGATGCTCTTCCAAAAGGCGGAGTTCTTCGGGGTCAGGCGCGGGCCATTCTTCCGGTTCGTTGTCAGGCTGCCCCTCTTCGGGCGGCTTCTGAGTCCTCATAGCGGTCACCTAGCGGGCACGGGTTGTTAATGTGGATTCCCGCTTTCGCGGGAATGACGGTGTAGGGATGTGTGTCCCTTTATGCCAAGAACCCCTCCACCAGCTCCACGAAGCGGTCGGTGGCTTCGAGTTCGGGGTGGTGGCCGCAGTTGTCGATGACCTCCAGGCGGCTGCCGGGGATGCGACGCTGGTACTCCTCGCCGGCGCTGACCGGGACGATGCGGTCCTGCTGACCCCAGATGAGCAGCGTCGGAACCCGCTCCAGGCGGTAGACCTGGTGCACCAGGCCGGGGTCGTGCATGTAGGGCCGCCACGAGACGCGGCAGGTGCCTTCCATGGCGTTCTCCCACCGCTCCAGGATGTCCTCCTCGGGCTCGGCGGGGCAGATGGTGCGGTACTCGGGCGTGCCGTCCGGGTCCAGCAGGGAGTCGCGGATGTACAGGGGCGGCGTGACTTCGAAGATGTCGTAGATCTGGCCTCCCGGCGGGCGGATGCCGCCGGCGCCCACCAGGATGAGGCGGCGGAACTGCTGCGGGCACATGGTGGCCAGCTCGGCGGCCAGCCAGCCGCCCAGGGAGAAGCCCATCAGGTCGGCGCCCTCCAGGCCCAGCTTGTCCAGCGCGCCCAGGTACCAGATGGCCATGTCGTGCATCTTCATTGACCAGTCCAGCTGGTCGGACTGGCCGTAGCCGGGATGCGAAGGGATGTGGATCGTGTGGTTCTGGGCCAGGGCCTCGTGGTAGCGCAGCCAGCCGGGATGCCCCAGCTCGTCGTGCAGGATGACCAGCGGGTTGCCGGAGCCGCCGGTGACGAGCTCCACGTTGGAGCCGGATACCTCGGTGATGCTGGAAGTCCAGGGTTGGGCGGTAGTGGTCATGGTTAGGCAAGTCCTCAGTAGCGGGTGCGAGATTTGCGCTTGGTTCGACAAGCTCACCACGAGCGGATGCGTCCCTCGCGCCAGCGGTGCGGGATCAGATGACGATATGGAGCGGGCGATGGGATTCGAACCCACGACTTTTTGCTTGGGAAGCAAACACTCTACCACTGAGTTACGCCCGCTCAGTGGGCAGCCGCTGGGTATCGACCGCCAAACGCAAGTTTGCCACAGGGCGGCGGGCAGGGCAAGGGGCGGGGGTGGACCGGCGCGGTTGAGGGATAAGATGGACCACAGGGCGAGACCGGCCCATTTGCTCAGATCAACCGCAAACGTTCCAGGTCATCTTCCGTCCAGTTCGTTCCAGCCAATATGCTGCGGATCGTATCCAGCGGCAGAGTGTCGCTGGCTCGGTGAAAGTGCACTACCGTGCGTCGCCCGTCCGCGTGCCGGTAAACACGGGAGGATCCCCGAGAACGGCGATAGCTGAACCCGTCGCGTTCCAGCGCGCCGACCAGTTCCCGCACGGAAACGTTTCGAAGTCGGCGCGCCAAATCCGATGGCGATGTCATTGTGTTGCGGTCGGCTCTTGTATGACCACATCAGCGTCTGTGGCGGATAGCTCGCCTGCTTCAACCATATCGGCGACGTAGGCGACGGCGGCGTCGCTAATCGCAGCCAGTGCCTCTTCGCGTGTGTGACCCCAAGCCGCACAACCGGGCAAGCCGTCAATCCACGAACTCCAGCGGCCGTCTTCGTCCTGTTCTAGCTGCGCTTGGTATACGCTCATAGCTTCTCCCGCAACTGTTCACGTTTAAGGGGGTCTAATCCGTCCATTGGAGGATTTCCGTACTTGGCTGCGACTCCATAGCGGGCCAAAAGGCCCGCAGATCCTCTCAAGTCTGAACAGTTACCTTCTCCCCATTATGTTGCGGCAATTGGCGTGTCGTGTATATTCTATCAAATCAAAGGGCTGCAACCGACGACGTTTATGGTCTGGACGGTCAATGGCCAGAGATAGACAAGGTCAATGTCCCAATGTTGTTTTGAGAGTTCGGCTGCTTTCCGGATCTGCCCGTGATAGCATGACCTTGCAGAGGCCACAGCGGTGCCTAAAATGCGATGGCCACGCACCGGAGCGACGATGGCGAACGAGGAAACGGGCAGTAACAAAAAGGCGGGGTTGATTGGGTGTTTGGTGGTCCTGGGGCTAGCGTTGGTGGTAGCTGCTGCCTGTGGGATATGTGTCGCCACCACCGGAGATGGCAAGACCGACGAGGAGCGCGCGGAAGAGAAGAAATGGGGTTTCCATTGCCTGAGCGAGTGGGACGGTAACCACGACGGCTTTGAGCGATTGGTCAAGCCCTATCTCAATGACCCCGACAGCATGGAGACGTTTTCTACCCGCATGGGGCAACTGGGTTCACGCCCCAACGGACACAGCATCAGCATGGACTTCGGCGCCCGTAACGCTTTCGGCGGCATGGTGCGCCATACGGCCACTGGTAGCGTTGACCACGATTCTTGTGAGGCCACGCTGGAGGCAATCAACTGAATCGAGCACCCCATGCCCGTAAGCAGACAGCCTACACTCAGACCGGCAAATCAGAGCATCTGGTACGTCCTCGCGACGATCCACGGCGAACCCGGCACATCACCTAATCCGCAGGCCGTGATTGAAAGGAACCGAGAGTACTGGAATGCTCTGATGCAAACGGACCCCAATACGTTCTACAGGGTGGAGCACGCCTTGGGCCATGGCATGCAGTTGCCCCAATGGACGCAAGATCACCTTTCCCGTACGCTCGATGTTCTGCGCGAGCGTGGGTTCCCGGATGCGCAGCTCTCTGAATTAGGTGACACCATCGATTTCTCGTCCGTCGACTTTCCTAACGGCACTTCCTTCGACGGTTTCGTCTTCAGCAAGTTCACCTCGTTCGAGGGTGCGAGGTTTGGAGGTAGATGCCATAGCTTCACCACTACAATTTTTGCCGAACGTGTGTCATTTCGGGACGTCGAATTCTGCGGCGAGTTTGTGGGAATCAACGCGACATTCGGAGAATCATCAAGTTTTGAAGGCGCAAAGTTCCGTTCGCAAGCATCATTCACCAACAGCCGATTTCAAGAGCGCGCGCAATTTGACGGAGCTGAATTATTGGGGAACGTAAAATTCAACGGTTGCCAGTTCAATCTTGCAGCCGAGTTCACTGGGGCGGTGTTTGAGAGGGTGGCTGATTTCGTAGGTGCAAAGTTCAAAACCAACGCAATTTTTCGACGGGCGCGTTTCCTGACGTCGGTACCGACGTTCTTCGAATCGACGCTGCCAGAATATACCGTTTGGACGAATGCTGAGTGGCCCAAGAGGCCGCGTGAAAACGATGACGCTGAGGATCATGCGCAGAGGTACCAACGACTAGCACGAATGATGAACCGCCACGAAAAGTTCGATGACCAACGTATGTTCGTTCGCCAAGAGATGCGTGCTCGAAGATGGATAGATGGCCGCCTTCCGGTGGGATACATGAACTGGGCTTACGCCGCTATCTGCGACTATGGTTTCGGGATCAGGCGGGTTGCATTCTGGTGGCTGATGCACATCGTACTGGGAGCAGTAGCGCTAACCACCGCAAAACTCCCTGCGCTGATGGAGAAAGAGACTTTATGGCGAGCCACGGGCACCGTGTTTTCCGACTTTCATCTCGCGATTGCCATCAGTTTCGGGAATGCCCACGGGCCACTGGGGTTGAACGCAACATTCTTCAAGAAAACAGTTGATGAATGGCCTTGCTACGGAGTGGTCGGACCGGTGCAAACGGTCCTGGGCGTGATCATCTTGTTTTTCCTGCTATTGACGATCCGCAATCGGTTCCGGATGCGGTAACCGAGACTGCCCTTTCGCGTACCCTCGGCAACGTCCTTTCATAAGATATCTTGCGATCCAAAGCCTCGCGTGTGGGCGGGAGATGATCACCAAGATTTTCCAATCTCTTCCCTACCCCGCAGCCCCCACCGCCTCCCGCCTCTCACCCTGAAAGTCCCGCGTCAGCTGGGCCAGGAGGAAGAAGATGTTTTCCACGGCGTTGGTGGCTTCGACGATGACCCGCTGGCGGCCGTCGTCTTCCTCGGGGGCCATGGCCAGGTAGCGGGCGCGCACGTCCTGCATCAGGCTGCGGCGGTCGCCCATCACCTGTACGACGAAATCCCAGGAATCGGGGTCGTCCTCTTCCAGGGCGTCCAGGAAAATGAGCAGGGCGGCGTCGGTGCCCTCGACGACGCTGATCTGGAACATCTCCAGCATGTCATCCTCGGGCAGGTCGCGCAGCAGGTCCGGCAGGGTTGAGAACTGCTCCTCCAGCCAGGTGATCAGCTTCTGGCGGCCCAGCACGGCGTTGCGCCGTTCGCTGTCCTGCCCCGGGTTGCGCTGACCCAGCTCGGCCAGGAACTCGTCGATGCGAGAGTTCACCTCCAGCGTGGATTGACGGACGGCTCCCAGGGGCAGCCCCATGCGGGCCTGCTCCAGGTACTCGGAGAACCGGCCCAGCACGCGCTTCTGCTCCAGGTGGGCCAGGTCCAGGGCCGTGGTCACGTCGTCGATGGCCAGGTCGTGGATGAACTGGGGCCGGGATCGTTCTTCCTCAGCGCTGGCCGGCCAGATGCGGGCGAACAGCCGCATGGTCCACTCGGGCGCCGACAACACCACGATCCGCGAGGGCATGCCGAAGACGATCACGGCCAGCGCCATCTGCGGGCCGAGGTCGATGTCAGGCCAGGTTACCAGCGCCTTGACCAGCGGCACCTGCGCGTACACTTCTATATATAGGAGGATCACCAGGATGATCGCCGAGAAGAAGACCTGGAACGCCCAGAACATGCCCAGCTGCCGGGCGGTGCCGGTCAGTCCCGACGACACCACAATCACGCTGATGCCCAGCCCCACGTAGGACCCGTAGATGTACATCAGCACCTGCTCCACGCCCACCAACTGGGCGGCGGCCAGCCCGATGCCGAAGGCGACCACGGGAACCAGCGCCTGCACGATGAAGGTCAGCAGCGCGCCGACGATGAAGGAAAGCAGAATGGATCCGGCGGAAAGCTCCAGGCCGGCGCGGAACCAGGGCTGCTCCGACAGGGGCGCGGCTGACTCCTTAATCAAAACCAGCCCGAACAGCAGCGCCGCCACCCCGAACAGCATGGCGCCGGCTTCCCGGTAGTTGCCCCGGTTCAGGCGGGTGATGATGACGCCGCCCACGCCGATACCGTAGAGCGCGGCGATGCGGATGTCCACCGTCACGATGAACAGGATCAGGCCGACGCCCATCTGCGCGCCCAGGGCGATGGGGTAGCCCTGCTTGGCCGAGATCAGGCCCGACCGCAGCATGCTGATGGTGATGAACGTGACGGCCGGCGAGGATTGGGTGATGGCGCCGGCCAGGGTGCCCCAGCCGAAGGCGGCGAAGCGGTTGTCGGCCAGGCGACTGGCCAGGATCCGGAGGCGCGGCCCCACCACCGTCTTGAGGTTCTCGGAGAGGAGCCACATCCCGAAGAACAGCAGCCCAACGCCGCCGAGGATGCCGCCGAACACTGCAATCATCCGTCTCTCCTTCCTGCCATCGTCGCCGCCGCGTTTACAGATTTGAGCCCGAGAGAGTTACCCGCGGGTCAATCTCCGTTGCGAGGAACCGGTTTACCGTTTCGGATCACTATGTCTGGTCGACTGAACACGGCGGCGTTCCTGAACCTGGTCGCGGGCCTGATTACGCCAAACGTATGAGTGCGGCCTCCACCGGCGGCGCCGGCCGTGCTCCCTTCGTACGTCCAATCCGGCGCTTCCAGGAATGCCAGGTGAACGCGCAAAATCAGCGCGTGCTTACCAGGGTCGATAGCGCCCGTCGGATCAACCAAGTAGCGAAAGACGCAGTACCAACCGGAGTGGTTGTAGTGAGCCTGCAGCGCCCAGGGGCGGAGGCTAGCCTTGATTTCAAGACAGTCGCCGGGTGAGGGAGGATCCGGCGAGCCACGGAGCTTCAGGTCGGGAAAACGTTGCTGCGCCAAGTCGGCGTGTCTGGGTTTCTCGTAAACCGTCAGGGACGAGAATGCTCGGGTGGCGAAAATTCCCACCACCGCACTGAACACATTGGCATGCTCGAAATATATTTCTACGAACTGTTCAGTTTCGGTTTCCACCGAGGCAATCACTCGCCTCAATTGGCCCACTGACAACCCGTGAGGTAAAACGACTTCCCGATTGAACCAACTATCTGGGGCGGTTGCGCTAGTCATCTTTCAATTGTGCCAGGAGAGGCACCGCCCGCTGAGCCATGGCGTAATACTCGGTCGAAGATTCGATCCCCACGGCATGCAGCCCGTTTGCCCGCGCGGCCGCTACGGTAGAACCGGAGCCCATAAAAGGATCCAGGATGGTCCCCGTGCCCAGCGGCAGCGAGGCTCGCGTCAGTTGACGCATTAACCGCTGCGGCTTCAGCGACGGGTGCGGAGCAATCTGGCGTTCCGCTTTGGAGGCCGGTGGGCAAGTGATGACATCCCAGAAAGGCTGCTCGTCGGAGATGCGGCGCAAGCCGCCGACGCCCCAGCGTCGGAGGTTGTCCTGCACCCTGCCCTCCACGGGCTTGCGGAACAGGCCCCACGGTTCCCAGCCCGAGCGCGGCATCACGGATACGTCGGGGAACTCCTCGTGGGCGTTCTTGGGCCGGTCGCCGCCGCGCAGCGTTTTCACTATACGTACGATCTCACCGCGCTTTGCGAACCCCGCTGCCATCATCGGCCCGTACACGTGATGCGACAGCAGCGGGTTGGTGGCGATGAAGACGTGGGCGCCGGGCACGAGAACGCGCATGAGCAGTGGCGCTAGTTGACTGAAGAACTGTTGCAGGCCGTCCTCTTCCGTTGGCGTGAGCACCGTGAAACGTGGCACCGGGCTGCGCTGCGCGCCGTCAAATCTGGGAGGGATGCGCCAGACGCCGCCGGAGCCATTTCGTCGCTTGTCCAATTGGTCAGCCTGGTATTCAACCAGTCCATAAGGCGGGTCGGTGACGACCGCATGGATCGATGCCGGTTCCGATGTCGCCAACCAATCGAAGGCATTGGCGTGGATCAGGTCCGGGTCGCTGGCCTCAATAGTGAGGCTTTGCAGTTTAGGCTGGACAACCATAGGGACCCCTCGAGGTTGGCGTAGCATAGCGCAGGGCCGTAATGCTGTCTATTGACCGCCTGCCGGCCGGTCGCCCCACGGCACCTCGGGCAGGTTGCGTTCCCGGCGCACCTCGTTGATGGTGAGCACGCCCCGATCCAGGAGCGCCGACTCTCGCTGCACCCGGTTGTTCTCGTCCTCCTGCAGCGCCTCGATGGTGGACAGGTCGAATTCCACCGTCAGTTGCGGGTAGCCGAGGCGGGGCAGCAGCATCCGGTTCAGCTGCTCCTCCAGGAACCGCACCTCGGGCACGACGGTGTTGCGCCAGAACATGCGCTCCGATGCCTGGACGTTGGCGTAGGTGGCGCGCTCGAAGTCGCCCAGCAGCAGCTTGGGAACCCCGTAGGTACGGCTCACTTCCTCCAGGCTCCAGCGGAGTCCCTGGATGAAGTCGATGTCCCGGTGGGACAGGCCCAGCGTCTTCACGTCGCGCACGGCCGAGGCCACCGCCGGCCGGTTGGCGTTGGCGGAACCCTGGTGGCGCATCTCCCAGCGGGTGTAGAACTCCTCCAGTTCGGTTTCGCTCATCTCCTCGTTGGTCAGCAGCAGGAAGTCGGGCCGGGCTGAGTTGCGCAGCAGGTGCCGGTTGAAGCGCAGCCCCTCGTGGCCCATGTCCGCCGAGAGCCGCGCCGGGGCCAGCGGCGACAGGCCGGCCAGCTCCTCCAGAGGGTTGAAGTAGCGCAGCCACACGATCTCGTCGGGCGTGTAGGCCACCGGCTCGGCGACCCCTCGGTATACGAACCCGCGCACGTAGCGTTGCCGGTCCGGGATAACGACCATGCGGTCGGGACGCAGCGGCCACAGCTCCGGCTGGCCGTCCTCGTCGCGCTCGATGGCCCAGAAGGCCGCTCCCCACAGGCACAGGTGCGTCTCCGTCGCGCGCCACAGGTCGGCGCGGGTGTGCCACGGGTTCACCCGGTCCAGCAGACGCGCCACCGGATGCGACGGCTCCACCGCAACCCTCCGCGGAACTCCCTCTCCCGTCAAGGGAGAGGGTTGGGATGAGGGTGATCGCCCCTCCATGCGGTACACCCGCAGCGGCGGCCGGGTCAGCGCGTCGGCCCGCAGCTTGATGGCCGCGTACACCGACGGCGACGTCGCCATGTACCGCCCGTACTCCGGACGCGCCCAGCCGCCGCCGGCGTCGGTCGCCAGGCCGGCCAGCCGCTCGTCCGCCGGCAGCCGGTCCGCCAGCGCCGCGCGCGAGCCCTTGCTGATCTTGGCCCGCTGCACCACGCGGGTATCCGCGACGTTCCGCCGGCCGACCCGCACGGAGCGCAGCATCTTGCCCAATTTCACCATGTTTGCTCTCTCCTTAATATTGTCAGAATCAGGATTACCGGGATTTTGGGATTCGCAGGATTGAAATGACTCTGCCGCCGGACAACCCAATCCTGAAAATCCGCAAATCCGGTGAATCCTGATTCAGACCATCTTTAAAGGAACAGGTCCCGCATCCAGCGCGGGTGTTCGATCATTGGCCCGGTGTCCAGGAAGGCCAGCATCAGGGCGTCGGCCTTGTCCGGCGAGGGCAGGCCGCGGCTCTTCATGCTGTCCTTGCTTTCCATCAGCACCTTGCCCCGGCTGTTGTACCGGTAGCGCAGCGACGCCAGCTCGGCGATGAGCTCCGCGTCCCGGGGGATGCGGATCCGGTGGTCGCGGAACCGCCGCGCCAGCGTCCAGTACCCCTCCGCCCGCAGGTTGGCGCAGACCATCTCCTCGGCCACCGGCGCGGCGGACCCGTTGAACCCGTACACGGCGAACCCCTGCTGCCGCAGAGGGTCCACCACGCCGGCGCCCATCCCCGTCTCGTCCACGTTCACCTGCTGCGGATGATGGTCTCGCGCGGCCACCACGACCTGCCCGGTGGTCGCCGTGGTGGGGAACCCGTGGAACACCTGCACGTCCACCACCACGTCGCCCCTCCGCACCATGATGACGCTGCGGTCGGCGCCGTAGCGGGCCACGTCGACGCCGATGACCACCGGCTCGTACCCGCCCGTGGCCGGCGGAACCTCGCCCAGCGGATACGTCGCGTCGTCGATGTCGCTGATGGCGATCAGGTTGTCCTCGCCGCGGTCGGGGAACTCGCCCATGACCCGCGAGCGGAACGTCTCGCTGTTCTCGCCCCACATGGCCCGCCGTTCCTCCACCCACGCCGGCGTGGTCAGCCCCGGTATCTCGATGCTGTTCGCCACCACGTTGGGCGACTCCAGGGCCGACATGGTGATGGTCTCGTAGATGCCCCGCTCCCGGTGGAAGGCCCGGTGGAACCCGCCCGACGTGGTCGTGGGATTGCCGATGAGCAGCAGCGTCGGGTGGGCCGAGGTCATCACCGCCTCCACCGCTTCGTAGATGGGCTCGGCGACCCCCTCGGCCTCGTCCACCACCACGAACATATTCTCGCAGTGGAAGCCCTGGAACTGGTCGGCGTCGCTGGCCGACAGGCCCATGGCGTAGCGATCCTCCGCCACTTCCCACCGGGTGTCCAGCATGGTGCCGCCCAGCGTGTCGGCGGCGTTGCGGTAGAGCCGGTGGATCTGACGCCACAGCACGTGACGCACCTGCCGAAACGTGGGCGCGGTGCTGAGCACGATGGCCGGGTCGTGGGCGTGGACGTACCACAGCACGGCCACGGCGGCGGTGAAGTCCTTGCCCAGGCCGTTGCCCGACTTCACCGCCACGCGGCGCTTGTGCTCCACCGCCCGCAGCACCTCCTTCTGCTTCTCCCACAGCGTCACGCCCAGGGTGTCCGACGCGAACCGCACCGGACCTTGGTCTGAAGCAGGATTTGCCGGATTTGAGGATTGCCAGGATTTTCGCCAATCCGGTAAATCCCGTAATCTCGAAAATCCTGCTTCAGACGATTTTAGGACGGTTGCTGCGACGTCCGTCTCGGGACGCCGCCCCACTAACGCGCCGCGCCCGGCCGCCGGCGCACCGCGGCCACGGAGGCCAGCCGGCGTCGCGCCTCCTCGGAGTTGATCGGCGTCGCGGCCGGCTGCACGTTCGCGCCCCCGCCGTGCCCGTCCGGCGGGCTGAACAGGAAGCCGCAGTCCAGGCAGCGATACACCGTATGGTCTTCCCCGTCCAGTCGGGCCAGTTCCAGCAGTCGGTCGGAGTTGCAACGACGACAGATCAACACTGTTCACCTCTTTCTCGTGGCCGGAAATTGCGGATTGGCCTGGCCACGCCCTACTACTGTATAGAACTAACGTTCCATACGTCAACCGCGCCGTGTCAGCAAATAAAAAGCCCCGCCGGCTTCCCGGCGGGGCGTACCTGCGGGGGTTGGCGGGACCGGACTAGCCCGGATTGTGCCGCTGCACGATATCCACGATGCGGGAGTCCAGGCTCCCCAACTGGTCATCCAGAACGCCGGCGTCCGCGTAGGCAACGGCCAGGTGGGCGTCGTGCTGGATGTCCTCCCAGTCGGTCTCCAGCTCGAACTCGTCGCGCAGCTCTTCAAACAGCCGGTCCAGCGAATCCTTGTCGAACATATCGGTCTGTTCCTCCTCCTGCTCCTGTTGGTCGGCGAACCTTGCTTCCGTTTCCGACGTTGATGGCAGCACGGGGTATATTACTCCCAATAATCGCCGGGGGCAAGCCGCCGCTATCGCTCACGCGTACCCGGTTTGGCGACTTGGAGGGGTAAAGAGCTGTGGCGGTGGGTCTGGGGTGGCTAGGTAGTATTCGTAGCCCAAGT
>DAOUHZ010000114.1:0-132628 GCA_034428455.1 Dehalococcoidia bacterium
GTCCAAGACCCGCCCCCAAGCATTTCACCGGCAAGGGCGAACGATTATCCGCCCTGATTTTCGGCGCAATTACCGCTGGTTGGTGCCAACCAGGGCCCAAGCCTTCTCTTCCATCGCCGGGATGACGGCCTGCACCAGGTCATTGTCGAGGCCGGCGGCTACCGTGGGATAGCCGGCGCGGTTGATCATGGTGGCCAGGTTGCCGGACTTGAACTGGTCGAGCGTCCAGGCCAGGGTGTTGCCGCTGGTGGTCACGTCCCAGTAAATCCGCACGTCCTGGTTGCGCGGGCCATAGTGGTAGTGCGGCGCGATCTCGAAGCAGTCGAAGGCCAGCAGCTCGAACTCCTGCCCCAGATGGTCGGTCAGCACGTGGATGGCCACGCCGCGGTCGTTGGCGGCGCCGATGTTGTCGCGGAACTCGACGCCGAAGCGGATGTTGCCGGCTTCGTAGATGTGGTCGCCGCGGAAGTGGGTGACCGTGCGCCGCTCGTTGTGAGCCTTGTCCAGCGCGCAAGCCTCGACCTCATCCATCTTGTTCTCGTCGATGCCGTTCATCTCAACGGCCGACGCCAGGTCGTCGTAGCCGGCTCGGCGCACCATCGCGGGCAGGTTCGTCCGGATATTCTTCAGCGTCCAGCCCAGGGGGGTGCCGACGGTGGTCTTGTCCATGTGCAGCCGGATGTTCATGTTCTCCGGCCCGTAGTGGTAGTGCGGGTCCTGGTCGAAGCAGTCGAACCGGAGGATCTCCGTATCATGGCCTTCGACATCGCCGAAAACCTGGACCATCAGGCCCTGGTCGGGCATGATCTCCTTGCGGTAGGACAACGCTACGTCCACCGGACCGATATTGATGATGGTGTCTCCCTTTTCCATGAAGCTCGCCTCCTCGTGGAACGTGGATGTTTTCCCGGTCACGGGTACCGTAACCGTTCCTTTTGCGCGGATTATAGCACTGCCGTACCGTAGCGCAAGAACCCTTTTCAAAAGTTTGCCCAAATCCATCGAAAACGGGGATTCTCGCCCGTATAATTGTGCGCCCGCTTCATCCTTATGAGCCAGCGACGAAACACGCCCATCACCGCCGACTTCCCCGGCGCGGCCTGTCCGCCCCGCAGCGTGATACGTTTCGCCGGAAAGGGCGGCCTCGAGCATCGCGCCACCGTAACCGCACTTCGCGCCCACAGCGCCCACGCCGTCGACGATGCCGGTGTCGAGTGGAGCATTCCGTACTCCAGGGTCTTGTCGGTCGACCATGCGCCGGCATCCGAATGCACCCTGGATGAAATCGAAAGCCTGGGCAATCGGCTCGTTTCCTACTTCCAGGCCAGTGGAACGTTGCCGGTCGGTTGGGTGTTCGGGTTCGACCTGGCTACTTCTCGCGCCGGCGTTTGCCGCTATGGCGAGCGGCGCATCGACTTGTCGGTCAGCTACTGTCTCGCCGCTACTCGCGCCGAGATCACGGACACCGTTCTGCACGAAATCGCCCACGCCATCGTCGGGCCGCGACATAACCACGACGCCGTTTGGAAGGCCAAGGCCCGCGAAATTGGCTGCGCCGGTGAACGCTGCCACCGCGTCCAGCATTCCACGCCCCGGTGGGTCGGAGAGTGCGGCTGCGGCCAGCAGTGGTTCCGGCAAACCCTGCAACGCCGCATCATGCGCAATCGCGCCTGTGCCAAGTGCAAAGGAGTTATCAAGTGGCGCAGGAACACCGCTGTGGCCGGCTAGCCGGCTGCTGCTGGCTGTGATTCAACCCGCGAAAGGGCGTGCGAATCGCGATGCTATAATGCCGCCGCTGCAAGTCTCGCAGTTGCACGCCAATTCGCCCCGAGGCCAGGAGTTCTTTCCCATGAAGATAGGTGTCAGCATCCCCCGTCTGCCGGACGCCGACGGCATCCGCGAGTTCTGCGAGCGCGCCGAACGGCTGGGTTTCGAGTCGGTGATGGCTGGCGATCACATCGTGCTCCCCGTGGGCGGGACCAACCAGTACCCGTACACGCCCACCGGCGCCTTCCAGCGACCGTCGGACGAGCCGTTCCTCGAGACGATGACTATGCTGGGGTTCATGGCCGCCTGCACCAGCGAGATCCGCCTGGGCAGCACCGTCCTGATCCTCCCCTACCGGAACCCGGTGGTCCAGGCCAAGATGTTTGCATCCCTGGACGTGCTGTCGGGCGGCCGGATCATCTGCGGCATCGGCGTAGGCTGGCTGGAAAAGGAGTTCGATATCCTCGGCGTACCCTACGCCGACCGTGGGCCCATGACCGACGAGTTCCTCGCCATATTCAACGCGCTGTGGACCGAGGAAGTGCCCGATTTCCAGGGCAAGTACTACCAGATAGACGGCATCTATTTTGAGCCTAAGCCCATCCAGCAACCGCGCATCCCCATCTGGGTTGGCGGTCACACCCGCCGCGCCCTGCGTCGCACTGCAAAGTACGGTGACTGCTGGCACACCACCCGACAGACGCCCGACTTCGTTGCCCAGAACCTGCCCTACCTGCGCGAACAGACCGAGCGCGCCGGACGGGACCCGGCCGACATCACCATCTCGTTAAAGCGCAGCCTGCACTTCACGGATATGAACGGGGCTGAAGAGGGCGTTGGTGTCCGCTCCGGTGGCGCGCTCATCAACACCACCCAGGCAGTGATCGACGATGTGCATTACTGCAACGAACTGGGAATCGATCAACTGACCTTCGACTTTCGCGTCGATGGCATCGGTCCGTGCATCCAGGTAATGGAGCACCTGGCGGAGCACATCCTGCCCGTTGCGGAGCGGCTGGGCTGAACCGTCTCCGGCGGTTGGCAAATGAAAAGGGGCGAATGGAAATTCGCCCCTGAGTTTTGTCCGGGTTCCGCCCGGCTCACAGTCCGCTCTCCTTGAACCATTCCGCGCGTTCCACCAAGTGTTCGGCGGTCATCCGCATCTGCTCGATTTGCTCTTCGGACACCGGGCGTTTCACCGAGCCCGGCACGCCCGCCACGAAGCTGCGGTCGGGCACGTCCACATTGGACAGCACCACGGCGTTGGAGGCGATCAGGCATTCCTTGCCGATGGTCGATTCGGTGAGGAAAGTGCAGTTGTTGCCCAGCAGGCTGCCCGTGCCGATGCGGTCGCCGTGCACCACCACGCAGTGTCCAATCGACACGTAGTCTTCGATGACCAACCCGTCGCCATGCACCACGGAACCCTCCTGGATGTTCACGTGGTTGCCGATGGTGATGACGTCGCCGTCGCCCCGTATCGTCACCCCCGGCCAGACGCTGCTGTATTCGCCGATCACCACGTTGCCCACCACGTAGGCGGCCTCGCTCACCCAGGCCGTGGGCGCGATCTTCGGTTCGATGCCACGCAAGCTGCGTATCAAGATGCTTACCTCACAATAGAACGCCCCGGCCCCCTGCGAGCCGGGACGCGATGTCCTGCGGGGATTATAACGCGGAGCGGCGGCGGCAAACAGTATCCGGGATCACTCCCGCCATTCCTTCACTGCTTGTCTCGCCTGCCGTTCCCGTTCGCGCTCGATGATGGCGCGGCGCTTGTCGTATTGCCGTTTGCCCCGCGCCACGCCCAGCTCGACCTTCGCATGGTGGTTCTTCAGGTACAGGCGCAGCGCGGCGAGGGTAAGACCCTTCTCTGCCGTCTGGGATGCTAAATCGCCGATTTCGCTGCGGTGCACCAGGAGTTTGCGCGGTCGCCGCGGCTCATGGTTCATGTAGCTCCCGGCGTCGTAGGGCGCGATATGGGCGCCGTGCAGCCAGAGCTCGCCATCCTGCACCCGCGCGTAGGCGTCCCGCAGGTCGACCTTGCCGGCGCGGATCGACTTGATCTCGGTGCCGGTCAGCACCAGCCCGGCTTCAACCCGATCCAGGATCTCGTAGTCATGCAGGGCTTTGCGGTTCACCGCAACCTGGCGGTTGTTGCCGCCGGTTGCCGCTTGTGCTTTCTTCTTGCTGTTTCGGTTTTTTCTCGGCATGATTGCCGCCGTTTCCGTTTGGTAGGACTCGTGGCCAAGTATCGGTGCCCACCCGTGCAAATTACATTCTAACGGAAAACTAGCGCTGGGCGATTTGCTCGATCAGCACCTCAAAGGCGCGTTTCAGTGCCGCGTCCTGCTCTAAGTCTATGGGCAAGGGATGTGCGTCAGCTTCGACTTCAATGTCGGGGGTAACTCCCTCGCCTTCGATCTGGGTGCCATCCGAAAGATACCATCGCCGGATGGTGAAGTATATCGCCGAGCCGTCCGACAATTCCCGAGCGATGTTGACGCTGCCCTTGCCGAAGGTGCTGGCGCCCACCACGGTGGCGCGGCCGCTGGTCTGGATCGCTCCGGCCATGATCTCGCTGGCGCTGGCCGAGAACTGGTTGACCACCACCACAATCGGTATATCCGTGGCCGGCCCCCGGCGTGCCGCCTCGTAGTCGCTCCGGTCACCTTCGGCGTCGATCTCGTACAGGATCGTCCCGCTGTCCAGGAACAGGTCGGTGACGCTGATGACCGACGCCAGCAGCCCGCCGGGATTGTTGCGCAGGTCCAGGATCAGACCGCGCCCATCCGCCGCTTCCAGCTCGTCCAAAGCGCGCCGCACCTCGTCCTCGGTGGTGTTTGAGAAGCTGTAGATCCACAGGTGACCTATCCCATCTTCGATCATCCGGAACGCGGTGCTCTCGATGGGGATCCGTCCCCGGGTTACTGTGATACTGACGTCCTCGAATTCTCCGACGTGCCTCACCAGCAGCGTGACCTCGGTTCCTCCGGGTCCTCGGATCAGGTTCACCGACTCGATCAGCGTCAACCCGTCGATGTCCGCGCCGTCCACTGCCAGGATCAAGTCGCCGGCGCGTATGCCGGCCTCCTCGGCCGGCGCGCCCGGGATTGGGGCGATTACGGTCAGGCCGGCGTCCGTCAGCGTGACCTGTGCGCCAATGCCCTCGAAGTAACCCCGATAGCCTTCCTGTTCTCTGGAATGCTGCTCTGCACTCAAATAGGACGCGTGAGGGTCTTCCAACGCGGCCAGCATTCCCCGAATTGCCCCTTCGGACAGGTTTTTCGGGTCCAGCGCCTCGTGATCGACGTGCTCGTCCAGCAGGATGCGATAGGCCTCGCCGACGGTTCCCAGTTCAGTGGGTAACTGGTTGCCCGGCGGGATCGGCTCCGTGGCGAGGGCGCTGACACGGTTGCAACCGGCCAAAACCACCAGCAGTGAAAGAGCAATCAGGAGTAGCGGCAACCTCGCCGCTGTCAAGCGATCAGTCATTGACTGCATTGTAGCACGCGCCTTTTCGTTGACACTCCGTCGCGCCCGCTGATAGCATCCTCGGCACGTCTCGTCCCGAGTTTGGAGTAGGAAATTGGTTGGCATCGCAGCCTATGGGGCGTACATTCCCCGCTACCGTCTGGGCGCGGAAACCGTTGGCTGGAACTCCCGCCAGGAACGAGCGGTGGCCAACTTCGACGAGGATAGCGTCACCATGGCCGTCGCCGCCGGTTCCGACTGTCTCGGCGGTCGCGACCGCTCCCTCATCGATGGCATCGTGTTCGCCAGTACGACGCCGCCCTACGCTGAAAAGCAGTGCGCCGCCATCGTCGCTGCGGCCCTGGACCTGCGTACCGACATCTTCGCCGTCGACGTCTCCAACGTCCTCCGGGCCGGCACCAACGCCCTGCAGACCGCCCTGGACGCCGTGGCTTCCGGTCGGGCCGGCCAGGTTCTGGTGGTCGTCGCCGACAGTCGCCAGGGTCCGCCCCGGGGCGAGACCGAGCGCGCATCCGGCGACGGCGCGGCCGCTTTCGTCATCGCCGATCAAGGCGTAATCGCCGAACACGTCGGCAGCCACGCGGTGACCGACAACATGCTCGATGCGTGGCGCACGCCCGGCGACCCTTTTGTCCGCACGTGGGAGGATCGTTTCGCCACCGAAGAGGGCATTGAGCGCATCGTCCCCGATGCCGTCAGCGGCTACTGCCAGCGCACCGGCATCGAATCGTCGCAAGTTGCGAAAATCGTCCTGTACGCTCCCGACGCCCGCCGCCACTCCCGGCTGGCGCGGCAGTTGGGGTTCGCCGATCACCAGGTACAGGAGCCGCTATTCGGCGCCGTGGGCAATACCGGTGCCGCCTTTGCGCCTATGCTCCTCGCGTCGGCGCTGGAGACCGCGGAACCGAACGACCTGCTGTTGGCAGTGTCGTATGGGGACGGCAGCGACGTTATCGGCTTCCGTGCCACCGATGCCATCGCCCAGGCTCCGGGTCCGCCCATGGGAGTGTCCGGTTGGCTTGAGGCCAAGCGTACCCTCGGACACTATGAGACCTATGCCCGCTGGCGCGAGGTCTGGACGCTGGACGATGCTTCGCGTCGACCCGCCGCCGCATCGCCTTCGGTGTCGGCGTTGTGGCGCGAGGGGGACAAGAACGTGCGGCTCTACGGAGCGCGGTGCCGGAGCTGCGGCTATGTCCAATACCCGGCCCAACGGGTCTGCGTGGAATGCCGGAAGGTGGACGACGGCGAGCCGGTGCGCCTCAGCGAAACGCCGGCATCGGTGTTCACCTATTCCATGGACTACATTGCCGGTGCCGTGGATACCCCGCTGGTGGTCACCGTTGTCGATTTCGAAGGTGGCGGCCGCGTCCTGTGCATGATGACCGACCGCGAACTTGACGAGGTGCGCGTCGGCCTGCCGGTGGAAATGAGCTTCCGCAAGCTGCGCGTCGTCAACGGGATCCACAACTACTACTGGAAAGCCATACCCAGGCGGACACCGGTTACCCGTGGACAGGAGCTAGCGCATGTCTGATGCTGGCGAATCCTTTACCAGATGGGCACCTGTTATGGGTGATTGGGAACTCGGGGAAACACGCGCCGAATACCAAGGCTCCGATACGTCTTCTCGTGGGATCCTGCTAGGGCATAACCGCCTTGGCAGTGGAGAAGTCAAGACCACGATAGAGTTATCGGAAAACGTTGATGCTGGCCGAATATTGCTCGGGTACGAGTCCCTGAGCTCTAGGTACCTTACCGCTGGGCTCGGCGGTTTCGGCGAAGCCTACGTGATCGCTGAGTTCGACCCGGGCCTTGGTTGGACCAGAATGGACGGCGCGGGAAATCGTTCCAACCTGCAAACGGACCGCCCATATGAAGTAGAAGTTAGGATTGACGGCCAGCGCTTGGCTCTCTTCGTGGACGGCATCAGGGTACTCACTCACGTTCTACCGCAACCGTTGTCCAAAGGCCAAGTTGGATTGTTTGGCTGGGGAATCGGGACAGTGGCGTTCGGGCCAATGACAGTTTCAACTGACCCGGCCTCAGCATTCGTAGTCATGCAGTTCACTTCACCCTATGATGAATTATACGATGAGGTGATCGAGCCGACGTGCAAGGATTTAGGCATTGAAGCGTATCGCGCTCGCGACATCTATAGACCCAGCGTAATCCTACAGGACATCATCCAGGGCCTCGCTGAGTCTGACGTTATAGTCGCTGAGATTACGCCCACTAACGCTAACGTTTTTTACGAACTTGGTTACGCTCACGCCCTGCGTAAGCCGGTAATCCTGCTAGCTGAGGAAGGCAGGAAGCTGCCATTTGACATCAGCGGTTATAGGGTGATTTTTTATGAAAACGCCATAAGGGGCAAAAGCAGCCTTGAAACTGAATTGCGCCGGCACCTGTCAAACATTTTCAACGAGTGAAGCAAGGCAAGAAGGGGGTCGTTATGAGCGGAATACGAGACCGGGTTGCCGTGGTCGGCATGGGTTGCACCCGTTTTGGCGAGCGCTGGGACGCGTCGGCGGCGGACCTCATGGTCGAGGCCGCGTATGAAGCCTACGAGGACGCCGGATTGGAAGCCGGCGACATCCAGGCTGCATGGCTGGGCACCGTCAGCAGCTTTCGCACTGGCCAGCCCCTGGCCGAAGCCCTCAAGCTGGACTACATACCCATCACCCGCGTTGAAAACGCCTGCGCCACCGCCACCGACGCTTTCCGCAACGCGTGCTACGCCGTGGCCGCCGGCGTGTACGACATCGTTCTGGCCATGGGTGTCGAGAAGCTCAAGGACAGTGGATTCTCGGGTCTGGCCATCGCCGCCGGCCCCGGTTCCGACGTGGAGCCGCCCACCCCGCCGCCATCTCAATTCGCCATGGCGGCCACCCGGTACTTCCACCACTACGGCATCGACTACGACGACGGCAAGCGCACCCTGGCACAGATCGCTTCCAAGAACCATCACAATGGGACGCTGAACTCCAAGGCCCACTTCCAGCGCGAGGTCAGCGAGGAGCAGATCATCAACGCCCCGATGATAGCGTGGCCCCTCGGCCTGTACGATTGCTGCGGCGTCAGCGACGGCGCGGCGGCCGCCATCATCACCACTCCCGAAATCGCTCGAACACTCCGCGATGACTACATCCTCGTCAAGGGCCTGGGTCTCGCTGTGGGCGCTTTCGGTGTCCTGCGCAACGACTGGGACTTCACCTACTTCCCGGAGACCGTTCGCGCCAGCCAGGCCGCCTACGAAGAGGCCGGCATCACCGATCCCCGCGCCGAGATCGACATGGCGATGGTGCACGACTGCTTCACCATCACCGAGCTGATCATCATGGAAGACTTGGGGTTCAGCCCCCGCGGCCAGGCCAGCGCCGACGTGGCCGACGGCGCGTTTTCGCTGGAGGGCGACCTTCCGGTCAACACCGACGGCGGTCTCAAGTGCTTCGGCCATCCCATCGGCGCCAGCGGCATCCGCATGATCTACGAGGTCTACAAGCAGATGCAGGGCAAGGCCGGCGGCCGCCAGCTGCAAAAGGCCGACCTGGGCATCACCCACAACCTCGGCGGTCGCCCGGGGTCCTTCACCTGCTCGGTGGCCGTTTTCGGACGCCCTGACTAACTCCATCAAGCTGCGTAAACCGCCACGCGACCACTCGCGGCCTCTATGGCCCGAATGGTCGTAAGTGGCGGTTAGTCGTGTGAAAATCAGGATCACGCCGCCGGATCACACGGAGCATGGTGCGCCGGAGCCTTTATCTCAAAGTCCAGAGGTTCGGTAACGATGACCTGATGAATCAATCAGTGGTAAGAACCACACCGCACATTCAGCATTCTGAGGGCCGAGTGATGGCGATACTGTTCAACATCAAATTCGACATCAACAAGTGGGTCAAGATCGGAGACAGGCCAAGATCGCGAACCGGCGGCGCAAACTTGCCAATCGATGCAAGCATACTTGGACGTTGTACCCAAACAGCCAGTTCTCGATGTGCAACAAGTGCCTTGGGTTGATCTCCACACCGGTCTTGATGGATTTGCCTGACGAATTACGCTTTTTGGTGCGTGGGGTCATCGAGAGCCAGAGCATCAAAGCACGTAAGGGCAACGTCATCGTCTCAAGTCCTGTCAACGACAAACGCCTCGCTGGTGCGTTGTTGACCCTACAACTTAAGCGACGTATCCAAGAGACGAGGCATGACCTCAACAGCCACCGGTGAATCGCGGCCCCTTTTGGAATCAGAGCAAAACGGAACCCCTAGATTACGGCGAGGGCGACGACGGCCTGATTGAGGTGAGCACTCTGGCGCAGCTCAACGCGGTCCGCTGGGATGCGCTCGGGTGGGCCTAACTCGCCCAAAGTGAGGAGAGCATATGCTCGGTCGTTTTCTGGCATACAAGGCCATGAACTCCGTGTGGAGGTCTGCTACTCGCAGAAGTGGGCCAAGTGGATCATCAGCAGCATCCCCTGCCGAAACCCTGAGATTGATATTTGCTATTTTGTCCTATGCCGGAATATTCTTCGGCGGCATGGCATCCTGCTTGGCAGGCGGCACCGTCATGCTTAGCTTGGGCTTTGCTTTGGTGTGGCTGATCGGCCCCGCCGTTCTGATGGGGATTATGTTTCTGCCTGACCGCTGGTTTGAGGCGAAGCGTCCGCCTCCAGAAGGCTACGGAGAGACGCTAGGCAGGCGCACCACCGCTCAGATGGTCGGGGTTCCGATAGTGATGCTTTTGGGTATCGGAACCTGCATAGGTGGCCAACCAGCGCTCGGTATTATCGTTGCGTTAGGGGGTAGTTGCCTGTTGTTTGTCGCTTTGGTGTACATGCCGGTTAGCTGGTTTGGATACCGAAGGATTGATCGTCAGCAACACGGAACACCCGCCCTGACTCAGAGCCGGTCTGCCCGCGCGTTGCCGCATGAAATCGGCGAAGCTATTGTTTCGGTGACCTGTTGGCAGTACAACGGACCCTGCGTCCGCGCACACGCACAGGGCTGCCCCACATTTTTCGGCAACGATGGTGCATGCTTTTGGGATATTGCTACCCCTGGAGTCAGGCCACCGGAATCATATAGCAACACGAGTGAGGTTTTATCGCACTATAGGTCGGTAATGGACACTAGGCGGGAGCAAACCCGCCGCGCTAAGGAACAAGCCCGTCGTGCCAAGGATAAGGAGACACGTTGGGCAAGTCTCCAGCGGCCGCAATGGCCAGACAGCAAGCAAGGTGATCACATCCACGTGCCGGAAGAAGTTTCAACCCAACTGGCTTATGACGCTCCGGTACCGGCAGTGGAAAATGAACCTTCCCGGCCGCACGTGGTGTACTTCATCCGTGAGAAAACAGCGGGCGGGAAGTGCAAAGTGGGGATAACGACATCTTTACAGAGAAGGTTGCGCGCTCTACAGACAGGCAACCCGAACCAACTTGAGATTGTGCACACCTTGGAGGTGGACGGGAGACGTATCGCTGAGCGTATTGAGGAGGCTGTGCTCAACTCGGTTCGAGGCGCGGGGGCTGAACTACAAGGGGAATGGTTCGAGAACGCCATAGTGCCGTGGGCTTGGGAAGCTGCGCAGAGGGAATACACTCGTGAACCGTAAACGCGCTGACTTGTCGCAGCGTAAACGGATGGATCGCTGACAAATTTGGTTCGCGGTTCGTTGATTGGGGCAAGCGACATATCGCGGATATGGACGGTTTAATCACCGTCATCCCGCGAAAGCGGGAATTCTTTGCCTGCCCCGCCCGGTGCCGAAATATGCCTCGTCATCTCAATCCATCGCCCGGCAGCCCCAGATACCCAACTTCGACCCGTAGCGAGAGGGTGTCCTCCGATTAGATTTGGGCGCGCGAATTTTTGAATTCGGTCAAATTTGCAAGCCCAACCCAAGGCTGATTCCAACTGCCAATTGCTATAACAGTTGGAAATGGCAGCCGAATCCACAGAAACCCATGAATTAATCCGGGTGTCGGGGCGAGGGGCGTTGGTCAACTTCGAGATTGACGACACCGTCCCGCTCAACGATGCCTGCCGCGCCCTGCGCGAACACTTGGGCCGCAACCGCCAGCTCTACTCGGGCGGCGAGGTCATCGCCAATATCGGCGCACGGCTCCTCAGAGACGACGACCAGGATCGCATTCGGAAGGTCATCGAATCCGAATCCGGCCTGTCGATCAGGCAATTCTGGTGCCGCCCCGAAATCCTGGAGCAGGAAAGGCAGCGCATCGCCCATCTGATGGAACAGCAGGCCAGCATAGCGGGCTGCCGTCTGCCCGGCGCAGACCCGGGCGAACCTGCTGAACTGGATGAATACCACGAGGCGAGCGCCCCGGAAGTTCTGGGCGAAAACTCCCCCGCCGAACCATCTGCCTACGATGGCAAGGACGAGTATCGCGTGCCGGTGGATATCATGCGCGGAAACTTGCGCGCCGGCGAGACCCGCCGTTTTACGGGACATGCGGTCATCCTGGGCAACGTCAACCCCGGGGCGCAGGTGATAGCCGAGGGAGACATCATCGTCTTCGGAGGGTTGCGCGGCCAGGCGCACGCCGGCGCCAGTGGAGACATCACCGCTACCATCCTTGCCATGTCCATCGCCTATCCGGTGCTCCGCATCGCCGATTACTCCTGGCATCGTGATGGGCCCACCAATGGAAACGCACGGCAAAGCAGTGATGGCAATGGCCCTACCCTGGCCCGGGCGTCTAATGGCGCCATCCAGGTTGCACCATACTTGAAGAATAATTCCATACAGCAGGGAGGCAATCCCAATGAGCGGTAAGACCATCGTCATGACTTCCGGCAAGGGAGGCGTGGGCAAGACTACCGCAACCGCCAACGTGGGGACCGCACTGGCCCTCCGTTCCAACCGCGTCGCCGTCATCGACACCGACATCGGTCTCCGCAATCTCGACGTGGTGATGGGCCTCGAGAACCGCATCGTCTACGATCTGGTCGACGTCGTTGAAGGGCGCTGCCGCCTGGAACAGGCCCTGATCCGGGACAAGCACGCCGGAGACCTGTATCTGATAGCTGCCGCTCAAACCCGCGACAAGGATTGCATCACCACCCAGCAACTCGTTGGCCTGTGCAAGCGCCTGGAGGGCGATTTCGACTACATAATAGTCGACTGTCCCGCTGGGATCGAGCAGGGTTTCCGCAACGCCATCGCCGCCGCCCAGGAAGCCATTGTCGTCACCACTCCCGAAGTTTCCGCCATCCGTGATGCCGACCGGGTGATCGGCCTGCTCCAGGCGGCGGACATCCGCGAGATCCAACTCATCATCAACCGCATCAATCCGGCCATGGTTCGCCAGGGCAACATGATGGACGCCTCGGACGTCCTGGAGATGCTGGCCGTGGACGCCATCGGTCTGGTCCCTGCGGATGACCGCGTCATTACCTCCACCAACAACGGCTCGCCGGTGGTGTACGACCAACAGTCGGCCTCGGGTCGCGAGTTCGTGCGGATCGCCGGCCGCATCGACGGCGAGCACATTCCCCTGATTGACCCGGTCGACGAGACACCCACCTCCATCATGGACAAGGTCCGTAACATCATGGGCATCAATCGCAAGGCTTCCGCCCATGTTTGATTTCCTGCGTAAAAATCGAAGTCACGGCCCCGGCAACCCGCGCCAGGTCGCCCGGGAGCGGGTCCAGTCGGCCATCCGCCGGGACCGAATGGAGGTCTCGGCGCCGCAGTTGAGCGCCCTGCGCGTGAGCATGCTCATGACCATCCGGGAACACCTGCCGGTCGCCCCCGAGTTCACCGAGTTTGGCATCCAACGCGACGGCGATGACCTGATCCTGACTTCGCGAGTTCGACTCCAGCAGGGTCACTAGATCCGGGTCAGTTCACCGACGGTCCCGGGCCGTCGCCGGATCCCGGCCGCCGGCTCGGGATTACCTGCGTCCCTACCTGCCATACATCTCCGGGATGGTCGCAATTTGACCCGCCGTTGCTGTGGGTTATAATGCCCGAATTACCCACAGCTAACCACTGGTAACGACGGCATCAGCACGTTTGGCAGCGGATGTCTGCCGGTTTCTGACCTGAGCTTTTGGCCAGACCGGGTCGGTCGTTACATCCGGTCCGGGTCGCACGCAGGAGTGTCGAAATGGCCACGGCTCCCGCCCCGCAGCGCAACTTTTTCCAGCAGAAAGCCTATCGGTTCCTTGCGGCCCTGGTGTTCCGGGATTTCCGGTTCCTCGCCATCGCCTCACTGTCCAGCGGCAGCGGCGCGTGGGCCCTGATCGTCGCCCGCGGGGCATGGGTTTACAGCATCCCCGAGCTGCAGGGCAGCTGGGGCCTCTGGGTCGGCTTGATCACCTTCGCCGCCATGTCGCCCCGGTTCTTCGCGACGCCCTTCATCGGCTACCTGGCCGACAAGATGACCCGCAAGACGCTGCTGCAATGGGTCTATGCCCTGCAACTCACCCAGGCGGCCATCATGGCCGTCCTGGTGATGCTGGGCGTGGACAACCCCTGGTACGTGCTGCTGTTGGCCATAGTGAACGGCACCCTGCGCGCCACGCAGCAGACCGCGGCCCAGGCGTTGACGCCGAACTTGGTTGACCGGGACCGTCTGCCCAACGCCGTGGCCCTCAACGAAGCCATGCAGCAGGGTTCGCGGGCGGTGGGTCCGGCGATCCTGCTGGCGGTTTCCGCGACCGTGGGCAGCAGCGTGCTGTTCGGTGGGGGCGGCGCCGACTTCACCATCCAGAACCTGGCGCTCACCATCGGGACCTCGGGCATCGTTTTCTGGGCCTGTGCGGTCTTCTACCTCGTTGCCCTGGCGGCCGCGCTGAGCATCCGCACCGTGTCGTCCGGCGTCATAGACCGTCGGCGCAGTTTCTGGGCCAACACCGCGGCCGGGTTCGCCTATTCGTACAGCACGCCGCTGGTGTTCGGCATCATTCTCATGGCCCTGGCTCACTGCGTGCTGGTCATGTCCTTCGAGTCTATGCTGCCGCCGCTGGCCCTGGAGAAGCTGTCTCCCGACGGCGTTACGTTCAACGAGAATGACGTTTACGCGCTGATGACCGCGCTGGGCATCGGGGCGTTGCTCTCGTCGATTTTCGTCGGCGGTATCGTCAGCCACATGACACGGGGGAGGGTGTTTCTATTCCTTGGCTTCACCAGCAGCCTGACCCCGATTGGTTTGGGCCTGTCCGCGCAGACCGGGATTTCCATGATCGCGGCGATCTTGATGGGCCTGGGCACTTCAGGCTTCATGACCATCACTCACACCATTATCCAGTCGGTGGTGCCCGATGAAATTCGCGGCCGAGTTTCGTCCGTCTACTCCATGCACGTCGGCGGAAGCATGGCCTTCGCCAACCTGCTGTACGGTCGCCTGGCGGACTTCTGGTCGCCGGGGAACGTCATGGCGGTGGCCGGGGCGGCCTTCACAATCGTGGTTGTCGGGACGCTCGTTGGCAGCGGCTTCTGGCGCGGCATCTATTTCCGCGGCGAGGCCCGTCCGGTGGCCGCCGCGGCCAGCCCAGCCGGCGGAGACAATTAGATAGTGTGGACGTTTTGATGATCACACCGTCTTTCTTCACAAGGGAGTTCAATTTTGCCCGCAGACGAGATCACCCGCTACATCGAAACTACCCCCAAATCCCGCGCGATCTGGGAAGAGGCTTGCCGGTATTTGCCCGACGGCGACAGCCGCCATTCCATCTTCTGGAACCCGTACCCGATCTTCACCGAGCGCGCCCAGGGCGCGGTGGTCACGGACGAGGACGGAGTGGAGCGTCTCGACTTCATCAATACGATGACCACCATGATCCTCGGCCACGGACCCGCGCCCGTTCTCGAGGCGGCGCGGCAGCAGATGGAACTGGGTTTGGCCTACAACTCGCCAAACCGTCACCAGGTGGAGCTGGCCAAGCTGCTGTGCGAGCGCATCCCTTCCTTCGACCAGGTGCGTTTCACCAACTCCGGAACCGAGGCTACTCTCAATACTCTTCGTGCCGCCCGCGCCTTCACCGGCCGCAGCAAGTTTGCCAAGGTGGAGGGCGGATACCACGGCACCCATGACGCCGTGCTGGTGAGCCTTCGCATCGACCCGGCCACCGGCGGCGCCTACGACCACCCGGAACCCGTTGCATCCAGCGCCGGTCTCGCCGATGGCGTCCTGGAACAGGCCGTGATCGTCCCCTACAACGACGTGGACGTGGCGCGTAACATCCTGGAGGAAAATCGCGATGATCTAGCCGCAGTAATCGTCGAGCCGGTAATGGGCTCCGTGGGGATGCTTCCCGCCGACCCGGCTTACCTGTCCATGCTGCGCGAATTCGCCGACGACAGCGGGGCGCTCCTCATCTTCGACGAGGTTATCAGCTTTCGCGTCGCCCCCGGCGGCGCCCAGGAATACTACGGCGTCACGCCGGACATGACCGCCCTGGGCAAGATCATCGGCGGCGGTTTCCCCGTGGGTGCCTTCGGTGGCCGGTCCGAAGTTATGGCGCAATACAGCCCGCTCCAGGGGTCCGCCATCGCCCACGGCGGCACCTTCAACGCCAACCCCATCACCATGGCCGCCGGCGTGGCCACGCTGAACGAGCTGACACCGACGGTGTACCGCCGCCTCGCCGAGTTGACGGAGATGCTCCGCCAGGGCATCCGCCAGGTGTGCGCCGAGCTGGAACAGCCCGTGGTGGTCACCGGCGCGGGATCCCTGTTCGGCATCCACTTTGGCAGCGGGCCGCTGAACAACTACCGGGACATCGCCGCCACCGACAAGACGCTGGCGGGACGGGTGTTCATCGGGATGCTCAACGAAGGCTTCCTGTTGGCTCCCAACCTGGTTGGCGCGATGTCCACCGAGTTGGGCGAGGTCGAGATCGACGCCTTCGTGCGTGGGTTCAAGCGGGTCCTGGAACGGCAGATCGATTAGCCCGTGACCGGACAAAACGATAGGGGCAGGCTCAACACCTGCCCCTATTTGTTGGCCCGGATTGTCGTGATCAGTCCACCGGAGGCCGCTTCTCCCACTGCTCCGGCGCCGGGTATACCGGCGTGGCGAGCTTGCGGATGTTCTCGGTAGCGAACCAGTCCGCGCACTCCTCCCGCCACTTGATGAAGTGCGGAGCGTTGCGGTGGGCTTCCACCGCGGCCTCGTCCTCGTACACTTCAAACAGGTGGATCTTGTTCTCGTCTTCGGTGTCCTGCAGGACGTCGAAGCGCAGGCATCCCGGCTCATCGTTGTTCGAGCCCCTGGCGTCCCCCAGCATGGAGGCCATGAACTGGTCCTTGAAGCCAGGTTTGATGTTGATTTCCACAATCAGCGCGATCATTGTTGTCTCCTTGGATGTCGGGGAGTCGCGCCGATTATAGCAGCGACCGACGCAAAGTTGTAGAATGCCGGCATAGTCGGCTCGCCACACGGGAGGTAATCATGGCAGATATCCCCATCGTGTACACCCTCACGGTGTGTCCCGCTTGCGATTCGCTGCGCGCCGCCTGGCGACGCGAGGGCGTGGAATACGAGGAACGCCGCGTTGATCAGAGCCAGGAAACACTGGATGAAGCCCTGGACTTTGGGGATGCCGTTCCCATCATCGTGTGGCCCGATGGCAAGGTGGAAACCGGTTTTCGCGGTCAGCGCGGTTGAGAAATCGGCTGACCGGCCGGTGGCCTGTCTCCAATCCCCTCCTCGGCAATAGCCGGAGCCAAATCGCGGAACTTTCGAGGTGTAATCATGGTGCAGGAAGCCAGCGTCGTGACCCCGGAGCGCTACTCCCAGGGCATGACCTACGATCAGTACATGGACACGGTCAAGGTCAACAAGGCCAGGATCGAAGAATACTACGCCAATGTGTCCCTGGACTCTGAACAGACCGCCAGGTTGCAAGAGTTGGCATCACATGACAACGGCCCCGCGCGCATGATGGTGATCGGCGAGGACTGGTGCGGCGACGTAGTGCGTGAACTGCCTGTCCTGGCCCGCGTCGCCGAGGCGGCCGGGCTGGAGCTGCGCATCTTCCCCCGCGACGAAAACCACGACATCATGAACGAATTCCTCAAAGAGGGCCTCTATATGTCGATCCCCGTCGCCGTCTTCTACGACCAGGGGCACGAGTACATTTGCCACTGGATCGAGCGCTCCGAGGTTGCCAACCGCGAGCAGGGCGAGATCGAATCCGCAATCCGCTCTGAGCAGCCGGATATCTCCGATCAGGACTTTGGCCGGCAGCGCCGCGCGCGAACGGCAGCCCGCGCCGGCGACTGGCAGAAGGCCACCGTCGACGAACTGGTATGGCTATTGCAGGAACACCTGCACTGACTTCCAACAGCGTTCCAGGGGTTGCCCAACTCAATCGGGGCGGACCATGATCCGCCCCGACGTTCATTCAACCCGTTCCAGGGTGAACCGGTAATTCTCGATGACCGGGTTCGCCAGCAGCCGGTCGCACATTCCCGCCACGTCGCTCTCGGCCTGCGCTTGATCTTCGGTGTTCACCCGGATTTCCAGGTACTTGCCGATGCGCACGTCCTCCACGGTTGCGTAGCCCAAGCTGTGCAGACCGCCCATCACCGTCAAGCCCTGGGGGTCGTTCACCGCGGGTTTCAGGGTCACGTAGACCCGTGCCAAAAACATGCCGCTTGACCTGTCTCTGTGATCGTCGGGTCGCCTAACCACCGGACGACTGCGTCATATCGATGCCGGTGGTGCACGGCAGCCCGTTGGCGAACTCCGGGCCGGTGTTCCCGGGGTAGTCCTCGAAGAACTTGGCGATGCGCTCCGCGTCCACGCCTTCCATCCGGTCCAGCACGCCCCAGGCGGTCAGAGCGACCATGCCTTCAGGTATCGCCAAATAACGACGCACGATGGCGAACTCGCGGGCCATCGGGATTGCATCCACGGCCGCCCTTAGCTCCGCAACTTCAGCGTCGCTGGCGAGGTTGTAGCTGACAATGATGTTGCCGTGTTCCAGGTTGTGCACCAGCAATTCGTCCGGCAGAGGGTGGTTGTAGAACCCGCAGTCACTCCACGCTCCCCAGTGACGGCCGGAAGTCGGCGGAACTGTGCTGTAACCTCCGGGGATCACGTCGGTGATTTTCATTTGCGACGGGAAATGGTCTCGGCTGGGCATTGCCTCGACCAGAATCGGCCCGTCGGTGGGCTGAACCATGACGACGGCGGCCTTGGTCGGCGTTGGAGTCAAGGTTGCGGTGGGCGTGGGCGTTGCCGGCGACTGCGTGGGCGTCAGCGTCAGGGCGGGTGCTCTCACCGCCGGCATGATGGTATTCGTGGGCGTGGGCAAGGGCGTCGGGGTGGGCAGAGGTGTGGCTGTAGCGATTGCCAGAGGCTGCGCTTCCGGCGCGGGAACTGGCTCCATCGTCGACCGGCAACCCAGCAGCGTCAGAAACAATCCCAGGATACAGGCGGTTCCCAGCGCGCCCCGCGCGATCATAACCGCGGATCACCTACGGGTTCATTACGCCGCCGGTGGTGCACGGGGCTCCGTTAGGAAACTCCGGCCCCAACTTGCCGGAATAAGCCTCGAAAAACCGCTCTATGCGATCCTTGTCGATTCCGGCAACCTGATAATTGTTGGCGTCGTCCACTTGCCTCACGTTCCACTTGTCAATGACGCCCCATGTAGTCAGCGCGATGCTCCCCTCGGGGAAGAGCTCGTTGCCATCGGCATCCACGGTGCCCGGATCATACGGCCGGGCCACGCCCCACGCATTGGTCAGGCCGATATCGTCGAATACGTCCTCCAACTCGTCGATCTGCTCCTGGTCCCCCAGGTTGTAGCTGACGACGATGTTGCCGTGCTCCATGTTGTGCACGATGCGCTCGTCGGGCACCGGGTCGGTGTAGAAGCCGCATTGCACCCAACCGTTCCAGTGCCGTCCGGAAGTCGGTGGCGTGGTCAGGTAGCCCTCCGGCACCACGTCGGCTATGAACAGATTGTCCGGGAAGTGGGCCGCGCTCGGGGCGAGCTCGGCCTGAACGCCGATGCCTTCCACGTATTCGCTGGCCTCGCCCTGTCCGGTGCCGCCAAAGTTGACCGGCAGCACCACGGGCACCAGCAGCGCGATGATGAAAAGGCCGGCGATGGCGGCGAAGGCAAAAAGCAGCCAACGGCTGCGAAACCCGCCGCCTGTGGCGATGGGCGGTGTGCGCCGCTGGGAACGCCGAGAGGCGCTCCGCCGGCGATGTCGGGAGGGAGGCAAACCGATTCCTTATGCGCGGCCCGGCAGATATCGACGCTTACAGCGTTTCGCCGGTAAGCAGCCGGTAGGCTTGGCGATAGAGCTCGGCCGTGCGCTGCACGATGTCATCGGGCAGTTCCGGCGCCGGCGGCTCCTGGTTCCAGCCCTTGGCCGTCAGGTAGTCGCGCACGAACTGCTTGTCGTAGCTCGGCTGCGATTTCCCGGGAGCGTATCCTTCGGCGTCCCAGAACCGGCTGGAGTCGGGCGTCAGCAACTCGTCAATCAGGATTAGCTCGCCGTCCAGGAAGCCGAACTCCATCTTGGTGTCCGCCAGCACGATACCGCGGTCTTTCGCGAAGTCGTGAGCGTGCAGGTATACGGCCTTGCTGATGTCGGCCAGTCGCTGCGCCGTGTCGGCCCCCACCATGTCGATGACCTGCTCGTCGGTCATGTTCTCGTCATGCCCTTCTTCAGCCTTGGTCGTCGGCGTGAAGAGAGGCTCTGGGAACATGTCGCCTTCCACCATGCCGGCTGGCATGGGTTTGCCCTGCACGGTGCCCTGCCTCCGGTACTCGCCCCAGGCCGAGCCGGTGATGTACCCGCGCACGATGCACTCGATGTCGATGCGCTCCGCCTTCTTGACGATCATCGCCTGTCGGGCAACGCCGTCCTCAGCGTAGGCGGGGTTTGCAACCACCGGGTTGCCGGCATAGGCGGCGGCGCCCGGACCATCGGCCAGAGCCACCAGGTGGTTGGGCACGATATGGTCGGTCAGCCCAAACCAGAAGGCGGACATGCGGTTCAGCGCCGCCCCTTTGTCGGGGATGCCATTGGGCAGCACCACATCGAAGGCCGATATCCGGTCGGTGGCGACCATCAGCAGCAGGTCGTCCGTGAGCTGGTAGGTATCGCGGACTTTGCCGCGGTGCATTCGGTCGGGCATTCGCGTTTCAATAATCATGGCAGCAATTCAAGGCCCTGGGTCGTGTAGGTCGGAAATGGTGTGTCAGGCGAGCGCGGGGACGGGCAGCAGCCCGATGCGCTTGAAGTTTTCGTCGATGTAGCGCGTGTAGTACCCGTAGTCGAAGAGCTCGTCCATCTCGGGAACTGTCAGGTGCGTAGTCGCCTCGGCGTCCGACTTCAGCAACTGCCGGAAGTCCTGGGCATCGTCCCAGGCGCGCATGGCGTTGCGCTGCACGATGTCGTAGGCGGCCTCCCGGGACAGCCCCTTGTCTTCCACCAGCGCCAGCAGCACCCGCTGGCTGAAGATCAGCCCCCGGCTGCTTTCCAGGTTCTGCCACATCCGGTCGGTGTCCACCCGCCAGCCGCTCACCACGTGGGTGAAGACGCTAAGGATGTAGTCCAGCATCAGGCAGGTGTCCGGCAGGATGATTCGCTCCGAAGACGAGTGGCTGATGTCCCGCTCGCCCCACAGCGCGACGTTTTCCAGGGCCGGCACCGCGTTGCCGCGGATGGTCCGCGCCAGACCGCAGATCCGCTCCGTCAACTCAGGGTTGCGCTTGTGAGGCATGGATGAGGACCCGGTCTGCCCGGCGCCGAAAGGCTCCTCGACTTCGTGGATCTCCGTGCGTTGCATCCCCCGGATCTCGGTGGCAAACTTCTCCAGCGACGCGGCCACCAGGGCGGCCGTGGTGATGAAGTGGGCATGGCGATCACGCTGCACGACCTGGTTGGATACCGGCGCAACGTCCAGTCCCAGGTGATGGCACACCCGCTCCTCGATGTGCGGCGGTATGGTGGCGTGGGTCCCCACCGCGCCGGAGATCTTGCCCACGCGGATCGACTCGCGAGCCGCCGCCATCCGCTCCCGCTGTCGGCGCAGTTCGTCCCACCAGAGGGCCAGCTTGAGGCCAAAGGTCATCGGTTCCGCGTGGACGCCGTGAGTTCGCCCCATCATCAACGTGTCCTTGTGCAGAACGGCCTGTTGGCCCACGGCTTCGATGGCGGCGTCGATTTCCTTGAGCAGCAAGTCGGCCGCGGCCACCAGTTGCAGGGCCTGGCCCGTGTCCAGCATGTCGGACGAGGTCATTCCCAAATGGAGCCAGCGCCCTTCCGGGCCCAGGGTTTCCGTGATGGAGCGTAGGAACGCGGTGACGTCGTGCCGGGTGGTTTCGAATATCTCCATCATTCGCTGGTGGTTGTACGCCGCTCCGCGCAGCGATTCCATGTCCTCCAGCGGGATGACGCCGGCCTCGGTCCACGCCTCGCATACGGCCAGCTCGACGTCCAGCCACATGCGGTATTTGTTCTCATCAGACCAGACCTGTTTCATCGCCGGCCTGGAATAACGGTCAATCACAGGGTCGCCTCCGCACGATCTCCATAACGCTCGGACATTTTATCACAGCAGGTTTCCGGACCAGTGGCCCGGGACGCTATACCTACGAAGTTCTGGCCGGTGCGGATTGCCGGAATCAACTACCCGTTGAGGGCGCTCATGTACCGTTGAACGGCTTCCAGCACGGGAGCGAAATCGGTGAACGGGGCAAACTCGATCCCGGCCTCGTCGCACATCGCCGCCATTTGGCGGTGGGCGAACACGGTATCGGCCACCTCGCCAGCCTCAAAATCCGAGCGTCCATCCCCCATGAAGAACACGTGGTGCCCCTGCTCCTGGAAGCGGCGCACGATCAGGGCCTTGCTGTTGCCCAGATGTGGGGCGTCGGGATACGCGAAGTCGTAGCGGTACGCGCAAACCCGGCCCTGTTTGTCGAATTCGGTCGCCACCGCGTAAACCGGCATACCTGATTTCCCGCATCCGTCCAGCAGTGCTTGGATATAGAAATCCAAGCCCTGGCTGATTATGCACATGGGGATCGAATTGGCTTGGCAATACTCCGACAACTCGGTGAAGTGCGGGCGGAAGTTAGCGTTGGCCCGGACGTAGGACTGCATGGCGTTTTTGCCCGCCCGCATCCGCAGGAACGTCGCTTCCTGGTAGTCCTTCAGCGACAGCTCGCCCGCTCGGAACCGCTCCCGCACGTCAGTCCATGTCGGATGGCCGAATTCGTGCAACAGCAATTCCGCCACGTTCTGGGCCGCGGCGGTGTCGTCGAAATCGGTGAGCACCGCCGGAAGCCGACGGTCCAATCCCGGCGCTCTAGCGTTCACGGAGGGACTGCCGGTAGCGTTCCACGGCATCACGAATGTCGTCGTGCTTGATGCCCAGGATCTGGGCGGCGTAATACGCGGCGTTGCGCGCGCCCCATCCGCCGACAGCCATCGCTGCCACCGGGATGCCGGGCGGCATCTGCGCCGTGGAAAGCAGCGCGTCCCATCCGTTGAGCTCGCTGGAGGTCAAGGGTATTCCGATAACGGGCAAGGTTGTCTGGGCGGCCAGTGCGCCGCCCAGCGCGGCGGAACCGCCGGCCGCGGCGATGATTACCTCGATGCCGCGCTCTCGCGCCGTCGATGCGTATTCGTGGACCCGCTCGGGCGTGCGGTGCGCCGACATGACGCGGACCTCATAGTCCACTCCGAGCGATTCCAGGGTGTTGATGGTCGGTTGCACCGCCTCTTCATCAGAGGCGCTGCCCATGATTACTCCTACCAGCGGCAAGGTACTACTCCTTTGGTGATTTTTGTTTAGACGTCGATTTCGGCGATGTCGCGGAAGGCGTCAAGCAGAGCGGACTGGATGGCGGCAATATCTTCTGCATCGTCGCCGTCCAGGTCAACTTCCTCATCCTCCACGATTACGTAGCCGGCGTCCTCGTCGTCGATGCCAACCCGAACCTCGATCTCCACTGGCTCGCCGTCGTGCCAGTAAAGCGTGTAGACGATCTCATCGGCCAGCTCGTCGCCCCCGGCCCCATCATCATCGTCGTCGAAGTCGTATTGCCAGGATCGGTCCACCAGGAGGCGAGCGCCGCCGTCCAGCAGGATGTCGTTCATTTCGCCCATCATGCCGTCTACGGCCAGTTCCACCGCGAACCGCTCGAGCAGCGTGCGCCGCTCGGCAACATCCGCCATCTGCTTGCCGTAACCCTCGTTGTCCACGCGGACGCGCAGTCGTTTCAGGTCATCCAGCCAGGGCATTGAACATTCCTCCGTGGTGGGCTTGGCGTCGCTGTCTTGGCTAGCGCGTTTCGCCGCCGGCCCGTTTTTGCCGCCCGTTAAGGTAACAGAACTCGTCAACGGCGCGAAAGTCAGGCAGATGCAATCGATGCGCCAAAGCGGCGAGAGTGTCCAGAAGGTCGATGTAGCACAATCCGGGATGCCCGGTCCGCAATCCCGGCGGGATCATGCCCAGGCGACGCAGCGTGCGCTCGGTATGCGGACTCCACGGCGCGAAGAGCGTCGGTTCCCGCAACGTGAGCAGGTACGAAGGCCACTCCTTGCCCGCGCCGGCCAGGCCGAACCCGCCGGTCTCCGTGGCGCACTCCTCGAACCGATTTTCAAGTTTGATGGTGTCGTACAGCAGAAAGTCCGCGGCATCGCGCACTTCGGCGATGGGGTTGCCCCGAAATTGCTCGGCCCGCCGGCCCCCGGCGCCGCGATAGAGTGCCAGCGCCTCCGCCTCGGTGAGCGTCGGCAGGTAATCCTGGCAGAGCCAGTCCGCGCGTCCGTCCTTGCCCCAGCGACGTTTGCGGAAGGCGTCCAACTCGCCGTCCAGTTCCGCTTTGCGGAAAGTCTCCGCCAGGGCCGCGAAATCGTGCGCTGACACAACGTGGCTTGTCATACCGGAAAACGGGCTGCGACGTTATCGGGTCGTGGCCGGTTGTACTGACCGCAGGTCCGCAATGTCCCGTCGGTAGTGCGCGCCGTCAAAATTGATCTGAGCCGCCCGCTGATAAGCGCGGTTGCGGGCCTCTCCCACATCGTCGCCCATGCCCACGCAGGCCAGAACCCGGCCGCCGGATGTGAGCAACCGCCGGCTGCTGTCCTCGGCGTTGCGGACTCCGGCGTGGAACACCAGGCTGCCTTCGTCGTCCGCAACTTCACCTTCCAGCCCGTGGATTTCCAATCCGGTCACGTAAGACCCCGGGTATCCCCCGGAAACCATCACCACCGCCACCACTGGGTCGTCCGACCATTCCACGGGCGCAACGTCGGCCAAATTGCCCGTAGCGCAGGCCATCATCGCCTCCACGGGGTCGCTGACAAGACGGGGCATGATCGCCTGCGTTTCCGGGTCGCCGAACCGGCAATTGAACTCCAGCACCCTAGGCCCGTCGTCGGTCAGCATCAGCCCGCAGTAGAGCACGCCGCGATAGGGTGATCCGCGCGATGCCATTTCCTGGATCACTGGCAGCATGATCTCACGGCGGATTTGCTCGGCCAGACTTTCGTCCCAGAATGCCGGCGGCCCGTAGCTGCCCATGCCGCCCGTGTTGGGTCCGGAGTCGCCTTCGCCCACGCGCTTGTAATCGCTTGCTGCCACCAAGGCGGACAGGTTCTCGCCGTCGGTGAACCCAAACACGCTGACCTCTGGACCGTGCAGCCACTCCTCGATCACCACCGTTTCCCCGGCATCCCCAAACATGCGGTCCTGCATACACATTGCGATTGCGGTCTTGGCCTCTTCGAGGTTCGCGCACATCGCAACGCCCTTGCCGGCGGCGAGCCCGTCGGCTTTTACCACCAGGGGCCGGTTCCGGTTCTCGGCGTAAGTCAGCGCTGCGGAAGCGCTGCGGAATACCCGGTAATCCGGTCCGGGTACCCCAGCCGCATCCAGCACGTCCCTTGAAAAACTCTTGCTCGATTCCAGCCGGGCGGCGGCACGGCTCGGGCCGAAGCACGGGACCCCGGCCGCTGCAAGCCGGTCCGACAAGCCCAGGGCCAAGGGAACTTCCGGCCCGATCACCACCAGGTCGATTGACCGTTCCACAGCTGTGTCCACCAAAATGTCGATATCAGTTTCGGCAATGGGCAGATTGGTTCCGACCATCGCCGTGCCGGAATTACCCGGCGCCGCGAAGATATCGGTAACCTGCCGAGACCGCGCCAGCCGCCACGCCAGGGCGTGCTCCCGACCACCGGAACCGACTACTAGGACACGCACGCCGGCTACTCCCACTCGATTGTGCCGGGCGGTTTGCTGGTGATGTCGTAGACTACGCGGTTCACGCCATCCACCTCGTTCACGATGCGGTTGCTCATGCGGGCCAGCACGTCGTAGGGCAGCCGCACCCAGTCCGCCGTCATCGCGTCTTCCGAGTTGACGGCTCGAATGGCGCAGGCGTAACCGTAAGTCCTGTAATCGCCCATGACGCCCACGGTGCGGTTGTCGGTAAGCACCGCGAAGCTCTGCCAGATGTCCCGGTACAGGCCGGCCCCGTGGATCTCCTCCAGCACGATGCGGTCGCAGTCGCGCAGCAGTTCGACCCGCTCCGGGGTGACCTCGCCGATGATCCGTATCGCCAGCCCCGGGCCGGGGAACGGCTGCCGGTAGATGATGTCGTCGGGCAATCCCAGCTCCAATCCTACGGATCGCACCTCGTCCTTGAAGAGGTAGCGCAGCGGCTCGACCAACCCGAAGTTCATTCGCTCCGGAAGACCGCCGACGTTGTGATGGGTCTTGATGCGGGCGGACGCTCGGTTTTCCGGGGTTTCACTTTCGATCACATCGGGATAAAGGGTGCCCTGGGCCAGCCAGCGCACGTTTTCGATTTCCGCCGCGGCGTCCTCAAACACCCGGATGAACTCGTTGCCGATGGTCTTGCGCTTGGTTTCTGGGTCGATGACGCCGCTCAGCCCGTTCAAAAAGCGATCCGACGCATCCACGTAGCGCAGGTCCATGCCCATGCTCTCGTGGAAGGTTTGCTGCACCTGTTCAGCCTCTCCGTGTCGCAGCAGGCCGTTGTTCACGAAGATGCAGGTCAACTGCGATCCGATTGCCTGGTGCAGCAACGCCGCCGCCACCGAGGAGTCCACGCCTCCGCTGAGGCCGCAGATCACCCGGTCGCTGCCCACTTGCTCCCGCACTCTCGCGACGGTGTCAGCCACAAAATTACCCGCGGTCCACGACCCGGAACAGCCGCAAATCTCCCGCACGAAGTTGCGGAGGATGGTCATTCCGTCCGGGGTGTGCTGCACCTCCGGGTGAAATTGCAGGCCGAACCACCGCCGTCCATCCGACACTGCGGCGCAATCGCTGTTCTCGGTCCGCGCCAGCGTGGCCATTCCTTCGGGCAGTTGTTCCACCCGGTCGCCGTGGCTCATCCATACCGGCGCCGAAGCGCCCAGCCCGGCCAGGAGCCTGCCGGGAGAACCCGCAATTTGCAAGTCGGCGTGGCCGTACTCACGGGCGTTTCCGGGCGTGACCTTGCCGCCCAGTTGGTGCACCAGGGCCTGCATACCGTAGCAGATCCCCAGTACCGGAATATCGGAGTGCAGCACCCAATCGGCTATGGTCGGCGCGCCCTCGTCGTACACACTGGCCGGACCGCCGGACAGGATGATCCCGCTAACGTTCAGATGCGCAATCCGGTCGCGGCCGGCGCTGGCCGGTATGATCTCAGAATATACCTCCAGCTCGCGGATGCGCCGCGCGATCAGGTGAGTATATTGGGAGCCAAAATCGATGACCGCGATGGCGTCGGGCTGCGCTGTGCTGCTCATAAACTCCCTGCCGGCGTCTGTGGGAATCGCGCACTATATTAGCATAGCGGCGGCCCGGGCCCTGACCGCAGTGCGCCTGCCGGCGTCGGTCTGCTAGAATGACGTCCACGGTTCCACGACCTTTCTGCGCACATTATGACGGTATTCGCGACAACCCGAACGCTACGTTCAGACCGGCCCCAAATCGTTCAATGGCCATTGCCGTTGAACCGGCGCAATCAATTCGACGGTTTGGACTTGCTCGCAGCGTTGGACCCTGAAACGATCCCGTTGTGCATCTTCGACCCTCAATATCGAGGGATCCTGGACAAAATGCAGTACGGCAACGAAGGGGTTAGCCGAGGACGTGCCCGGTCATCGCTGCCGCAGATGAGCGAGGATACCATCGGTGAATTTATCAAAGGCATTTCCAGAGCGCTGATCCCATCCGGCCATTTGTTTCTGTGGGTGGACAAGTTCCATGTCTGCACCGGCGTAGAGCCGTGGCTGACTGGGAATGGGCTGGAAATCGTTGATCTGGTGACTTGGAACAAAGGCAAAATGGGTATGGGCTATCGTACGCGGCGGTATGCCGAATACTTGGTGATCGCTCAAAAACCACCCAAGCGAGCCAAGGGGATCTGGCAGCGGCACGATATTCCGGACGTTTGGACAGAAACGGTTGAGCGCATCGGCAATGTTCATCCAAAGCCCCTTAACCTTCAGGCTCGCCTCATCGAGGCGGTTGCCGACCCTGGAGACGTGGTGCTCGACCCGGCGGCCGGCAGCTATTCCGTGATGGCCGCCGCTCACCAGGTGGGACGTCAGTTCCTCGGCTGCGACATTGCTGGCTGATAGAGCGGAAAATCACTTAAATCCAAGCCCAGGAAAGAACGCAATGACCTCCGCGAGTTACAACAAGGTGCAAAAAGTGAGCGGCAGATTCGTCCAGCCGACAACCACGGTGGTGGAACGCATCGACCAATTGTCGCTAGCCTACCCCCATGAGCAACTGCTGCGGCAGCGCCGGCTGCTCCAAGCCGAATGGTTGAAGCAGGCGATGGCTCGCCACTGGGGCAATGACCTGCCTCAGCCCTTCATCGGGTTCGATCTGGACGAAGGAATGTTCATCATCGAGTGGCAGTCTGACTCAGAGTGCAATACACTCACCGTGGACGCTGAGAATCGCACCGGATGGTACGACCCGTGGCCCCCCGGTCAAAACGATGCCCTATTGGCTACTGAACTCGACCTGGACTCGGAGGAAGGGTGGGAACGCCTGCGCTCTGCCCTCACGACAACCCAACGGTAACCACCGGTGGCCCCTACTACCGCCAGGTCCACCCGAACAATTTTCAAGACGGCCGGGTATTATCCTCGGCCTTTGGATTGCAGGATATGGGTTGCCACTTGTGCATTTCGCTCAACGACGGAGCCCGTACCACGGCGCGGCGATGTTTCCTTGAATACACTCAGAGCGGAGAACGCTTGTCAGTTGCAGTGGCGGAAATATCATCGCATGAGATTGAAGCATCCGGGGCGGATCGGGTCGTTGACGAACCCAATGAACAAACTCACGCCCACGTTGATGCCATTTACGAAAGTTCGCTCAACCGGCGACAACGGCGTGGAGTGGCACAGTTCCTCGCTGCTGCGGCCAACAAAAGAGGAGCGGCGTACTTGCTGGATGCCGTCTGATCCCCGGTGCCGATTTGCCTGACAGTGGGATAATTACCCTGCGAATGGACTTCCAAACCGAAATACACCGCGCCGCCGAGACCCTCGCCCAGGGCGGCGTCCTCGCCATTCCCACCGACACGCTCTACGGTTTGGCGGCGGACGCGCTTAATCCTGATGCCCTGGACCGCGTTTACGCCGCCAAGGGCCGTCCCGCGGATATGCCCTTGCCCGTGCTGGTGTCGGGCTGGGAACAGGCGCTCCAGGTTGCCGCAGTCTCTTCGGACACTGAGATGCTCGCCCGCTGCCTGGCCGATACCTACTGGCCGGGGTCTTTGACTATGGTGCTGCCCGCTGTACCCGGTTTGCCCGCACGCCTTACCGCCGGCCGCGACACCGTCGCCGTCCGCATGCCCGACCATCCCGTCCCCCTGGCCCTGGCCGAAGCCCTGGGTCGCCCCATCACCGGCACCAGCGCCAATCGCAGCGGCGAACCGGACATAACCGACCCGGATGAGCTGCGCCGCATCCTCGCGCCGCGCGTTGATGGTATCATTGTGTCGGGCCCAAGACCGGTCGGCGGCGCCAGCACTATCGTAGCGCTATCCGCCGACGGCATCAGTCTTCTTCGCGAGGGTGTATTGCCCTACGAGCGCGTGGTCGCAACCCTGAAAGCGGTCGGGCGGGGCTAACAGCGAGGTCGGTCATTACATCGGTGGAAACATACGACACCTACCGGGCCGGCGTGCACGCCGAAATGCGTTCGGCATTCGACGGCCGGCAGGGCATGGTTTACGACCTTCTCCGCTACCATCTAGGATGGGTGGACGAGCGCGGCAACCCCGCCGATGACGCGCTGACCTCACTGCACCATTGCGGCGTCCTGGCGATGGCATCCGCCGACGCGGTTTCCGGAGCGCACGCGGAAGCGGTCACTGCCGCCGTCGCCGTTGAGTTGGCGTACAACTTTGTGCTCGTGCATAACGACGTCCAGGCTGGTCGCATCGACCAGGACAACGACCGTCCCAGCATCTGGTGGGTGTGGGGTCCCTCCCAGGCCATTAACGCCGGAGATGGATTGCACGCCCTGGCCCGCTCCGTGTTGATGCGCATGTCCGATGCCGGGGCGGATGCCGAAATCGTTCTGGCCGGACTCCAGTCGCTGGACCGGGCATGCCTGACCCTTTGCGAAGGGCAGTACATGGATCTGACGTACCAGGACCAGATCATGGTGTCAGAAGCCGACTACATGGACATGATCGAAAGAAAGTCCGGCGCGTTGACCGGGTGCTCGGCGCGCCTCGGAGCCCTGGCCAGCGGAGCCTCGTCGGACACCGCCGACGCCATGGAGCAGTGGGGCAAGAAGCTCGGCATGGCTCGCCAGGTGCGGGAAGATATATCCGACCTCTGGGGGCGCTCCGGTGATGGGTTCACTCCGGCCAACATCCTCAACAAGAAGAAAAGCCTTCCCCTGATCCACGCCTTGCAAAACTCGGACACCGCCTCCAAGCGCGAACTGGGCGCTATCTACATGAAGCGCGTGCTGGAACCGGGCGACACGCCTCGGATCGTAGCCATCCTGGAGGAGGCCGGTTCCCTGGAGTACGCCAGCGGGAAGATGGATCAGCTGCTTCAGGACGCGCGTTCCGCTTTGGCGGGCGACGACGTAGCCTTGCAGTATCCGGAATCGTTGGATTGGGCAGCCGAATGGGTCGTCGGACGCGACTCCCGCTGACCTCGACGGACGAGCAAGTCATGGCCAAGCGCACCCTCAACCAACTGGATGTGAACGGCAAGACCGTCCTGGTGCGTGTGGACTTCAACGTACCCATCGAGCAGGGCGTTGAGTTCATCGCCAACTACGATCATCGCTTGCGCGCCACCCTGCCGACCATCGAGTACCTGATCGAGCGGCACTGCAAAGTGGTGCTTTGCTCGCACTTAGGTCGGCCCCGCGGCAAGGTTGACGAGACCCTGCGTTTGGCGCCCGTCGGCGAGCGGCTGGCAACTCTGCTGGGCCGTCCGGTTACACCGCTGGGCGATTGCGTCGGCCTCGCGGTTAGCGGAGCAGTCGCCGAAATGGCCCCCGGTGATGTGTGCCTACTTGAAAACCTGCGGTTCCACGAGGGTGAAGAGAGCAACGACGAGGGTTTCTCGGCGCAGCTGGCGAGTCTGGCCGACTGTTTCGTGATGGACGCTTTCGCCGTGGCCCACCGCGCCCACGCCTCCACTGTTGGGGTTCCCCGCCTTCTGCCCACCGCCATGGGATTGTTGACCCAACGCGAGGTCGAATCGCTGGGAGTCGCCCTGGAGAACCCGGTCCGGCCGCTGGCAGCGCTGATGGGCGGAGCCAAGGTGAGTGACAAGATCCTCGTTCTGGAAAATCTCCTGGGCCGGCTCGATCACCTCTTCATCGGCGGCGGCATGGCGGTGACCTTCCTGGCCGCCCAGGGAAAAACCGTCGGAGCGTCGTCCGTCGAAACCGACCGCCTGGATTTCGCCCGCGACGTGATGGCACGCGCGGACGCCGCCGGCATTGGCGTACATCTGCCTCCAGACCTGGTCGTAGCCAACGAGTTTGACCCCAACCCCGGCGCCATGGACACCGTGCCCGCGGACTCCGTTCCCGATGGTTGGTACATAATGGATATCGGCCGGGACGCGGCTTTCGCTTACGCCGCAGCCCTGGCGGATTGCAGGACCATCCTGTGGAACGGGCCCATGGGCGTATTTGAAATGGAGCAGTTCAGCGTCGGCACGCGAGAGGTTGCCAATAGCATCGCCGGTTTGGCCGATGCAACCACCGTCGTCGGCGGAGGCTCCACCGCAGAGGCCGTTGAATCGCTGGGCCTCATGGATAGCATGACCCACGTATCCACCGGCGGCGGCGCGTCCCTGGAGTTTCTCGAAGGGCGCGTTCTCCCCGGAATTGACGCCATCCCCGATGCCTGACCACTTACCGTCCACCGGAGCCAAGCATGATTGATCTGGAACAGATCCACGACAGCATCGCCAGCACCCCGTCCAAAATCGTCCTCTTGGTGGCCGATGGTTTGGGCGGGCTGCCCCATCCCGACACCCGCAAGTCCGAGTTGGAGACCGCCCATATCCCCAACTTGGATGCGTTGGCCCAGCGCAGCGCCTGCGGTCTCACCACTCCCGTGGAGGTCGGGGTCGCTCCCGGCAGTGGGCCCGGACACCTCGCGTTGTTCGGGTACAACCCGTTGAAGTACCTCATTGGCCGCGGCGCGCTGGAAGCCCTCGGAATCGGAGCCGAACTGCTGCCCGGCGACGTGGCCGCGCGCGGCAACTTCTGCACCGTGGACGATGACGGCTTGCTGACCGACCGGCGGGCCGGCCGGATCCGAACCGAGCTGAGCGCGCCCTTGTGTCAGCGCCTGGACGGTATCGAGATCCCCGGCGTCCAGGTGGACGTGATGCCGGTGCAGGACTACCGCTTCGTGCTGCGCCTGCGCGGCGAGGGTCTCTCCGAGGCGGTGGAAGAGACCGATCCCCAGCGCGAGGGCCTGCCAGCCCGTCCGGCGCGCGCCCTGGAACCTGGCGCCGAGCGCACTGCCGAAATCGTCCAGGAGTTCGTGTCCCAGGCCGGTCGCCTATTGTCGGAGGAGCAACCCGCCAACATGGTGCTCCTGCGCGGGTGGGCGCAACTGCCCAACCTCCCGGAATTCGGGCGGGTCTATCATTTGAACCCGGCGGCCATCGCCGCATACCCCATGTACCGGGGGATTGCTTCCGTTGCCAGTATGCGGATCATCCCAACGGGAATGACCTTCGGCGACGAGGTGGACACCCTGCACGCCAACTGGAACGACCACGACTTCTTCTTCATCCACTACAAGCCCGCCGACGCCGCCGGCGAAGACGGCGACTTTGATGGCAAGGTGAAGTGCCTCGAGGAACTGGACAAACACATCCCCCGCATCCTCGACCTGGAACCCGACGTGCTCATGGTCGCCGGCGACCACGCCACGCCCGCCGTCATGGCGTCCCACAGCTGGCACCCGGTGCCCTTCATGCTCCATTCCCGGCTGACGCTGGGGGAAGGCGTCGACGGTTTCAACGAGCGCGCCTGCGCCCAGGGATCCATCGGCCGCATTCCAGCCGAAACCATCATGCTCCTGGCTCTGTCCCACTCCGGCAAGCTGGGCAAGTTCGGCCCGTAGATTGGTGCGTCGCCTCGGAATCTGATGATGACCTCTCCTACCAACATCGTCGCCGGCAACTGGAAGATGAACACCGGCTTCGCCTCCGGCGTGCTGCTGGCGTCCGCCGTGGCCGCCGGAGCGTCGGCATCGTCCGGCGTTCGGATTGTCGTCGCCCCACCGTTCGTGTCCTTGGCGGCGGTGCGGGATGCGGTGGCCGGCAGCGGTGTGGCCGTTGCCGCGCAGAATATGCACGCCGACGATAGCGGCGCGTTCACCGGCGAAGTGGCTCCCCCGATGCTGGTCGGCCTGTGCGACTACGTGATCATCGGCCACTCAGAACGTCGCCAGTTCTTCGGCGAAACGGATGAATCCGTCGGTCGCAAGACCGCCGCCGCCCTGCATCACGGGCTGCGCCCCATCGTCTGCGTCGGCGAAACCCTGGACGAGCGGGAATCGGGCCGGGCCGCCGAGGTCATTCGCCGCCAGGTAGTCGCTGCGCTGGCCGATGTTGACCCCGAGTCTGCGACCGGCTTCCTTGCCATCGCCTACGAACCGGTATGGGCCATCGGCACCGGCCGCGCCGCCACTCCTGAGATCGCGGACCAGATTATGGGCGGCGCAATTGCGCCTACCATCGCGGCGGCGCTGGGAGTTGAGGCTGCCTCGGCTACGCCTCTCCTGTACGGAGGGAGCGTGAACCCGGCCAACGCCTCGGACTTTGCCGCAGTGCCCAGCATTAACGGCGCTCTCGTGGGTGGCGCGAGCCTTGACGCTGACGCCTTTCTGGATGTGGCGGCAGCGTTCTCCAACCGCGACCAGTAGCGTCCGCCCGGCCGGTTCATGTCGGCCCTGTGCAATCTGATCGCAATAGTCGGCCCTACTGCGGTCGGCAAAACCGCCCTCGCTATCTCCCTCGCCCAGCGTTTTGAAGGCGAGATCGTCAACGCCGACAGCCGGCAGGTGTACACCGGGATGGATATCGGCACGGCCAAGCCCACTGCGGCCGAGCGCAGCAGTGCCCGGCACCATCTCATCGACATCCGTCCTCCCGATTCGCCCATCAGCCTGGGCGAGTACTTGCCCCTGGCCAGCGAGACTATTGAGTCCATAGCCGCTCGGGGCAAGTTACCCATATTGTGCGGCGGCAGCGGGCAGTACGTATGGGCCGTCCTGGAAGGCTGGAAAGTCCCCCAGGTGCCGCCCGACCCCGATTTCCGTGTCCGCCTGGAGCGTCGTCTTGCTGTTGAGGGACCCGCCCCGTTGTGGCAAGATCTGCGGCAACTCGATCCTGACCGCGCCGCCACCGTTGATCCGGAGAACCCGCGACGCATCATACGCGCCCTTGAGATTGTGAACTCTACGGGCAGTCGGGTCGCCGCTGGCAAAAGCGCTGAACCTCCATACCGTTCCCTCGTCATAGGTTTGACCGCCGACCGCGCCATACTCTATGAACGCACCGACGCCCGGTTTGACGCCATGATGGCCCAGGGGCTGCTGGACGAAGCCTGCCGCCTCTCCGCCGCGGGATATGTCCTCGGGAGCGGCGCGCTATCGGGCGTCGGCTACACCGAGTTGGGCCTCCACCTGGCCGGTGAAATGACGCTGGATGAAGCGGTGGATCGTTCCAAGACTCGGACGCATCGCCTCGTCCGGCGGCAGTACACCTGGTTCAAGCCGGGAGACGCGCGCATCAATTGGCTCGACGCTACACACGATCTGCCGGTGGCTGAGGCCACCACGCTGGTGAGCCGATTCCTGGAACCCATGACCCCTTGTGATACAATTGGCGATTGACGGAAAAGCCCCCTCTCAGCGCAGGAGTCGCGACGATGGAATTCACCAAAATGCACGGCGCTGGCAACGATTACGTCTATGTCGACGCCCGTGCCATGCCTGAGCGGGATTGGAACAGCCTGTCGCGGGCAATCAGCGACCGTCATTTTGGTGTTGGCGGCGACGGCCTCATCCTGGTCATGGAATCCGACGTGGCTGACCTGAAGATGCGGATGTTCAACTCGGACGGCTCCGAAGGCGCTATGTGCGGCAACGGCATCCGCTGCTTTGCCAAATACGCCATCGAACGCGGCATCGTGTCCAACTCTGCCCAGCAGGTGACGGTGGACACGATGGCCGGCGTGCGCACCATCGTGCCCCATTACGCCGGCGCCACGGTGGACTCCGCGCGGGTGAGCATGGGCGCGCCACGGCTTGCGCCGTCGCAAATACCCGTCGCTCTTGACCCTGCCATCGCCGGCCAGGACGGTCCCGTCCTCAACTACGCCATCCACCCGGGCGATTTCCGACTTTTCCTCACCTTCGTATCCATGGGCAATCCCCATGCGGTGACCTTCATCGACCAGCCCATCGAGGAATTCCCGTTGCACAACATCGGCCCTCTGGTCGAACGGCATCCCATCTTCCCGGATCGGGTGAATTTCGAGATCGTCAACCTCCGGGACGACGGCAACGTGGATGCCAGGGTCTGGGAGCGTGGATCCGGCGAAACCATGGCCTGTGGCACTGGAGCGTGCGCCATCGGCGTCGCCTCCCGTCTGTTGGGACACACCGGTGACCGGGTGGCGGTCAACCTTCCCGGCGGCACCCTTAACATCGAGTGGGACGGCGCCGGCGAAGTTTATCTCGAAGGCCCAGCGGCCGAAGTATTCAGCGGAGTGTGGACAGAATGAGCAATTTCGTTTCCGGCCCGACCACCTATGACCAGCTTCGTTGGTCAGCGAATGCGTTTCGCAGTCTATCCAACGATGCCACGTGTATCGCGGCCCGCGCCCCGGAGTTCCGCCAGCCGTTGCTCCAGGGGCGAGATGACGCCGACTGGGCGGCCCTGGTTCGTTACGTGAACGAGTGGGGTTGTCGCATCCCCCAGAGTAAAATCGGTGAAATCGCCGCTGCCGTGCGGGGAGCCAGCCCTTACCTGGAGCCCATGGCCGGCTCATCGTTGGAGTTTGACGACCTGCGTTGCTCGACCCTTGACGTGGTGGAACGCGCCTATGACCATCTCACCGAGACTAAAGGCATTGGTCCCACGGGCGCATCGGCCATCATGACCGTGCTCAATCCCCAGCTGTTCCTTTCCTGGGGCACAGGCATCCGCGAAGCCTATTTCCCCAACGACAAGCCCAATGGCGCCACCTATTCCCAGTTCCTGACCGTCATGCGCATGGCTGCCCTGTCCATCGCCAGCGACGCCCGCGCCAAAGGCATTGACGATCCGGCCGGCGCGCTGTCGTCTGAGCTGGGCATCGACCCGCCGTTCAGCCTCGCCAAGTTCGTTGACGAGTACAACTGGGTGACCCTGGAGCGCAGCATGGCATATCAGGAAGGTGTGGCGGCGGCAGTGTAAGCGCGCGATGGCTTGGGAGGTTGAGTATACCGACGAGTTCAACCTGTGGTGGGAAACGCTTACCGAGCGTGAGCAGGAACGAATCGGAGCTGTTATTGACGAACTGTCAGAAAAAGGTCCGTATTTGGCATATCCTAAATCATCCGGGATACGTGGGCCTGGCCTTTCGCACCTGCGTGAGTTGCGGATACAAGTCGACGGTCGTCCCTTTCGAATATTCTACGCCTTTGACCCACGACAAGCGGCCATATTGCTGATTGGCGGCGATAAAACCGGCTTTAGCGACCGGCGTTTTTATGCCCGCTACGTGCCAAATGCCAACCGTCTCTATAATGAATACATCGCCGAATTGGAGCGGGAGGGATTGATCTGAATGGCGGGCCGTCACAAATGGAGCGACCTGAAGAAACGGATGACGCCGGAGCAACGTCAGCGGATGGAGGCTGAGGCGACAAAGATTGACGCCACCATGCCCTTGGACGAATCCTGCGCGGTCGTGCCAATGCGGATGCTGCGGGAGCTAGAGGACGCACCCCTGTCTGAATACACAGCGGAGTTGCAGACCGACGAAGCCGGCGTTCTGGCATTCGAGGAATGCGACGACGCCTCCGTGTCCCAAGTTGCCGCCTACATCAAGGCCATGGGCGGACGCCTCAAAGTCATCGCCGAGACCCCCAACGGCGATGAGGTCCTCATCGCCAACTTCTACCGCAAACGGCGCTGGCCCGTCCGCGCCAACAATCTCCTTTTCGGTGAATTGCACTTCGACGCAGATACTGCCGCCGCCCCCGCAACCTGCCGTCAGATTGAGTGGGCGGCGCAGACCTACCGGCAGCACCTGGAGGGACTACAGCACGCCGCCGCCTATCGCCAGGTCTCTACCGCCGAATTCCGCGCAGCCTTGGTCAACGGCGCATCGGAATCTTCCGTAAAGCGACTGCTAGACTATCTCAATCAAATGAACGCCGATTTGCCCGCCGAAGCGCTGCTGCCAGTGCTGCTGGCCTCAGTGCCGGATGCCGTCGCTACCCTGCGGCATCTGGCCTCCGCTACGCTGTATGATGTAGAAGGGGATGGCCTCAGCGATTGGAACAGCGCACTGTCGACACGAGCCGCCGACCGGCTGATGGCGGATGAAAGCATTGATTATGCGCTGGCGTCGCAGATCCTCAGCGTCGTGAACCCGGCCCTGTTCCTGCCCTGGGACTTAGCAACACACCAGCACTTTTTCCCCAAGAACGACCCGGATGACGGGTTTGCCGCCGTCCGCTACTCGCGCTTCATCTGGAAAATGGCCGACGCCGCCCGATCCATCCGCAAGGACACCCTCGACAACCACGGGATCGACAATCCTGCCGAGCAATTGTCGGCAACGCTGGGCATCGACCCCTCTTACACTTTGGCCAAGTTCATTTATGAGTACAATTTTCTCACCATAACCAAAGGTGAGACCTATCCCGGTCCCCAGCCGCCTAGGAGCAAAAATGCCTAACTTCTCCAACCGTCTCGGCAAACTCGCCCCGTATCCCTTCGTGGAGATCTCCCGGATTATCGCGGAGAAGCGCGCCGCCGGCGCCGACGTGGTTACCTTTGGCATTGGTGATCCGGATATCCCCACGCCCCAGCCCATCGTCGACCGCCTGCTCACCGCCTCGCAGGACCCGCCCAATCACCGGTATCCTGAAACCGACGGCCTGCCCGAGATGCGGCGCGCAGTCGCCCACTGGTACAAGCAGCGCTTCGACGTCGACCTGGACCCTGACACCGAGGTGCTGCCCCTGATTGGCGCCAAAGAGGGCATCGGGCACGCCGCTTTCGCGTTTTTGGATCCCGGCGACATCGCCCTGGTTCCCGACCCTGCGTATCCCGTGTATGCCGTGGGCACCATGTTCGCCGGCGCCGAGAGCTACGTCATGCCACTGTACCAGCGCAACGGCTGGCTGCCGGAACTGGACGCCATTCCAGAAGACGTCGCCCGCCAGGCCAAGCTGATGTGGCTGAACTATCCGAACAACCCCACCAGCGCGGTGGCCTCCCAGGAGGACCTGGAATCCGCCCTGCGCTATTGCCGCGAGAACGACATCGCCATGCTCCACGACGCCGCGTATTCCGAGGTCGGCTACGAGGGATACCGCGCCGGCAGCATGATGCAGCTGGATGGGGCCAAAGAGGTAGGGCTGGAATTCCACTCCCTTTCGAAGACCTATAACATGACGGGATGGCGCATGGGCATGGCCGTGGGCAATGCCGACATGATCAAAGCCCTGTTCCAGATCAAGGCCAACCTCGACTCTGGCATCCCCCAGGCCATCCAGGAAATGTCCATGGAGGCGCTCACCGGTCCGCAGGACTGCATCGATGACAACATAGCCACCTACCAGTGGCGCCGCGATCGCGTCCTCCAGGCTCTGACCCGCATGGGTTTGAACGTAGAAACCCCGCGTGCCAGCCTCTATATTTGGGCCCCCGTGCCGGAGGGCTTCACCTCCGCCGACTTCGCCGCCCGGCTGTTGGAAGACATCGACATCGTCGTAACCCCCGGCTCTTCCTACGGACAGTATGGCGAGGGCTACATTCGCCTCTCCCTGACCACGCCCGACGAGCGGGTGGAAACGGGTTGCCAACGCCTCGAAAACTGGACCATTCCCGCCCCGCGAGGCTAGCCGTGACTACCGCGAAAACACCATCGCACCTGATGACGGCCGACGAGCTCCTGGAGATGGAACCGCTACCCGGCAAACGGTACGAACTTGTTCGCGGCGTCGTGCAGGGCGAATACGACGGCATCGTCCGGCGTTGCGGAGGGGTCGTGTCCCGTTGCGGTGGGATGCTGTTTCGGCACTCGCTTTCGGATGACCGATGGGACATGGCCATGGGTGACCCCGGCTACATTTTGGAGCGGAACCCGGATACCGTGCGTTGCCTGGATATAGCGTTGACTGCGCAGGGGCGCATACCCGCCGGAACGGGCGGATTCCCTGAGTTGGCGCCGGATTTATGCGTTGAAGCCGCCTATGCCAACGATGTGCGCGCTACTCGCCTGCTGTCCGACAAGGCACGGATGTGGCTGGACTTCGGGGCCCGCGAAGTCTGGGTGCTCAACCCTGAAAACACCAGTGTAGCTCGCTATCGCCCTGGGCAGCCCACTGTGACGCTCTACGAGGACGACGTTCTGGATGGCGAGGAACTGTTGCCCGGGTTCAGCGTTCCCGTCTGGCAACTGTTCCGCCGTCAGCGGTAAACTCCGTCCATGCCGAAATCCCGTCAACCCAAACCCACCGGCCCGCAAACCGAGCGGGCCGTGCTGGTTGCCGTGGAAGCCAAGAAGCGCGGCGAAAGCCTGTGGGGTCTCGACGACACCCTGGTAGAGCTCGATTACCTGACCCGCTCCGCCGGCGCCGAGGTGGTCGCCACCGTCTCCCAGCGCGCCGAGCGCATCACCCCGACTTACTTGGGCAAGGGGAAGCTCCAGGAGTTGCAGGACCTGCTGGCGGAAGAGCGTCCCGACGTCGTGATTTGCGACGACGAATTGACCCCCACCCAGCAGCGCAATCTGGAGTCGGCGCTGCAAATCAAGGTCATTGACCGCACGGCTCTGATCCTGGACGTGTTCGGACGCCATGCCCGCACCCGTGAAGGACAGATCCAAGTGGAACTGGCCCAGCACCAGTACCTGTTGCCCCGGTTGGTCGGTCAGTGGTCTCACCTGGAGCGTCTTGGTGGCGGAATCGGCACCCGCGGCCCCGGCGAGACCCAGCTGGAGACCGACCGCCGCCTGATCCGACGCCGCATCCAGAAAATCGAATCGGAACTGGACAACGTGCGCAAGCGCCGCAGCCAGTACCTGGAACGCCGGCGCCGGTCCTCCACACCCATGGCCACCCTCGTCGGCTACACCAATGCCGGCAAGAGCACTTTGTTCAACGCCCTCTGCGATGCCGGCGTTCCCGCCGAGGACCAGCTGTTCAATACACTGGACCCCGTAACCCGTCGTCTCCGCCTGCCCGACGGCAACGAATTGCTGCTCAGCGACACCGTGGGGTTTATCCAGAAGCTTTCTCCCACCGTGGTCGCCGCCTTCCGGGCCACCCTGGAAGAACTCAGCGAAGCCGATCTGTTGCTCCACGTCATTGACATAACCCACCCCAAAGCGCCGGAGCAGGCTGAAGTGGTGGAGCAGACCCTCGCCGACCTAGACCTCGGCGGCAAACCGCGCCTCCTGGTGATCAACAAGCTGGATCTGCTCACCGACAACCCGGCCGACGTGGAAGTCCTGGACCGGATCGACCTGTCCGCCATCTCCGGCACAGACTCGCCCGCCGTCAGCGGCCGGGTCTTCGTGTCTGCCGCCCGGGGCTGGAACCTGCCGGCCTTGCTGGAAGCCATTCTGGACCAGGTGGGCGCCTCCGTCGCTGTGCCGGCTCCCGCCACCGTCTGATCCGTTTCTGACCCAAAGCCTCCATGTCCCTGCGCCGCAAGATCCGCATCATCCATACCTCGGACACCCATCTGGGCGACGACTGGGATCCCGAATCCGCGCTGCGCGCTTTGTCCGCGGTTGTCGACGGGGTACGCGTGCTGCGTGGCGACGCCCTGCTCATCGCCGGCGATGTCTTTGACAACGCTCGCATCCCCGACGCCGTGCTGGAATTCTTCGTCAGCGAAATCGGCCGCGCCGCCGTCCCGACGGTGATACTGCCCGGCAACCATGATCTATACGACTCCTCCTCCTTGTACCTGCGTTCGCCCTTCGCGGAGGGGCCGGCTAATCTGCACATCATCACCGGCACTCGCGGCCAAACCCTGTCCTTCCCGGAACTGACCCTGGACGTCTGGGGTCGCGCCATGGACAGCCATACGCCGGCCTTCCGACCACTGGCCGGTATTCCGGCGCATCGCAATGGCCACTGGCGTGTGGCCATGGCCCACGGCCACTACCACTACCCCGACGATACCGAGGAACGCTCATCTCCCATTCGCCCGCACGAAATCGCTGATGCCGCCTGCGACTACATCGCGCTGGGCCATTGGGAGCGATTCGAGGACGTATCCCGAAACGGCGTAACCGCGTTCTACTCCGGCTCGCCGATGGGCGCCGTTTCATCGAAGGACCACATCGCGGTCAACGTGGTCGATCTTGGCACCGTTGGTCCGAGCCTGGTGAACGTCGCTCAGGCGCAACTGGCTCTGCTATGATGGTTTCGACGGAGCCAAAGGAGCCGTACCATGACTACAGTAGAATCCCCCGGTCTGAAAGCCAGCCGACAAATCGCTAACCTGCGCTATTTGTCTGACGGCTGGCGTAACGGGGAAGGGGTAGGCTTTGACGTCGATTATCTGAACTGGCTGTCGGAAGCTTTCCAACAGATGTACCCGGTTCACGCCCCGGAGCCGGTTATAAGCCCGACTACATACGGCTTCGTTTCCGCCGAATGGTCATTTCCCAGCGCAGAGGTTAGTTTGGAAATCGACCCGGAAACCCGCCTGGGGGAGTTGGTATGGGCCGATTCGCGCACCCGAAACTCCGGCGAAGTCCTCATTGACATGGCCGAAGCCGCAGGGTGGGCTCGGCTGGCGAACTATCTTGCGAGACTCGCCGGAGCGGGCGAATGACTGGGGCACACCTATTTTATGTGATGATTTACCCGAACCCGGACTCACCTGACGCAGCGACTTCCGTCGACTTCAATCCTTTTCGGCGCAGATATCCCAACCTTTCCGCTTACGACAGCCGCCTTATTTCGGCAGAAGCCGCATACACACACTTTGTGGTCCAGGGCAACGAAGCCGGCGGCGTTATGGCAGTCACGGCGGAGGAATGCGAAAGATTGGAGCTTACCGTCGTACCGGACCCATTGCCCACGAACCCTGCTCACGTCCTGATCAGGTTTGACGCCATCCCAGAACACAGAAACGCATTCCGTGCGGTAGCCTCACAACTCAAAGAATTTGCCAACCGCCGCGGCTGGATTTACAGACCGTGATTGACCAGTTGCCGTCGTGCCCGGAGAAACCACCATGAAATCCATCTCCCGCGAACACCGCATCTACGTCCTCCACCCCGAGAACGAGCCGGCCGTCACCATCGACTCCGGCGATGACCTGATGGTGGAAACCTGGGACGCCTTCGAGGGTATCCGCGAGCCCGGCGTCCTCCAGGAGAAGTCGCTGAAGGGACCGGCTACCGGCCCCATCTACGTCAACGGCGCCGAGCCCGGCGATGCCCTCCGTGTCGAGTTCGTCAGCATCAAGCCCAAGGAGAACCCGGCCCACATGGTCATGCCCGGCCGGGGGTTTCTCGAAGCCGAGTTCACCGAGGGCTATCCCACCGTGATGAGCATCGAAGGCGATGACCTCGTGCTGCCCAGCGGTATGCGTTTGCCCCTGAACCCGTCCATGGGCCTGGTTGCCACCACGCCAACCTATCCGCAGGAAACCGCCAGCGACAGCGGCCCCTACGGTGGCGACATCGACATGAAAGAGTTGGTCGAGGGCAGCACACTCTTCCTGCCGGTTTTTGTGCCCGGCGCTCTCCTCGCCATGGGCGACTGCCACGCCGTAGTCGGCGACGGCGCGGTGGCTGGAACCGGCGCCGAGTGCTCCGCCGACACCCACGTTCGCGTCACCGTCGAAAAGGGCATGAACCTCACCGGACCACGCGCCATCACCCCCGACCACTACGTCGTGCTGTCTCACGGCGACGACCTCGGACCCGCCATGAAGCAGGCCGTCCGTGAGATGGTGGACTTCCTGATCACGGAAAAGGGCATGGCCCCCTATGATGCCTACACCCTGTGCAGCCTCGCCGGCGACGTCCGCGTGTCGCGCACCTTCCGACCCATCAGCCCGGTCAAGATGATGCTGTCGCGGCAGGCTTTGGAGCAACTGTAGCCGGGTAGTTTTCGCACTTGTCCAGTCGTTTCCCACGAGATAGGAGGCTTCGTTATGGCCGTGGTCGAGCGGGAATACGATTTCGAGGGGGCAACCTACGGGTCCGGCAGCCAGGGTGATCTGATACCGGAGGGGTCGGGCAACACGGAGCAGGAGGGAGGTTCGGGATGCATTAGCGGTATAGTCTGGGCGCTGGTCATCTACGGCGTTGCCATCGTGTTGGCTATCGTCGTACCGGGAGCCGGGGACTTCTGGGGCATGGTCATCGGGTCAGAAAAGGAGGGGATCAATTGGGTGCAGGAAAGCGCCGACGTTCGTCTCCTGGTGTTTGCCATCCTGCTGATACTGCTCTCGCCAGCCGGTTGGTGGGGCTCCCTGATAGCGTTCCTGGTCGGGACGCTGCTGACCATAATCGGTTGGTGGGCATTGCCGGCCGACGTTTGGGGATTGCCTTTCCCGAACTGGTACATCGAAAACAGCGTCGGTATGTATTGGTTTCTGTGGATTGCGACTCTTGGACGGTCCCTGTTCCGTTTCTGAAACCCAGTTGTCGTATATGACGACCTCCACTGCTGCGCCGCTCTACGCCACCGAACCCCCCGTCCACCGTAATCACCGCTTGCCCTCATTTCTATGGAGCGCCCGTTGTCTGACAGAGCGGCCTGCGCCCTGTGCCTTGCAGTGTTGGCGATGCTGGCCTTGGCGGTAGGAGCGATGGGGGTTTTTGAAGACCAAATCGATCAGTTCTTGATCGGGTGGGCCAAGAGTGGAGCCAATCCGGTACAGAGCTTTCTGGGCGCCATCATCTGGGTGCTGGCTCTCATAGGTTTGGGACCGACCATATTCGTACCGCCGCAGGTCTTCCTGGGTTTGGCTGTTCTACTCACGGTTGCGGCGGCGTACTTCTACATTACTCACGCCCGTTAGTTGGCCCTCACGCTACTGAAAACCCTCCGTCCACCGTGATCACCGCGCCCGTCACGTAGTCCGATGCCCGGCTGGACAGGAACACCGCCGCCCCCTGCAACTCGTTGGCGTCTCCCCAGCGGCCCATGGGGATCCGCCGGTTGATCAGGTCGTAGCGCTCCGGCTGGGTTTCCGGGATCGCTGTGTGTCAACCCGGTGATTAGGTCAACCGGATTGGCGGATCAGAGTCTTCGGTAGGCAGTTTCATTCCGTCGCGCAATTCGCTGCACTATCAATTGACGCTCACTGTCGTGGACTTCATAGATGATGCGCAACCGGCCCACCCTAATACGCCAGACCGCCTCGAATCCGGTTAGTTTGATGCTGCCGGAAGGCCGCGGGTTGTCCGTCAGGTTTAGTAGAGCATCCTGGACACGCTGGGTGTCTTGCGGAGTGAGCCTCCGCACTTGGCGCTGAGCGGCTGGCGATAACTCGATGCTATACGCCACTGCGGTAAATACTAGCTGTCCAGCAGATCAGCGAAGAATGTCTCAAACTCGACGCTACCCTCCTTAGCGGATTCGGAGCGAGCCGCTTCAATTTTTTCGCGGTCGGCTTCGTCTGCGGCGATGTCGTCCAGCCAAACTTGAATTGCTTCGAAGACCAAGTCAGAAACTGTCTGGCCACTGCGATTCGCTACTTCTTCAAGCGCCAAATACAGTTCGTCGGTAACGGTTAAAGTCTTCATCGGATACCCCGCCGGCAAATCTTTGCCCGAATGGCGTGTCTTGTTTGCGCTCGGTTAACCTTACGCCACCGAAAACCCTCCGTCCACCGTGATCACCGCGCCCGTCACGTAGTCCGATGCCCGGCTGGACAGGAACACCGCCGCGCCCTGCAACTCGTTGGCGTCTCCCCAGCGGCCCATGGGGATCCGCCGATTGATCAGGTCGTAACGCTCCGGCTGGGTTTCCGGGATCGCTTGGGTCAGCTCGGTCATGAACCACCCCGGCAGGATGGCGTTGGACTGAATGTTATCGCCGGCCCAGGCTACGGCGAAGCTTTTCGCCAACTGCACGATGCCGCCCTTGCTCGACGAGTACGGCACGCCGCTTCCGCCGCCGCCGAAGATGCTGTACATGCTGCCGATGCAGATGATCTTGCCGCCGCCCTGCGCCTTGAAGTGCGGGTAGATCGCCTTGCAGGACAGGAACGCCGCCCGCAGGTTCACGTCCAGCACGTTGTCCCACTCGGCTGCGGTGATGTCCTCCGGAGCCTTGCGCACGGTGGCGCCCGCGTTGTTGATCAGGATGTCCACGTGTCCGAAGTGCGCTACGGCTCGGGACGCCATGTCGTCGACGTCCGAATCGCTGGTGACGTCCGTTGGGATCGCAAAGGCGTGACGGCCGGTCGCTTCGATAGCCTCGACCGCAGCCGCGTTCTTCTCGGCGTTGCGCGCGGCGATGGCAATGTCCGCCCCCGCGTTGGCCAGCCCCAGCGCCATGCCGAGCCCCAGGCCCCCGTTCCCGCCGGTAATCAGGGCTACTCGCCCGGTGAGGTCAAACAGGTTGCCGTTGCTGCTGGTCATCGCCTTCGTCTCCATTCGTCGCGCCTAATGGCTGACGTGTTTTGATGCGTTATTCTGCCATCCGTTCGCGTCTACCGCCACCGGCGGAGGTCAAAAGATTGGGGGCGACCTCTTCGGGCCGCCCCCAATTGCGCTAAAGGTAACGCGGGGTTACAGGTTGATCAGCGCCGGCGCCGCCACGAATGCCGGAGCGAACACCAGCGACACGATAGCCATCAGCTTCAGCAGGATGTTCAGGCTGGGGCCGGAAGTGTCCTTGAAGGGGTCACCGACCACGTCTCCTTCCACCGCGGCCTTGTGGGCGTCCGAGCCCTTGCCGCCGTAGTTGCCCAGCTCAACGTACTTCTTGGCGTTGTCCCAGGTTCCGCCGGCAGACGCCATCATGATCGCCAGCATGAACCCGGCCGAGACCGACCCGATCAGCAGACCGCCGAGAGCGGCCTCGCCGAGGATGAACCCCGTGGCAATCGGGGCCAGCACCGCCATCACGCCGGGCAGGATCATCTCCCGTAGAGCGCCCCGCGTGCTGATGTCCACGCACCGCGCCGAGTCGGGCGTGGCCGTGCCCTCCATCAGTCCCGGTATCTCGCGGAACTGACGGCGCACTTCGTCGACGATGCCCTGGGCCGCGCGTCCCACTGCCTGCATCGTCAACGCGGAGAAAATGAACGGCAGCATCGCGCCGATGACCAGACCCACCAGGATCTGGGGCTGCAAGATGTTGATGCCCGCGCTTCCAGCCGCCAGCCGGCCATCTTCGCTCAACGTGATCAACCCTGCGCTCACCGAGTACGCGGCCAGCAGCGCCAGCGCGGTCAGCGCAGCGGAGCCGATGGCGAAACCCTTTCCCGTGGCCGCCGTGGTGTTGCCCAGCGCGTCCAGCGCGTCGGTGCGCTCCCGCACCTCCGGATCCAGGTTGGCCTGCTCGGCGATGCCGCCGGCGTTGTCCGCGACGGGCCCGTAAGCGTCTGTCGCCAGAGTGATCCCCAGCGTGGACAGCAAGCCGACGCCGGCCAACGCGACACCGTAGAAACCCGCGAACCAGTACGCCAGCAGGATGGCGACGGACACGCAGATCACCGGGATCAGCGTGCTCAGCATCCCGGTGGCGATTCCACTGATTATCACCGTGGCCGCACCGGTCTGCGATGATTCCGACACCCGCTGTGTCGGTTTGTAGCTGTAGGAGGTGTAGTACTCGGTGGCGAGGCCGATGATGGTTCCGGCCACGAGGCCAGCCACGACGCATCCGAACCACCACCAGTTGCCAGTCAGCGTGATGGTCAGTATCGCGGCGAAGATGATCAGCAGGCCGCCGGCGGCGAAAATGCCGTAGCGCAGCGCCCAGAGGAGCCGCTCAAAGTCTGCCTCTTCTCCACTGCGCACCACGAAGGTGCCCAGTATCGCGGCCACGATGCCCGCGCCGGCCAGCAGCATCGGGAACACCGCATCGTTGCCGAACACCGCAAAAGCGGTCGTGCTGGCAGCCGCCAATGCCACCGCCGAAATGATGCTGCCCACGTAGGACTCGAACAGGTCGGCGCCCATGCCGGCCACGTCTCCAACGTTGTCGCCCACGTTGTCCGCGATCACGCCCGGGTTGCGCGGGTCGTCCTCGGGGATGCCGGCTTCCACCTTGCCCACCAGGTCGGAACCCACGTCCGCGGCCTTGGTGAAAATACCACCGCCCACGCGGGCAAACAGGGCGATGGAACTGGCGCCGAACCCGAAGCCGGCCACCGCGCCAATGTCCTGGAATATCAGGTATAGGATCGTCACGCCCAGCAGGCCGATGCCCACCACGGTAACACCCATGACCGTCCCGCTGGAGAACGCTACCCGCAGGGCCGGATTCAGACCACGCATGGCAGCCGCCGCGGTCCGAATGTTGGCGCGCACCGCCACGTTCATGCCGACGAAACCGGCCAGGCCCGAACAGAGGGTGCCGGCCAGATACGAAATTGCGGTGGCCGGTACGCCCAGGTTATGGGTGAAGACCGTGTAGTCCAGGACGCCCAGGACCACCGCCACCACTACCACGAAGGGCAGCAGCGACATGTACTCACGACGCAGGAAGGCGGACGCGCCGGTGCGAATGGCGTCGCCAATCTCCCGCATGCGCTCATTGCCCTGGTCCGAGCCGATGACCCGGAAGGCCATGAAGGCCGCAAACGCCAGGGCGATTACCCCGGCGGCCAAGGCTACGATGATTGATTCCATACTCTCCTCTCCGTTTTTCGGCTACAACTTCCGACAAACATTGCGAAATTAGCACAGCCCATTTTGAGTGTCAATTAACGCGATCGTCAGTTTCCGACGCCAAATCTACTATTGTTGCGGTGATCTCGCCGTCGTTGATATTGAGAACTGCGACTGTGCCCAGGGAACCCGGCGCGTGGCGACGACCGGGATACGTGGGGCTGCCGGGGTTCACGAACAGCACGCCGTCTTTCCGCTCAACCATCTCCTCGTGAGTGTCCCCGAAAACCACCACGTCAACCTCTCCACCGAATTTCTTTTGCAGTAACTCGCTCAGGCCAGATTGTGGCCAAACTAGACCCGTACCGTCCGGCGTCGTAGCAATCGACGGCGGTGGCCACTGTATGTCGTGCACCATCCCGATCCGTACCCCCGCCACCTCGACGATGCGCGAAACATTGGCCAGTCGTTCGCCGGGTTCAACCGGGTCCTCGTACCCCCGCACCGCAAGCACCGGCGCTAGTTCCTCCAGGTAATCCAGCACGCCGATGCATTCCAGGTCGCCGCAGTGGAGCACCAGTTCGCAGCCGGCCAGCGCGTCGAACACCGCCGCCGGCAGGTCCCGGCCGCTCCCGGCGGAATGGGTGTCGGAGATCAGCCCAATCTTCACCGGATCAGCTTACTCCTGGGCCGGCGCCAGCGCTTCCAGCGTGCCCAGCATGGTGTCCCGGTCGGAGCCGTGGGGGAAGGCCAATAGCGGCATGTCGACCCCGTTGTTACGGAAGCGGGCGATTTTCTCCCGGCATTCTTTGGGCGTGCCAATCGCCGTGATGTTGTCCACCATCTCATCAGTTATGCAGGCGGCTGCCTTGCTCCGGTCTCCCTCCGCCCACGCTGCCCGCAACCGGTCGCACTCGTCCTGGTATCCGTACCTGCAAAACAGATCGTAGTAGTAGGTTCCCATTCCGCCCACGTAAAACGCCATGTGCGCCCGCGCCTGCGCTATCGCGTCCGATACCGTCGCCTCATCCTCGCTGGCGCAACTCAGTATCTGCGGCGCCGTGGTGACATCTGACACTTGCCGGCCCGCGGCCTGAGCCGCGCGAGCCAGCGGTTCTTTCACCTCGGGCAGCTTCTCGCTATGCGTCCAGATGGGCAGCCACCCGTCCGCGGATCGGCCGGTAAGTTCCAGGTTCCGCTTGCCCAGAGAAGCGACGTAGATCGGCACTTGATCCTGAACCGGCCGCACGCCCATGCGAAAGCGCTTCAGGTTGTAGAACCGCCCCTCGTAGTTGACCCGCTCCCCGGACAGCGCCAGGCGGATGATGTCGATGTACTCGGCGGTTCGGCTCACCGGATGGTCGAATTTCACCCCGTGCCAGTCCTCAATCACGATGCGCCCACTGCTGCCCAGCCCTAGGATGGCGCGTCCGTTGCTGATGCGGTCCAGAGAGGCGATGCTCTGGGCCACCAACCCCGGTGTCCTGCTGTACACGGTGACAATCCCGGTCCCCAAGCCGATGCGCTCCGTGTGACACGCCAGCATGGTCAGCACGGTGAAGGCATCCCGTCCCCATGACTCCCCGGTCCAAAAGGACTCGTAGCCCAGGCGGTCGGCGGCTTGCGCCACCGTTATCAGGTCGTCGTCATCGTTGTTGTCTCGGCTGCTGAAGGTCAGCGCCATGCGCGCGGTGGTCACGATTGTTCCTCAGTTGCGGTTTTGCCAGATGTAGTACGGGTCCAGCGATTCATCGGTCATGGTTTCTCCCAGCGCTTCGCCGGCCGCCGGAAACGCCCGGCTCTCCTGCTCGATAAGGCGGTTCAGCTCGCGGGACCAGCGGTCGATGTCCGCGCTGTCCAGCTTGCCCGACAGCATCTCCGAGAACCCGGCGACTACCTGGTCGGTGGGAATGGCCAGCGTCGGTCCGGAAATGACGAACACCACCACTTCCGGCATGTTTTCCTCGTCGTGGTAGTCGACGCCCAACCTCTCCAGGATGTAGTGCATCGCCACGCCGCGCACGATGTCGTCCACCTGGCCGGGCAGGTGCATCAGGTGCAGGAACGGCCGGTCTCCGCCCTCGCGCAGAGCGCTGGCGAATTCGCTTTCTACCGTGCGGTAGTATTCGTCGTTGAAGACATCCTCAGTGGACAGCAGCCTCACCTCTGCCGCCGTACGCCGGGTATCCACCACCACGAATTCTTTCAGGTGGGGGAAGATGGCGAGGGTGATGTCGGGATAACGCCCGTTGGGAAGCGGCCCGCCGCTGAGTTCCTGGAACAAGGTTGTGCTCCTTGCGCCGGATCGGCCCCAATCGCTCACCGCGATGGGGAAAGTTCATCGATCGCGGTGTCAGCCGGTGATCAGATCCCGTATCGCCGCCGCGACACCGGAAAGGTCGTCGACCTCGGCGTCCGCCTTGCTATCCGGGTCGTCCGGATCCTCGGGCTCGTAGAAACCGCGAATCCAGACGGATTTCATGCCCACCCGGTTGGCTCCAACCACGTCGTTGCTCACGTGGTCGCCCACGTGTATGGAACTGTCCGGGCTCGAGTCCAATGCCCCGATGGTCATCAGAAATATCTCGTCAGAAGGCTTGGCCAACAGGACCTCGTCGGAAAAGGTCATCGTTTGGAAGTAGTCCGCCAGCCCGTGTTGCTGCAAAAACTGTCGGAAGGTATAGCCGGGCGTCATGCCGGTGTTCGAAATCAGCCCGATCCGCAGGCCCATCTCATGGACCGATTGCAGGGTTTCCTGCGTTGCCTCGTGAAACCGGGGCGGATAGTCGAAGAATGACTCCGCGTAGACCCTTTCGATCTCGGCGACCGTGGGCTCGGGCAGGCGAGCCACGAGGCCGTCCTCGATCAGGTTGACGAAGATCTCCACTTGCTCCCGAAAGCTGACATCGGCGTTGTTGTTCCGCACCGCCCGGCAGGCCCGGTAGCATCCCCGGTAAGCCTCGCGGATATGATCCGGGTCATGGTGAATGCCCTGCTCGGCCAGCAAGTCGCGGGCCCCATCCAGGCGAACTTGCGCCCGCTGCAGGCCCAGTTCCCGGTTATCCAGGATCAGGGTTTGCCAAAGATCGAAAGTTACGGCGTTTATGGTAGGCACGTCTTTTGCGGTTCCTCCCGTATTGGGAGCGGCTTTCTTGACTAGGGCAGACGGACTATAGCGGGGGCCGCCGGGTGTGCCAGTCCGTCGCCTGCTGGTAGGCGTAGGCGGCCCGCAGCACCGTGGATTCGTCGAAGTTGCGGCCCGCCAGGTGCAGGCCAACGGGCAACTCGTCGGGTCCAAATCCGCAGGGTACCGAAATCGCCGGCGACCCGGTGATGTTGTACACCCTCGTGTACTTGGTCAGCATGGGCACCGCCGGCAGCGCTTGCCCCCCGATCTCAATCCGCCTTTCCAGTATCCTCGGCGCGGTCACCGGCTCAACCGGGCCGGCCAGGAGGTCGACAGATTCCAGCAAACCGGCAACCTGCTGACAGAACACCTGTCGCGCCTGCTGCGCCCTCAAGTATTCCGCCGCCGAGATGAACAATCCCTCTTCAAGCCTTTCGCGGACCTGGGGGTACATCTTGTCGCCGTCACTCAGCAGGACGTCTCGATGGGCCGCCGTGGCCTCGGCGCTGAGGATGGCATTGCTGATGGGCTGAGCATACTCGTACAGGGGCAGGGAAACCTCCACGATCTCCGCGCCCAGTTCGCCCAGCACGGTTATGGCCTGTTGCGTCAGCGCCGCCACCGCCGGGTCGATCTCCGTTTCGAAATATTCCCTCGCCACGCCGATGCGCAAACCGCGAATATCTCCGGTGAGCGCCGTCGTGTAGTCGGGAACCGGGGCCTCCGATGTGGCATGGTCGCGGGGGTCGTGGCCGGCGATGACGTTCATGGTCAGCGCCGCGTCTTCCACCGTCCGCACCATGGGACCGGGATGGTCCAGGCACCACGACAGCGGCGTCAGACCCGCCCGGCTCACCCGCCCGTAGGTCGGTTTGAGACCGACAATACCGCACAGCGCCGCGGGAATGCGCACGCTGCCGCCGGTGTCGCTGCCCATGGTGATGGTGCACTGTCCCGCCGCCGCCGCCGATCCGCTGCCGCCGCTGGAACCGCCGGTGATCCGCTCCGGGTTCCACGGGTTGTGCATGTGGCCGTAATCGCCGTTCTCCCCGGTAGGGCCAAAGGCGAACGGATGCATGTTCAGCTTGCCCAGCAGGATTGCGCCGGCCTGGCCGAAGCGGGTCGCCACCGTGCAGTCCTCGTCGGGCACATAGTTGTCGTAGATTCGCGTGCCCGACGTGGTCTTGACCCCCGCCGTGTTGAACAGGTCTTTCAGCCCCACGGGGATGCCGTGCAGCGGCCCGCGATAGTTGCCCCGGCCGATCTCATCTTCCGCTCGCCGCGCCGCGCTCCTCGCCTGCTCCGGCATCAGTGTGATGAACGAGTTGAGAGTGGGTTCGGTCTTTTCGATCTGGGCCAGGCAGGCTTCAACCACCTCGACCGGGGACACCTCCCGATTGCGGATGAGGCCGGACAACTCCCAGGCCGACATGTAATGAAGTTCGCCGCCTGCCATGTTCTAACCCCTCCCGGTTCCCGCGCCGGATGCTTGTTGCATCGATGGGATGAAAGCCGAAGGAGACTCGGCGCCGGAGACGTCGATCTCATACAGGCGAGCCAGACCTTCTCGCATCAGGGCAACGCGGCGCGCCAGATCTTGGGCGCGTTCCTCGTCAGACACGTCCAGACCCAACGCTTGGGCCATGCGCAGAAATCCCTCGCCAAACCCTGGTGAATCGGAACCCGTGGCCATTCGCTCTCCCCGCAGCATCGCCATGATTTTCTGTCCAGGCGGGCGTCCGCAATTATGGCCCAATGATCCCAAGTTGGCAAATGGGATTGCCGCCCCCGTGCTCTTTCCAACGTTCCCGATCCGCCTCGTATTACCCGTGTTCTATACTGCATCGTTCAACATGGAACACCGTCCACATGGCGTTTTAATGATGCAATCGTTCTGCACCCATTGCGGCTCCGCGTTTTTACCCGGCGCGACGGAATGCGCGGATTGCCAATCACCCCTGGCGCCGGAAGCCACGTCCGTCGATTCGCAGACGTGGGATATCCGGCAACTCGCCCTGGGGTTAATGGTCCTCGTGCCTACCGCCTTGTTGATCTCCTCTCTGGCTCTTGTGATCCCCCTGGCCATCGCCGCAGTGGTTTCCTCCACCGCTCTGGGATTGCTCCAGATTGCCCTGGTGTGGTTCCTTGCAATCCGCACCTGGCCGCCTCCGTGGGCGCTGGTGGGGTTTGCCAGGCCTCGAACCTCGCTCCGCCACTCCGCGATGCTCGCGGTTGCCGCGCTGGCGTGCAGTCTCGGTTTCGCCCAACTGTACACCATGGCCGCGCTGGCACTGGGCTGGGACTTCCTGATGCCTCCCGAGATCCCGGACGGCCTCCTCCTGCCCGGTGGCTGGGTAGTGTTCAGCGCGCTGGCCCTGGCGGTCTGGACCCCGATCGCCGAGGAAACGTTCTTCCGCGGGTTCATTCTGCGGGGTCTCGCCAACCGCTGGCGATTGGCGCCCACCCTCGTCGCATCGGCCGCCGTGTTCGCCGCTCTTCACCTGGCGCCCGCGCTGCTGCTGCCGGTTTTCGTTACCGGCCTGTTGCTGGGCTTCCTTTACCACCGCACCGGCTCGCTGTGGCCGTGCATCGCCGTTCACGCCGCCCAGAACCTGCTGGCCGTGCTCAGCGCATGGCTGGGTCTGTAAACCCGATTTGCGTTCCAGCCGAGAATCGCCGCTCTTACCGACAGCAGGTGTCTGCGCGATTACGTCGTATGGACACCCGCCGGCCTGTGGGATAGGCTAGTTGCACCTTGATCATTTTGAGCGTGAGAGATGTCAACCCACACTGCCACTGTACCGGACCGCATCGCCGCCAAATTCGCCGCCGTCAAGGCGGAGGGCCGGCCCGGCCTCGTGATGTTCGTCACCGTCGGTCATCCCTACAAGGACGCTGCCCTTGACGTCGTGCCGCGTCTGGTCGAGGCTGGCGCCGACGCCATCGAACTGGGAATGCCCTTCAGCGACCCCATCGGCGAAGGCCCGGTGATCCAGGCGTCCAGCTTCGTGGCTTTGCAAAACGGCATAACCATACGAGACTGCCTGGATACCGCGGCCGCGCTGCGACCCCAGGTTGGCGACACCCCCCTCATCTTGATGGGATATTACAACCCGGTCATATCCTTCGGTCTCGGGGAGTTTGCCGCCGCGTGTGCCGCGGCAACCGTGGACGGCCTCATTATCGTTGACCTTCCCAGCTCTGAAGCTGAGGCCCTGGTTGCCGAACTCGACCCCTACGGCGTGCGGCTGATCCCGCTGCTGGCTCCCACGAGTACCGACGAAAGTATCGAACGATCGGTCTCCCTTGGGGGCGGTTTCGTCTACTGCACCAGCGTGGTCGGAATCACTGGCGCGCGATCCGAGGTCTCCGGTCGTGGTCTGGACCTGGTCGACCGTGTCCGCCAGCGTACGGACCTGCCCATCGCGATTGGATTCGGAATCTCACGGCGCGAACACGTGCTGGAAGTCGGCAAACGAGCAGATGCAGCGGCAGTTGGCAGCCTGCTGGTGCGGGCCCTGGCCGATGGCCCCGTGGATCAGGCGGCGGAACGCGGCGCCGCTGTCGTCGCGGAGCTCGCCGGAAGGTCGCTGTAGATCAGCTAAAATCGCACTGCGACGACAATCGCCGTGGCTTCCGGAATCTCGACCTTTATCCCGTTGACAATGCAGCAGGACGGGAGTAGCATTTCCGTCGAAATGAGTACCGCCTGCCGCCAAATCGTCCCCGGGTATTTTCGCCCCTTTTACTTTTACGCTTACCGCAGCACGGCCAGCGTAAACCCGGCATGGGAAGCCCGATAACACTTGGTGACAACCACTTTGGCAGGACTTCAGCCGGACGGAGGCTGAAGTCCTTTTTGTTGGCAACGTCGGCCCCGCGCATCCGGTACCGTCAGGAGGACAGAAAATATGGCAATCTCACAGGCAAAAGACGTGAACGTGATGAGTAACAACGCATTGATTAGACCGTCGGATTTGGAAGCTCGCATTCCCCTTTCCGCTAAAGCTGAGGAGGTGGTGCTGGATAGCCGGCGCCAACTGGAAAACGTGCTTAATGGCGACGACGAGCGCCTCGCGGTGATCGTGGGCCCGTGCTCCATTCACGACCGGTCGGTCGCGATCGACTACGCGGAACGCCTCAAGCCCCTGGCTGACAAACTGGCTGACCGCATTATGATCGTGATGCGCGTTTACTTTGAGAAGCCGCGCACTACGGTAGGTTGGAAGGGCCTCATCTACGATCCCAACCTCAACGACACCTATCAGATCGAAGACGGCCTCCATCGCGCCCGTCAAATCCTTCTTGAGATCGCGGAAACCGGCCTGAGTTCCGCGACCGAATTCTTGGACCCCATCGTGCCCCAGTACGTGGCCGATCTCGTCACCTGGGCAGCCATCGGCGCTCGCACCACCGAGAGCCAGATCCACCGCCAGATGGCGTCCGGCTTGTCCATGCCCGTGGGCTTCAAGAATGGAACGGACGGCGACCCCCAGACTGCTGTCGACGCCCTGGTCGCGGCTCGCACTCCCCAGGCGTTCCTCGGCATTGGCCACGATGGTCAGGCCTCCATAGTTGAAACACGCGGCAACCCCAATTGCCACCTCGTCCTTCGCGGCGGTCGCAGCGGCACCAACTTCGACTCCCGCTCCATCGCCGCCGCAACCGACGCCCTCCGCAAGTCCGGCGCTCCCGCTCCCATAGTGGTGGACTGTAGCCACGGCAATTCCAACAAGGACCACTCCCGCCAGCACATCGCCTTCCGCGATGTCCTGCAGCAGCGCTTGGCCGGCAACTCCGACCTCGTCGGGATGATGCTGGAGAGCAACATCAATCCCGGCGCCCAGAAGCTCGGCGCTGACCCGTCCGACCTGGAATACGGCATCTCCATCACTGACTCCTGCATCGGCTGGGACGAGACTGTTGACCTGCTGGAATGGGCCTACGAGACCCTCGGCAGCGAGGTTGCGGTACCGGCAGATTAAGCCCTCACCCCACATTCAAGCGGCCCTTGAGGGGCGAACGGCAGTTCGCCCCTCTTTTCGATTCCTGGAAGGATGCGACCTCTTCCAGACGCAACCACCGTGTTATAATCCGGGTAATTCCCAGTATAAATTTGGCCCCCGGAAAGTCGGAAAATCACTGCCATTGCAGTTCTAGGAGGCCGGTATATGTTCCCATCAGTTAACCTCAATTCAGACGTTTCCCGTGAAGATGTTTCCCGTATCCGCGATTGGCTGCGCGATCCCGAAGTGAGTTCGTTGTGGTACGGCACCGACGACTCCGATGGTCACGCTCTGCACATCGGATACGCCCCCGAAGTGATCCAGGACGCCGACGACGACACGTGGCATCAGACCTTCAACCAGGACGAACGGCGCATCTACTCCATCTACGCCACCGATGAGGCCCACATCGGCGAGGGCCAACTGCTGGTCGAATGGCCGCTGGAAGAGGCTCAGCTCTTCATCCTGATCGGACGCAAGGATCTCTGGCACCACCACTACGGGACATCGGCGCTGGTCACCATGCTGGACGAAGCCTTCGACAACCTTGAGCTTCACCGCGTGTGGGTGGACGTTCCGGAGTACAACGAGCACGCCTTGCAGATGTTCCGGCATCTGGGCTTCGTGCTTGAAGGGCACCTGCGCCGCACCCACCGCAAGGACGGCAATTGGTACGACTCCTTCGCCATGGGTCTGCTGGTCGACGAGTACCACCGCCGCCGCGAACGGGTCCTGGCCCAGTACACGGCATAACCGGCGTCCGAGACGCCCGTGTTCCAGATGGAGGAAACATCATGCCGGTCATAACCATCAACGGCGTCATCGGCAGCGGCACGCTGGAGATCGGCCACTTGGTCGCCCAGAACATGGGCCTGAACTACGTGGACCGGTATATCTTCTCCGAGGCGGCCCGTCTGGTCGGGTCTCCCGTCAGCCGCCTCATCGAGAAGGAGCAGCGGGTGGTCCCGTTTCGGGAAAAGGTCGCCCGCTTCATGCAGACCGTCCTCGAACGTTCCGCCGTGGCCGGTGCCGGCGCGGAGCCTTACTTCGGGCGCGGCATCGAAATGCTCCCGGCCGAAGCTTACACCGAGCTGGTGTCCGACGCTGCTTCCTCATCCAACGTGCACGACCGGGCGTTCATTGAAGCCACCACGTCAGTTATCAAAGAGCTGGCCGGCGGCGGCGACGTCGTCATCATCGGCCGCGGCAGCAACATGATCCTGGCCGATGTTCCCGGCGTCATTCACGTGGGGCTCCTCGCTCCCATGGACGTCCGCGTCGACACCATGGCCAAGCGGGAGTTGTTCTCTGCCGACGAGGCTCGCGCCTACTCCGAGGACCTGGAAAACGCTCGCGTGACCTTCTATCGCAAATTCTTCCGGTCTGAGGCCAACGATCCCACCAAGTTCCACCTGATGCTCAACATCGGGCGCATCTCCCAGAGCACAGCTGCGGAAATCATCGCCCACGCCGCCGAAGACATCACCGCCGCCGTCCCCGTCTAGCCGTGCTGCCCATCTCCGATGCCGGGCGGTATCACGGTTCCTTCCCGGTCGTCAACCTCGTTCTGATCGGGATCAACTGCCTCGTATTTCTGTACGAGATGGTTATCGGTGGGTTCGGGTTCCTTTTCGGAGGCGGGAACCTGCCGATCTTCGTCTTCTTCCTCCAGTTCGGCTTCATACCTGCCGAACTGTCGTCAGGCCGGGCTTTTGAATTGCTCCCGGTCGGCTCCGGCGGAATTGACATCGCGTCCCCCATCCCGACCTGGGGCACGATGCTGACCTGCATGTTCATCCACGGCAGCCTGATGCACTTCATTGGCAACATGCTGTTCCTGTGGGTCTTCGGGGACAACATCGAGGACACCTTCGGCCACGTCAAATACCTGCTGTTCTACCTGGTGGCCGGCGTGCTGGCCACCCTGTCCCATTACGCCATCGACCCGTCTTCCCAGACGCCATTGGTCGGAGCCAGCGGCGCCATCTCCGGCGTCATGGGCGCCTATCTCATCCTCTACCCGCGCAACCGCATCCGCACTCTGATCATCTATTTCCTGATAACGGTCATTGAGCTGCGCGCCGTATGGCTCCTCGTCATCTGGTTCGCGCTGCAAGCCATCCAGGGGCTGCTTTCGATCGGCGTGAGCCACGAGGTGTCCACCGCCTTCTTCGCCCACATCGGCGGCTTCGTGGTGGGCGCGATTGTGGGACTGGCTGTCCGACCCTTCCGGCGCGGCCCGGGCGGTATTTCCCGCTCTGGCGGTGGCCGCGGCCGGCGCGACGATTACCAACCGCCGCCCCAATACTGGCGCGGCCGTCGAATTGATTGAGTCGGCTGTATGCCCTACGATTGATCTATCCGAGGATACGCGAGGCTCACATGGACGTGAAAGAGGTTACCAAAACGGCGCGAGAATACGTAGCCGAAATTTTCGCCGATGAGCAGATTACCAACCTGGGCCTCGAGGAAGTCGTGTACGACGCGGAATCGGAACGATGGCGCATCACCTTCGGTTTCGCCCGGCCCTGGGACCGACAGGGAGACATGGGTGTCAGGATGGGCCTGAAAGCCCCACGCGCCTACAAAGTCGTTCACGTTGACGACAGCAACGGTAAGGTCATTGCCCTTACCGACCGCATCCTTCCCGACGTGAAAGCCTGATGCCAATGACGGGCTTTCTCGTTGACACCAGCTTGCTCGTGTTGCTGGTGGTTGGCAACGTCAACCCGGATCTGATTGCCAAGCATCGCCGCCTGGACGGATACACCGTAGCCTACTACGTGGCGTTGCGGAACCTTATCAATTTGGCGGACCGAGTATTCCTGACCCCGAACACGCTTACCGAAACGTCAAATTTGCTGGGACAGCATGGCGAGCCCGAACGAACTCTGCTGATGGAAGGTCTCCAAGCATTGATCGAGGGCAGCGATGAAATTGTTATCCCTAGCGCTCAGGCATCAGCCAATTCGGCATTCCCCAGCCTGGGCCTGACTGACGCGGTTCTGCTGGAGGCGGCCAGCGAGGAAATTCCGTTGGTCACCGTGGATGCTCGACTGTATTCGCTGGCGACGGCAAAAGGGCAATACGCGGCTTGGGATTTCCTGCAAGAGCTGGAAGCTGACCGGGTTGGCAGGCAGAGATAGCACCAACCCCTACAATTGAACATCCGGTCTTGCCGGTGCCGTTCTGCTGGAATCCATCAGCCCCTAAACTCCCCTGCTGACCATTGATAGAAACTTGTTCGCGGCGCTTGAGAAGAGGAAAGCGCGGTGGTTTATGGACCGGCTTCATAACCGGTCCTGCTGCATCCTGCGACGACCGACTGTACTAACCACACTGCATTTTCACCAGCACTCTTCAACCCCGCCTCTCCAAATCGCCCGGCCCCGTCCCGGTGATCCGGAACGTTTCCTCCACGAAGGCCGTCACCGCTCGACCGATGCCTTCCTGCAGCTCGCGGTAACCGGCCAGATCCAGCCGCTTCTCCACACCCCCGCAGCGGTACAGTACGGCGTACAGGCTGAGCCAATCGTAGGGGTCGCGATCATTCAGCCTCAGGGTGCCCCGCTGGGCTTCCGTGAGCGCAGTGTATTCCAACAGCGCTTCCAGCTCCGCGCGGGCCGGCGACGAGCTTTCGCCGGTGTTGTCCAGCACGATGTCGGCCAGTTCCTTGAGGTGATGGATGTTCCGGTATTCGCAGTCGATGGCTGAAATTCAGCTTTTCAGCGCGTTCTCCACGGCCTGCTGCGCGGCGAAGCCAATCAGCTCCTGGTCATGGTTGCCGGTGTTGATGTTGTGGTTTATGCTGCCCAGCCACCGCCGCGCGTTGATCAGCCGCTGCCGGATATCCGGCCAACCCACATGGTAACCGTCGTCAAAGTCCTCGTCGCAAAGGTCGCTGAAGGCGTCGCCATTCATAACAACCCCGTCCCGCAATGCCTGCGCCGCGATGTGGTTGCGCGCCCGCCGGCAGTAACCGAACTGCCGCCGCGTCATGCTGATGTTATCGTGACCGATACCCCCCAGCAGCCGGATAAATTCGCGTCGCGCGGCATCGGACTCCGCTTCGCTGCGAGGCGCCTGCTGGGGCAGGGTATCGTCCCAGACCACCAGCAGGTCCACGTCGGAATCCGGCCGGTGATCCCCCCGGGCCCGGGAGCCGAACAGGATCACTGTAGCCTGGAGATCGGATTCCTGCGCCGCCGCAATCATCAAGCCAAAAGGGTCCGCCTGTTCCTTGCCCATACGGTCACCAAATTGTCAATGCGAGCGCCGCCCGGCAATCTCGCTGGCGCTACGCCTCCGGATAGGGATTCAACCCCAGCATGTCCCGCGCCTGCTGCGGCGTCGCCGGCTCCCGGCCGTGCAAGCGCGCCATCGTAACCGCCCATTCGATGTACTCGGCGTTGGATCTGGGCTGCGGGTTGTTGGGTAGGAACGGGCTGTCCTCGAACCCCACCCTGATGTGCGCGCCCGTGGCGATGGCGATGGCGCATAGCGGGAAGGTCTGCTCCATGCTGCTGTGCGCGAGCCAGGTCGCTTCGGGATAATGCTCTCGGATGGTGTCGGCGATCAGCATGTAGTTGCGCGGCGATCCGACCATGTTCAGCCGACCGTCGCCCCAGTGGGCTCCCGGCTCCACCAGGAAGTAGCGTGAATCCCGGATGTAGCCCTCTCGCATCAGGGTGATGGCGGCGTTAACGTTGCCCACGTCGTGCACGGCCGGCTCCGGGAAAGTGCCGCGCTGGTAGCAGGCGTCCAGGGTGGCCACGATGTCCTCAAAGGAGTTGGGGCTGGTCACCGTGCGCCGTTGGCCGGTGTCCGGGTCCAGGACCCAGCGGGTGCCGGATCCCAGGTTCAGTGACACCATCTCCACCGGTTGCGGGATCTCCAGCAGGTACCGGGTCACCGCCTCTACCGGCACGTGGGCCTGCCGCGCCGTGGTGTGGTTCAGGACCAGGTCGCACTGCGCCCGGATCATCGCGTTGGTCTGCGTGTACCACGACGGGTCGTAGCTGATGCCGCCGTCCGGCGTCCTGGCGTGGATGTGGACAATCGACGCGCCGGCTTCGTAGCACCGGACGGCCTCCTGCGCCACCTCTTCCGGCGTCCATGGTACGTTCGGGTTGTGTTCCCGTCCGCGGCTCCCGTTGAGACATCCCTTGATGATGATGGTATCCATGTTTCCCGCCCGTTTCGTGTCTGTCATCGCGAACGCAGCGCGGCGATCTCGTTGCTCGCTGCGCATTAACACGGGACGGAATCTGCCCCGTCCCGTCGGTTTGTTCGCTATGCTATCATACTGCCGGCACGGGATTTTTCGGGCTTCGCCCGGCCGTGTCAAACCCGCAATTAACGTACCAGCCGGAGGAAAACTAATGCCGGACTACACCCCCAACATGGTCCTGACCAGCGACAAGGAATACAAGGTTGTCGGGACACGCCCGGTGCGCCACGACGGCGCCGACAAGGTCACTGGAATGGCCCGCTACAGCGCCGACCTGAACCTGCCCGGTATGCTGTTCGGGAAGGTCCTGCGCAGCCCTCACGCCCACGCCCGCATCAAATCCATCGACACCAGCCGCGCCGAGGCCATGCCCGGCGTCCGCGCTGTCATCACCGGCGCCGACATCATCGAACCCACCGGCCGCGCCTCTGATCTGGCCGAAGGCGCGATGGTCAACTTCAAGTTCCTGAGCAACAACATCATGGCCCAGGACAAGGCCCTCTATAAGGGTCACGCCATCGCCGCCGTCGCCGCGACTAACGCGCACGCTGCCGAGGAAGCCCTGGATCTGATCGACGTTGAGTACGAGGTGCTGCCTCCCGTCATGCACGCCCGCGAGGCCATGGCCGATGACGCGACTCTGGTCCACGAACGTCTCGCTGCCTTCCAAACGGCCGGTACCCGCGCCGGTGGCGTGCTGGACGACGACGATGACACGCGCGGCACCAACACCGCCAACCACTTTGAGTTCCGCATGGGAGACCTCGACGCCGGTTTCGCTGATGCCGACATCGTCGTTGAGCGCAGCGTCTCCACCTCCGCCGTGCACCAGGGATACATCGAACCCCACAGCGGCACCGCCATGTGGCACGACGACGGCAGCCTGACTATCTACTCCAGCAGTCAGGGCCACTTCACCGTTCGCGACCACACCGCTCGCCTCGTGGGTATCCCGGTGTCCAAGGTCAAGGCCGTGCCCATGGAAATCGGCGGCGGTTTCGGCGCCAAGCTGGCTGTATACATGGAGCCCTTGGCAGCGCTGCTGGCCCGCAAGGCCCACGCTCCGGTCAAGGTATCCATGAACCGCACCGAGGTCTTCGAGGCCACCGGGCCGACCTCTGGCACCGAGATCTCCTGCCGCATCGGCGCCACCAACGACGGCAAGATCACCGCCGCCGAGGTGCACCTGATCTTCGAGGCTGGCGCGTTCCCCGGGTCGCCGGTTGCTGGCGCGGCCAACTGCGTGCTCGCCGCCTACGACATCCCCAACACCTGGATCGAGGGCTACGACATCGTTGTCAACCGGCCCAAGACCGCGGCCTACCGCGCCCCCGGTTCCCCAGCCGCGGCCTACTGCGTTGAGGTCGCCCTGGACGAACTGGCCGAGAAGCTCGGCGTCGATCCTATCGACCTGCGCCTTATGAACAGCGCCAAGGAGGGCACCCGCCGTCCCACCGGCCCGTTGACCCCCACCGTTGGCTACGTCGAGACCCTGGAGGCCACCAAGTCCCACCCGCACTATAGCGCTCCGAAGGACGGCAAGAAGCGCGGCCGCGGCGTCGCCTCCGGTTTCTGGGGCAACAACACCGGCCCGTCCGCCGCGGTCGCCCTGGTTAACCCCGATGGCACGGTCACGCTGACCGAGGGTTCTCCCGACATTGGCGGAACCCGCGCCTCCGTGTCGCAACAGTTGGCCGAGGTGCTCGGCATCGCCGTCGAGGACGTCAATCCCCAGATCGGCGACACGGACAGCATCGGTTTCACCTCCAACACCGGCGGCAGCAGCGTCACCTTCAAGACCGGTTACGCCGCCTACACCGCCGCCCAGGACGTCCGGCAGCAGATGATCGCCCGCGCCGCGCGCATCTGGGAAGTGGAACCCGAGGACGTGCTCTACGATGACGGCGTACTCAAGCACCGCGCCGACGATCAGCTTCAGATGACCTTCCAGCAGCTCGCCGCCCGCCAGGTTCCCACCGGCGGCCCCATCGTCGGTCGGGGCGGTGTCAACCCCGGCGGAGCCGGACCCTGCATCGGGGTGCACATCGTCGACGTCGAGGTCGATGAAGATACCGGCAAGGTGGAAATCGTCCGCTACACCGCCGTTCAGGATGCCGGCAAGGCGATCCACCCGTCCTATGTGGAGGGCCAGATCCAAGGTGGCGCCGTCCAGGGCATTGGCTGGGCCCTCAACGAGGAGTACTACACCAACGACCAGGGACACATGGTCAACTCCAGCTTCCTGGACTACCGGATGCCCACCAGCCTCGACCTGCCGATGATCGACACCTGCATCGTTGAGATCACCAACCCCAACCACCCCTACGGCGTGCGCGGCGTGGGCGAGGTGCCCATCGTTCCTCCCATGGCCGCCATCGCCAACGCCATCTACGACGCCATCGGCGTTCGCTTGACCGTGCTTCCCATGAACCCGGGCAGCGTCCTGGAAGCGCTCTGGGATAAGAACGGCTCATAGAAACCGTCCGGACCAGGCAGGGGTGGATGGTCATTCGCCTCTGCCGCTTTTCCCCGCGCCTGCCGTCAACCAGGAGGAGGTCGGAATGCCTGACGTATGGATACCCGCCCAGATGCAGCGTATCACTGGCGCTCCCGACCGTGTCCAGGTCGCCGGCGCGACGGTGCGCCAGGTCATCAACAACCTGGAGCAGCTCCATCCCGGCATGAAAGAACTCCTCTACGACGAAGAATTGGATGACATAATACCCGGCCTGGCCGTAATCGTTGACGGCGACGTCAGCCAGCTCGGATTGATGGAGCGGGTCAGTGAGGACACCGAGATGCACTTCCTGCCGGCAATCGGCGGCGGCTGAATCCTGAGCCTTGGATCAATCAATAGCGGAGGGGCGGCCCATAGGTCGCCCCTCCGCGCATTCCTCCCGGCGCAGAATGGAGAAAGGGAGCAGGGTAGGCTGACACCTGCTGCCCCCCGGTATCCCAATCCACACGAAAAGAAGCAGATACAAGAAGGATACTAACATGATCCAAAAAAGATTGTCAATTGTGGTTGCCGGGTTACAGCAGAAACGGCGGCCCAATCTCCCCTTCAGGCCGTTGCTCGATCCGATCGTTCACCAGGTCCACCTTGAACCCCAAGTCCTGCAATAGTTTGTATCCCACCAGGGGAACCGCCGCCGGTACTGCGCCGTTGACGAAGCCCGTCCCTTCCAGCATACCAACCGCAATGTAAACGGGAGTTCGATTGACGCTGCCGACAGCCATCATCAGGGCGGCGCTGGCGTTGGACACGGTATCTAATCCCAGAGCGTCAATGTCGGCCTGCGGGATACATACCCAAGTCGCGCCGGTATCCACCAGAAAGTCGAACTCCCGCGTTCCTTTGTTGCCGTTGATGCTGCCCCTGGCGTAAGTCACGCCCATAAAGGTTCTCCTCCGTTCCCGAACTTTGGTAGACGCTGCGATTATACCTTCACCGGGATCTCTATTCCGGGAACAATGTCAGCGCCGCCGCGCCCCTGGTGTAGTCTTCCCCAGTTGTGGAGCTGAACGCTGCCACGCCAATCCCTTCCCGCAATATCTGAAATTCTTCCGGCTCTAAATCCAGGTCGTCCGCGTCCAGCTGCGCGACAATGCGCCGCACGTCAACGTAACCCAGAAACTGCCCGTCAGTTGCCAGGTGGATGGTGGCGCGCTGGTATTCGGCATCTGATGACAAACTGTCTCCCTCGCCGTTCTGCCGCTCCACGATGGCAGCCAGAGCGCTTTCAGTAGTCCCAAGAGTCAGGTATTGGTCGTGAAGGACGTAGCCAGGCCGGTAACCGATCTGGCCACCCATCATCATTCCCAGCAGGCCCAGATCAAAAACCGTAGCGTCATCGTCCGCTCCTACGTCTGCTGAGCTGGCCTGCAATCCGGCCTGTTCTTGCAGCAGGCTGGCAACCTCGTCCATCGTATCCGCCAGTCCATCTTTCCCATCTTCCTGATAAGACAGCATTGCCACCACATCAACGGCATTGGCAGTGGGATCATCTGTCACCGCGTCGAAATCAAAGTCGCGCACTGCCAGAATCGCCTGGCCGGACAGGTGGTCAAAGAAATCCGTTTCCAGGTCAATTCCCGTGAGGTCTTTGACCAGCCAAAACCCCAGGTCCAGCGCGTCCGCCAGCGTGGAGTCGAGATCCAGTTCCGGCGCGTTGCCACTGGCCATTTCGTCCACTGCGTCGTTGATGTCGTCAATCACTCCGGGATAGGGCAGCAGGCTATCCAAATCGTGCTCCCCCAAGGCAGTCCGCCAGTGGTCAACGTTGGGGTCGAAGGCGCCGGCTATAAACCCCAGGGTATCGGTGGGCAGCAGGTTGGCCGGGTCTTGCAACTCCATGATTTCCAGCCCGTAAGTGGACACAGTGGGTGATACCACCTCCATTGTCACTCCGCGCTCCGCCCACCCGGCGGAGCCGGCCACCCAATCCGGCGCTTGTTCGGCGAAGGCGGCCGGGCCGAACGTGCCCGGAGTGAACCCGCCGATTTCGTCGCTCAGGAAGTCCTCCAACAGCTCTATACCCTGTTGGTAATCCAGATAAAACGAGGCGAAACGGCGTTCCGGCAATGCCGCTTCAGCCGCCACGAAGTTGGCTGCGTCGGCCAACGAATCGCCGCCGTCATCCTCAATCCGGTCCAACGTTTTCGTCAGACTTTTTTCGTCCGTAGCGTATACCAGCCAGCCATCGGTCAGCGCGTAAGCCTGAAAGGCGTCTTCGTCAATCCAGGTATCAACGCCGAGGTGGGAACCCGTCACGAAATTGGCGTCGGATTCATTCGCCATGTACTCTCGCCACTTGGTGAGGAAAGCGGCGGCGGCCTTCTGGTCACGGACGCCAATAATAGCGACGGCGGTGGGTTCTTCTTCCTCCACGTCAAGCAAGGCTGCCGAAATCTCCGGGCCAATCCAGGGCATCACGTCCGTATCGAAGTCGATGCCGCTTTCTCTGTTGAATTCCTCTTTCGACTGCTCAATCATGTCTTGAAACGCGGGGTATTCATTAAAGCGGCCCCAAATATCCCGCATTTCCTCGAACTGACCCTCGCCGGGCGTTAGCGTGGCCCAACCGTAAGCCAGCGTGTCCGACGGGTAGTAGCGAGCCGTGTATTCCGGCGGTTTAGCTCCTGCTAACAGGGCGAGGATCGGTCCCGGAATAGGTACCAGCCTGAAATACATGGCTGCGCCCACGGCGATGACGGCAATGATAATTAGGGCGGCGATTGCCCCGAGAATTTTTATAACCAACGTTGTAATATCTCCTTGCGCCAAATGGCCTTTGGATATCAGTGTAGCATTGCTATCAGCCCGGCCCGTTGACAGCGGCCAACATCCCGGCTACATTGACGGCGCGGTTAGTCCGCGCATTAAAATTTGAAAACCCAACACCGGGCGCTATTCAAACCCATTGGCTTAATTGGGAAGGCGGTGCAAATCCGCCGCGGTTGCGCCACTGTAAGCGGGGAGCCGGCTGACGATTGGCCACTGCCATCCGCCTGACGCGGATAGCGGGAAGGCGTCAGCGCGGGTTTAGACCCGTGAGCCAGGAGACCTGCCCGGTGTTGCCTCGGAACTCTGCTCTGCGCTCAACAGGGTTGTTCTGGTTCGCGCTGCAGCACGGCGGTCTTGTCAGCTGTCGCGCCCACATCAGTAACTACTATGAACCCTGGCGGAGCTATTTCCCAGGGTTTTCTTCTTGCCGGAAAACTGATGACATCTTCCAACGCAGGAATCAAAATGACCGTCGTGGGCGTGGGCCCCGGCGCTCCAGACATGCTCACCCTCAGAGGCCGTGAGGCCGTTCAGGGCGCTGACCTCGTGGTGGGCTTCAAGACCGTCCTCGACGTAGTCGCCGGATGTACCGGAGACGCCGAGGTGCGCCCCATGGCCTACCGCGACCAGGAGGCTGTGCTGGACTACGCGCAGGAGCAGGCTCAACTGGGCAAGCAGTGCGTGGTCTGCGTGTGGGGCGACCTGAACGTCTCCGCCAAGGAGCTCTTGAACCGCGTCCGACGCCGCGCCGAGACGGTCGAGCTTGTGCCGGGCGTCAGCAGCATCCAGTTCGCCTGCGCCCGCGCCGGCATATCCCTCGAAGAATCGCTGTTCCTGACCCTGCACCAGCGCTGGGATCGCGGCTCCGAATTGGGCGAGTTGGTCGAGACGCTGAACCAGGGGCGGCGCAACGTGATCCTTCTCCCCCGTCCCTTCGACTTCATGCCGCCGGCCATCGCAGCCGGCGCCATTTCCGACGGCGCTGATTCCGACCATGCGGTTACGGTGTTCCAACGCCTCACCCTGCCTGACGAACAGCGGTGGGACGGAACCCTTGCCGAACTCGCCAAGATCACCGACGAATTCAGCGACCTCACCATCATGGTGTTCCCTCGCGCCGCCGATGACCCGGACTGATAAATGACCACTGAAACACAGGCCGCGGCCGGTTCCATCGTACTGGTTACCACCGCCGACACCGATATCCTCACCGCCGAGCGCGCCCTGGTGGGTATGCCTTGGAGCGACGCGGTGACCGTCCACGCCTTCAACCCGGTAGCCCTGGAGGGCGAGTCGGATGAGGCTGCAACTGCTCGCCGCGAACTGCTGGAAGCCGTCGATGCGGCGTCCGTGGTTGTGCTCCGACTCCTGGGAGGCCGGCGAGCCTTGGGCGACGTGTTCGATCCCCTGTGGGAAATCTGCCTCCAAAACCGCACCCCGCTCATCGCCTGCCCCGGTCACCAGGAATGGGATGATGAATTGGTTACCGCGTGCACCGCTCCGGTCGCGGAGGTCGAAGCCGTCTTTTCCTATTTGATGCGCGGCGGCGTGCTGAACTTCCGCAATCTGTTCCTCTTCCTCGCCGACACCTACCTGGGCGGCGATTTCGGACACGAGGCGCCGGCGCCTATGCCCTGGCAGGGCATCTACCACCCCGAAATGGCTGAAGGCATATCCGTCGCTGACTACCGCGCCGCACGGTTTGATCCTACTCGGTCCTCCGTGGGCGTCCTGTTCTATCGTGCCCACTGGATGAGCGGTAACCTGGCTTTCGTCGACGACCTAATTGCTCGGCTAGAGGCCCAGAACGTCAACGTCCTGCCGGTGTTTTCTTACAGCCTCAAGCATCAGCCGGAGGATGACGAAGCCGACGGCGGCCATACTTTGACCGAGTACATGGTCGATCCCGACGGCCTGCCCCGCGTCGACTGCATCGTCAACACCATGGGCCTGGCCATGAGCGACCTCGACCACCAGCAGGGCGGCACCGGCGCAACAGTCGCCACGGGCTGGTCCCAGGAGCTTCTTGATAATCTGGATGTTCCCATCATCCAGGGCATCGTCAGCACCGGCAGCCGCTCCGAGTGGGAGGAAAGCTCCCTCGGCTTGGGTCCCATCGACACCGCCATGAACGTCGCCTTCCCCGAGTTCGACGGCCGGATCATCACCGTGCCCGTGTCCTTCAAGGAGGACACCGGAGCCGTGCCCGATACCCTGTCCGCCGGCCGGATGCAGCGCTACGTTGCACAGCCCGACCGCATGGATTATCTCGCCCGGCTCGCCTCCCGTCACGCCGCGCTGCGCCGCAAGGCCAACGCCGAAAAACGCATCGCCATCATCCTCAGCAACTACCCCACCAAGGATGCGCGCATCGGCAACGCCGTTGGCCTGGACACCCCCGCTTCGGCCATCAACCTGCTGCACGCCCTGAAAGACGCCGGGTACAGGGTCGAGGACATCCCCGTTGATGGCGACGAGTTGGTCCAGCGCATCATCGAGCGGTGCAGCAACGACACTGACACCCTGACCGAGGAGCAGCTTCGCCTGGCTGCCGGCCACGTTGAACGTCGTGACTACGCCCGGTGGTACGCCGGCTTCCCCGAATCAGTGCGCGCTGAGTTGCTGGAAGCCTGGGGTGAAGCGCCCGGGCACGTGTACCGCACCGGAGATCGCCTGGCCATCGCCGGAGTGCCCATGGGCAACGTGTTCGTCGGCCTGCAGCCGCCGCGCGGTTTCGGCGAGAACCCCATCTCGGTCTACCACAACCCAGACCTCACGCCCACGCATCACTACGTCGCCTACTACCGCTGGATCCGGGACGTGTTCCGGGCCGACGCCATGATCCACATCGGCAAGCACGGCACCCTGGAATGGCTGCCGGGCAAGGGCGTTGGGCTGTCCCAGGCCTGCTACCCCGAGGTTGCGCTGGACGACATCCCTCTCTTCTACCCGTTCATCGTCAACAACCCCGGTGAAGGCACCCAGGCCAAGCGGCGCACCCACGCCACCATCATCGACCATCTGATCCCGCCCATGACCACCGCTGACTCCTACGGCGACATCGCCAAGCTGGAGCAGCTCATGGACGAGCACTACCAGTGCCAGACCCTGGACCCGGCCAAGTTGCCCACCCTGGAAGCCCAGATCTGGGAAATGGTCCAGCAGGCCGAACTGCACCGCGATCTCGGCGTCGACGAGCAGCCCGACGATTTCGGGGAGTTCATGCTGGAGATTGACGGCTACCTCTGCGAGATCAAGGACGCCCAGATCAAGGACGGCCTGCACACCCTGGGCCAGCCGCCCACTGACGAGCAGATGGTGGGCCTTCTTTGCGCTCTGACCCGCCTCGACAACGGGGCCGTGCCCAGCCTGCGCCGCGCTCTCGCGGAGGGCCTGGGCTACGACTACTACGCCCTGCTCGAAGACCCCGCTGCATCGGTCAACGGCAGCGCCCCGTCAGCCTTGCACGGCGCCGACGGCGATGCGCCCATCCGCAACGCTGGCGACGTTATCGAAGCGCTGGAGTCGCTGTGTCGCCAAGCCTATCAGCGCCTGTGCGACGACGGTTTCGCAGCGCATCTGATCCCTACCGTGGTAACCGATACGCTGGGACGATCCGACGCGCGTACCGAAAGCGTGCTTTCCTACGTGGGACAGCACATCTACCCGTCCCTCCTGCGCACCACCGACGAGATTGACAACCTGCTGCGCGGACTGGAGGGCCGTTTCGTGCCGCCGGGTCCCTCCGGCGCGCCGACCCGGGGCATGGTTAACGTGCTGCCCACCGGGCGCAACTTCTACTCCGTGGACCCGCGCGCGCTGCCGTCGCCCACCGCGTGGGACGTAGGCAAGTCCCTGGGCGACGCCCTGTTGCAGAAGTACCTCGACGAGGAGGGTAGCTACCCGGAGATGGTGGGCGTTGTGGTTTGGGGCACCTCGGCCATGCGCACCCACGGCGACGACATCGCCCAGATCCTGTACCTCTTGGGCGTCAAGCCCGTCTGGCAGGCTGAGAGCCGCCGGGTCAGCAGCCTGGAGGTAATCCCCATCTCCGAGCTGGGACGTCCCCGCATCGACGTAACCGTTCGCATCAGCGGCTTCTTCCGCGACGCCTTCCCCAACCTCATCTACCTGATTGACCAGGCCGTAGCCCTGGCCGCCGCCCAGGACGAATCCCCGGACAACAACTACGTGGTAAAGCACGTCCGCGAAGATGCCGAACGCCGCGCGTCCGCTTCCGATTCGGAAGCCACCGACAGCGCCGGCGACCCGTCCCTGTTCCGCATCTTCGGCAGCAAGCCGGGAGCCTACGGCGCCGGCATCCTCGGCGTGCTGGACGAGCGCAACTGGGAAACCGTCCACGATCTCGCCGAGGTGTACACCTCCTGGGGCGGGTACGCCTACTCTCGCCAGGACTTCGGCGTCACCGCCCGCAACGAGTTTCGCACCCGGTTCGGCCAGATCGTCATCGCCGCCAAGAACCAGGACAACCGTGAACACGACGTGTTCGACAGCGACGATTACATGCAGTACCACGGTGGTATGATTGCCACCGTGCGGTCCCTCACCGGCCGCAGCCCCCGCCAATTCTTCGGCGATAGCAGCGATCCTTCCCGCGCCCGCGTGCGGGATTTGCAAGACGAAGCCCGGCGCGTCTTCCGCAGCCGCGTGGTCAATCCCAAGTGGATGCAGTCCATGCAACGCCACGGTTACAAGGGCGCTTTCGAGTTGGCCGCCACCGTGGACTACATGTTCGGCTATGACGCCACGGCCCAGGTAATCGAAGACTGGATGTACGAAGACGTCACCGAAGAGTACGTCCTGAACCCTGAAATGCAGGAATTCTTCCGGCAGAGCAACCCTTGGGCCCTGCGGGGCATCGTCGAGCGCCTGCTGGAGGCAGTGCAGCGGGGCTTGTGGGAAAACCCGCCGCCCGAGATGCTGGACCAACTGCGCCGGATGTACCTCGAACTCGAGACCGACATCGAAGCCAGGCAGGAAGCCGGAGCCCGAACCAATCCCGCAACCGCTTGATGAGCAGGAGGACGCGGCCGATGGAAAATACCCTCGAATTGCTCAACGAATTGACCGGCGACCCCAATATGATGTGGGTAGTGGGCGGTGGTTCCGTGGTCAGCGAGAACCATGCTCACGGCATCAGACAACCCGAAGTCCACGGCGGCTGGGCGACCATCGAGGCCGACAACTGGCACTTCCACTTGCAGCTGGAGAAGATCGACGGGATTCAGTTCGTGGAGGCTAAAAGCCACGGCAACCTCAAGTCATACTACGTTCGTTTCTCCCACCAATGGGACGAGACCCTGGTGCGCTGCTATTTCCCCAATCCCTACCTGGACGACGACGAAAAGCGCACCGAGCTGCAGCCTGACAAACTCCGGGCTTTCGAGGAATCCCGCGATCGTTGGGTCGGGAAGGAGGACGACCTGATTTTCGTAGAGCGCTGACATTTCACGATCGTCGATATTGTCCTGCTCGCGGTATTGTCTAACCGCAGTCAACGGACTACAATCTCAATCACCGTGGGATTTGATACCCCAACAACGAGAGGAGTGACAACTATGTTCAACCGCTTTCTGTCCGCCACCGATACCGCTGCGTGGGCCCCTTGGATGGTCCTCGGCGCCATTGCGCTGTATCTCGTCGGTTACGTTGATGGCGGAGTCCACGCTGCTTCCATCGGTGCGCCGGGCATCCTGACCACCGTTCACGAGTTCTTCCACCACGCCCGCCACGTGGCTTTCATGTGCCATTAGGTTCTGGGCTGGCCCGACGTTGACCTGACGTCGGGCCGCCTCTTGCTTCCGGCAGGCGCCGGAACAGGATCGGCAAGTTTCGCCGCGCTAACGCTCTGCGGAGCGTATGGAGGAGTGCGTCGTGAATCTGCCTGATCGCTTTATCCGTTCACACGGCGGTCGGCCGCTTGGGCCGCATGAGCTGTTCAGCCAGATAGTCATCGGAGGTATATGATGACGCGCATTCTCCCCACTGCCATCGTAATGGGAGTAATCGTAGGCTTCCTCGTCGCAGCCTACATGAACATCTTCAACGTGCCCGTAATGGAATGGGCCATCGGGCTTGAAGGGTGCGACATCGATCGCGCCGGCTGCGCCGAGCAACTGGCAAACCCCGAAGAAGAGGAAGCGTTGCCCCTTGAATTCCTGATCAGCCTGGGTGGTCAGCGTGTCGGAATGAGCCTCGGTTTGGCCGTCATCGGCATCCTCTTTGGGGCTGTGTTCACCGCGTTGTACCACCTGATGCGGAACGCCACGCCGGGCTGGAACCCCTGGGCGTGGGCCGCAGTGGCCGGCCTGCTGGGCTTCTGGGGCCTTTCAATGTACACCCAGCTCAAGTTCCCTTTGAACCCCCCAGGCATCGGTGATGAGGGCACGCTGCTCGCCCGCCAGGGATTCCAGTTTCTGTTTATGGCGGTGTCGACCGTCTCCGTGGGCCTGGTCATTTATGGCGTCGGGCTGATCAACCGCAGTTCGACGGGATCCGGACGTTGGCTTCGTTACGCGGGCGTCGGAATCGCCTACGCCGTGGTGGCGCTCCTGTTGGCTTTCGCCCTGCCCAGCGTCAGGGACGCAGCGCCCGAGTGGCTACCGCCCGAACTCACCATTATGTTCCGCACTTTCACCGCCGTCGGACACTTCCTCCTCTGGATGGGCATTGCCTTCGCCACCATCGGTTACCGTTCCTACCGTGAGCGCGATGCGCACGCCTATCGCCAGGGGAGCGGCGCTACTCAAGCGACCGCCAGTTGATCCGACGGCGTTGCCAAGGTGAAACCGTGACCCAGCCCGCCGCCGGCCGCGAGCCCAGATTCCCCTTCACTGCCATCGTCGGTCAGACGCCGATGAAGCGGGCGCTGCTGCTCAACGCCATCAACCCCCGCATCGGCGGCGTGCTGGTGCGGGGCAAGAAGGGAACCGCCAAGAGCACTGCCGTGCGGTCTTTGGCCGCGCTGTTGCCCCAGGTGCCTGTAATGCCGGGCTGCTCCTACAGTTGCCAGCCCGGCGTGCCCCAGGATGTGTGCCAGTGGTGCCAGCAGACTGGGCGCGCCGGTAGTCCATCAGCCCGCCAGGTCCGCATCGTTGACCTGCCGGTGGGCGCCACTGAAGACCGTCTGGTGGGTTCGCTGGACATCGAGCAGGCCATCAAGTCCGGCGAGAAGAACTTCGAGCCCGGCCTCATCGCTTCCGCCCACCGCGGGATCCTGTACATCGACGAGGTCAACCTGCTCAACGACCACCTGGTGGACGTGCTGCTGGACGCCGCCGCCATGGGTCGCAACTACGTGGAACGCGAGGGCATCTCCATCAGCCACGACGCAGAGTTCATGCTCGTAGGCACCATGAATCCTGAGGAAGGTGATCTCCGCCCACAGCTTCTTGACCGTTTTGGTCTGGCTGTGGAGGTCGACGGCGTGTTCGAACCTGTCGAACGCCGTGAGGTGGTGCGCCGCCGCATGGCGTTCGAGTCCAGTCCCTTCGATTTCATGGATGACTGGGCCGACGCCGAACAGGCGGAACGCGAGCGCCTGCTGAGCAGCCAGCGACTCCTTCCAGACGTGGTTGTCCCTGACGAAATCCTGGAGCTCATCACCGACATCTGCGCCGAGTATCAGGTTGATGGGTTGCGAGGCGACATCGTCATGTACAAGACCGCCAGCACCATCGCTGCCTACGAGGGCCGAACCGTCGTCGATGTGGAAGATGTGCGCGAAGCCGCCCTGATGGCCCTGCTCCATCGCCAGCGTCGCCAGCCCTTCCAGCAGCCTCACCTGGTCACCGAGCAACTGGACAACATGCTGGAGGACTTCCAGAACCAGCAGCGCGACCGCGAGCCGTCTGCCGATAACGACTCCAACGACGATCCCGGCGACTCCGATAGCGATAGAGAACCCGAACCTCCCGAAGACCAGGCTGATGAACCTGAAGACGCCGCCCTTGGCGACGAGTGGTTTGAGATTGGCAACCCCTACGCCGTCCAGAACCTCCAGGTCCAACCCCCGGATCGCCGCGCTCGCCGATCCTCCGGACGCCGCGCCACCACGGTGAGCGGCACCTCGGCCGGGCGGTACGTCGGCGCTCGTGTCCCGGAAGGTGCCGCTTCCGACCTTGCCTTGGACGCCACTCTCCGCGCCGCCGCGCCCCACCAGCAGTCCCGGCGCCAGACCTCGGATAGCGAAGCGGCTGCCCTGTTGATCGAGCCGTGGGACGTCCGCGAGAAAGTCCGCGAGACCCACACCGGCTCCCTGATCCTTTTCGTCGTAGACGCCAGCGGGTCCATGGGAGCCCAGCGCCGCATGGTCGCCGTCAAGGGCGCGGTCATGTCGCTGCTGCTCGATGCTTACCAACGCCGGGATCGGGTTGGTCTGATCGCCTTTCGGGGAACCGGAGCGGAAGTCCTGCTCCCGCCCACCGGCAGCGTCGAAATGGCCCAGTGGTGCCTTCAGGAAATGCCCACCGGGGGCCGCACGCCGCTGGCTCGGGCAATCTATCTCGCCATGGAAACTCTGGAAACCGAGCGTTTGAAGGATCGGGACGTGCTGCCCCTGCTGGTGCTGCTATCCGACGGTCGCGCCAACGTGACGCTGGCCGGCGATCAGTCCTCCAACGTGCTCACCCTGCCCGATGAAGTACGCCAACTGGGTGAAACGGTTGCCGCCGCCAAAATCCCGTCCGTCGTTGTGGACACCGAGCAGGACTTCATCAAGCTCGAGTTGGCGAAAAACATCGCCGACGCCATGTCCGCCCGCTACATCAAGCTCGACGACCTCGCCGCCCAAAGCCTGGCCGACGCGGTCCGCCGCGAACTCCCCGGCGAGCGACCCGTGGCAGACCTCACCCCTGCCTGACTCCCGCAGCCGTTCACTCTTTATCTCCTTCCCCGCTGAAAGACGATGCGGGGCTAGAGCAGAAGCCGTCATTCCTGCGCAAGCAGGAATCCATCGCTCACGGGAAAGCCGATCTCCGTCGCATTCGGCCGGGCAGTGATAACATGATTAAATCCTTATCACCATAACGAGGTCCCAGATGCCGCGCACCCTGCCCTACGCCGATATGGATAAAGTCCTGTCTCTCTCCAAGCGACGGGGGTTCGTCTTCCAGTCCAGCGAGGTGTACGGCGGCCTCGGATCCACCTGGGACTACGGCCCCCTGGGCGTCGAGCTCAAGCGCAACGTTAAGGAGGCCTGGTGGCGGTCCGTCGTGTCGGAACGTGACGACGTGGTCGGCCTGGACGCGGCCATCCTGATGCACCCCCGGGTCTGGGAGGCCAGTGGCCACGTGGAGAATTTCAGTGACCCGCTGGTCGAATGTCGCCAGTGCCACCGGCGCTTCCGCCAGGACCAACTCGAAACCGACACCTGCCCCGAGTGCGGTGGCGACTTCACCGAGCCGCGTCGTTTCAACCTCATGTTCCGCACCTTTATGGGCCCGGTAGAGGATTCCAGCAACGAGGTGTTCCTGCGACCCGAGACCGCCCAGGGCATCTTCGTCAACTTCCAGAACGTCCAGACTGCCACTCGCAAGAAGCTGCCCTTCGGCATCGCCCAGATCGGCAAGGCCTTCCGCAACGAGATCACCCCCGGCAACTTCACCTTCCGCACCCGCGAGTTCGAGCAGATGGAGATCGAGTTCTTCGTCAAGCCCGGCACCGACGATGAATGGCTGCAGCAGTGGGTGCAGGCGCGTTTCGACTGGTACGTCAGCCACGGCATACGCGCAGGCAACCTCCGTCTCCGTGAGCACGCCGGCGACGAACTGGCCCATTACGCCAAGGCCACCTACGACATCGAGTACCGCTTCCCCTGGGGTTGGGGCGAGCTGGAGGGCATCGCCAACCGCACCGACTTCGACCTGGGCCGCCACAAGGAGTTCAGCGGCGAGGATCTAACCTACTTCGACGACGAGATCCACGAGCGTTACTTGCCCTACGTGATCGAACCCTCCGGTGGCGTCGACCGCGCTACCCTCGCCTTCTGGCTGGACAGCTACGACGAGGAGCCCGACGGCAATGACACCCGTACCGTGCTCCATTTCCACCGGGCCCTGGCTCCCGTCACCGTCGCCGTGCTTCCGTTGAGCCGGAACGCCCGCCTGGCTCCCACCGCCCGCGGCGTGTACGACCTGGTGCGCCGCCGCTTCCGCTGCCAGTTCGACGACGCCCAGAGCATTGGCCGCCGCTACCGCCGCCAGGACGAGATCGGCACCCCCTATTGCGTCACCGTCGACTTCGACACCCTGGACGATCACGCCGTAACCATCCGCGACCGCGACACCATGATCCAGCAGCGCATCCCCATCGCCCGCCTCCTCGACGTCCTGCAGGACCGCTATGACCACGGCTGGTAGAGGTCCAAGCGCCAAATCTGATCTCGTGGACTGCGAACGACAAGCAATATTTGCGGCCGTCCACGTATGAGTAGATTTCCTCAGGCTGGATGTTGGGGAGTGCTGGCCAGGAAATGAGAATGAGTAAAACCAATCGCAATCACTATAACCCTCGCAATTATTTGAGGGCTTGGACGGCAACAACCGAGCAGATTTATCAACTCGATTTGCGTGCTGAGGCACCTCAACCAAAGCTGGTGGGAGTCGGAGATGCCGGCGTGGAACGGTTTTTGTATCCTCAAGTGGTCGAGGATTATCTTCGCGATTACGTGGAGGGGCCGGCATGGGACATTTTGGCCCGGTTGAAGTTGGGCGAACAAGTTCTGCTCGCCGAGTTGGAGCCGCTGTATAAGTACATGGCTGCTCAAATTGGGCGAACGCCGGCCATGCGTGATGCGCTCAGGAACCGTTTGGATATAGTTCGTGGCAAAGTTCACCAAGAGTGGGCCCGAAACGGGATGGGGCTCAGCCATGATGAGTCTGACGAGCAATTCATCAACGATGGTCTTGAATGGGCCATCGATCGTGCAACCACCGGTCAGTCGCCTACCCTAGTAAATCTGATGCGACAAATGACGTGGAAAGTGTATCAGTTGAACGATTCAGAAGAGCTGATTACGAGCGACTGTGGGGTTTATAGAATTGGTGAACGTTTGACCGATATGGACGCCGGCATTTTCTTTCCCGTTTCACCCGACCGCGTGTTGGTTGGGCTAAGAAATACGAACGAACGGTGGACAATGGTAAACGAGATAATGGTTCCGAAATCGGCCGTGGAAGTTGAAAGAGCATTTGATGGCTATGCGGCAAAGGCCAACTCCCTGATAGCTGGGCACGCTGACCGGTTCATTTTCGGGAGATCTGAGGTCGTTCTCTTAGAGGCTACTAGAGCGACCGGGTGAACTCATTTGCCCCCCTCCATCGTTGCCCAAATGCTCCGCTCCGGGCTCTACACCGCCATAATCGGCCGGAGCGTGCGCTTCTACCAATCCACCGGGTCTACCATGGACGACGCTGCGGAGTGGGCTCGGGACGGGGCCGATGAAGGAGCCGTCGTAGTCGCGGAGACCCAGAGCGCCAGTCGCGGGCGCATGGGCCGCCGTTGGATATCCGACGAGGGCAATCTCTATTTCTCCGTTCTATTTCGGCCCGAACCGGATGCTCTGCCCCTGCTCAGCCCGCTGGCCGGCGTTGCAGTCACCCGGGCCATCCGGCAGGTCGCCGGCTTCCATCCAACCATCAAATGGCCCAACGACATCATGATCGATGGCCGCAAGGTCGCCGGTATTCTCGCCGAGAGTGCGCTGTCCGGCTCCCAGATCCAGCGCGCCGTAGTCGGCATCGGCGTAAACGTCGCCCTGGACGTATCCGCCGACCCCGAAATCGCCGCCACCGCGACCAGCCTGAACCACGCGTGCGACACTGATGTCGACCGGGCCGAACTGCTGCGCCGTATCCTCCAGCACATGGATGCTTTGTACTTGGACCTGCGCCGCGGCCACTCGCCCATCGTTGAATGGCTCCGGTGGCTGGATACCCTCGGCCAGCGCGTCGCCGTCACCCACCACGGCGCAACCGAAACCGGCCTCGCCGAAGCTATCGATGATCACGGCAACCTCATGCTCCGCACCGACACGGGCGAGTTGTTGACCCTCACCGCCGGAGACATTACCCTCCGTGCAGTCCAAGGAGCGCCCGTATCCAATGCTTGAAAATCTGTACCTCGATGGCAAAGTCGTCGTCATCACCGGCGGCGGGACCGGTCTCGGCCTCGAAATGGTGCGCGCCCTCACCCGCTCCGGCGCCAACCTCGCCATCGCGGGCCGGCGTCCCGGTCCCATTGAGGCGGCACGCGACGAAGCGCTCGCCGCCGGCCAGGACGCCATCGCCGTCCCCACCGACGTTTCCAAGTCTTCGGATTCCGATGCGCTCATCGATGCGGCGATGTCACACTTCGGCCGCGTCGACGTGCTCATCAACAACGCCGCCATGGTCGCCGACAACGTCCTCAAACCCATCTGGGAGATCACTGACGACGATTGGGAATCGGCCATGTCCGTAAACCTCTCCGGCGCGTTCTACTGCGCCCGCGCCGCCGCCAAACCCATGGCCGACGCCGGAAAAGGCAAAATCATCAACGTCGCGTCCGGCTTCGGGCTCCGCGGCGGCCGCGACATCTACATGTACTGTAGCTCCAAGGGCGGCGTAATCCAGCTGACCCGCGTCCTGTCCTTCAGCCTGGCGCGCTACGGAATCACGGCCAACAGCATCGTTCCCGGCTTCATCCCGACCATCGACCCCGGCGCCGAGATCAACCGCACCCTGCCCCAGTCCGGCGATTTTCTGCCCACGGGCAAATTGGGCAAGCCCGAGGATCTTGGCCCGATCGCCGTGTTCCTGGCCTCCGATGCCTCCGACTACATGACCGGCGAGATGTTCATCCTGGATGGAGCCGGCCTGGCCGCCGGGATCTCCCCCACCGGCCACGCTCCCGTCGCCGCGCTGGAACCGTAACCCATCATCTCCACCTGAAAGCGGTTATCCATCTGTCATTGCGAGGAGCCTAGCGACGTGGCAATCCCGTCCCAATCACGCCTCCCGGCCGAGTTCAGCCTTGCCGGCCACACCGCAATTGTCGCCTCCGCCGGCGGTGATGAGACCCCATACATGGCCGCCGCGCTGGCCGAGGCCGGAGCGTCGGTGTTCGCCGTGGCTCGCCGCCAATCCTCTGCCGATGCCATCGCCGACGCGGTCTCCGCCGTCTCCGGGCGCGACACCGCACGCCATGTGGGGCGTTGGGACACGCCCGATGCGGCCTCCGAGGCTGTCGATGCCTTCGCCGCCGCCCATCCCCGCGTCGACATCTTGGTCAACGACACCCGCAGCTTTTTCGCCAAACCCGCCGCCGACATCTCCCTAGCCGAGTGGGACGAGCTTCACGCCCGCAACGTGCGCGCTACCTTCATGCTGAGCCAGGCCGTGGGTCAACGGATGCTGGACCAGCGGTACGGCCGCATCGTCAACGTCATCTCCAATCTGGCCGAGCGGGCTGTCATCAACTGCTCGGCGTACAGCGCGACGCAAGCCGCCGTCCTGTCCCTTACCCGTTCCCTGGCCGTCGAATGGGGCCGCAGCGAGATCCGCGTCAACGCGGTCGGGTCCGGCTGGTCAACCGCTGAAGACATCCCCCTGGAAACCCAGCGCGAGGAACTCCTCGTTCGCTACACCCCCATGCGTCGCAAGGGCCACCCCCGCGACCTAGCGGCCATGCTCGTCTACCTCTGCTCCCCCCACTGCGACTACCCCTCCGGCCAGCCCGTTTACATCGACGGCGGCCTCAACGCGCATCCGTAGCCACCGCCGGTGCCATTCCGGCGGAATCCGGAATCCAGCCACCCAAAAAGGCAAGCGTCATGAGCGGCGAACCCAAAATGTTCCGTATTGATCCCCAGACTCACGAGTCTTCCTCTATCGCCGAGGTAGAGTTCGCTCAGTTGGGACTTCGTGAACGGCGAGACATCCAAGAATGGGTGGCATCCAATCCGCGAATATTGGGTGACGACCTTCTGATCGTGGGCAAGGAATTTAGCGACTTTGATCGGACCAACGAACGGTTGGATCTTTTGGCGGTTGATCCTGACGGTAAGTTAGTGATTATTGAGCTTAAGCGGGATGACACCGGCTCTGATGCACATTGGCAAGCCATAAAATACGCGAGCTATCTTAGCCACGCTACCACCTCCGAAATCGTAAGAATGTTGGCAGATTATGCTGAAATCTCGGAGCCCGAAGCGGGCGAAGCATTGTTGCATCATCTAAATGCGGATGACCTAGTATCGCTCAACCACGACCAGCGCATAATTTTGGCCAGTCACCGCTTTGCTCCGGAAGTCACTTCGGCAGTCCTTTGGCTGAATGAAAAATCCGTCGATGAAAACCGCATATCCTGCGTGCAGTTGGTTCCATATCACGACGAACAGACGGACTCATTGTATGTTCAGGCGTCGACCATCATTCCTGTTCCCGGGGTAGACGAATACGTCATTAGGGTGAGCAATGCGACGAGTAACGGGACTCCGGCCAACGGTAGCAGTTTTGCAGCCAACCTCAAAAAAGCCTATGACCGGAATAGGGATGATGCGGTGACACATTTCTTGCGAAAGGTGGGAACCGTTGTGACGAACTCCCTTCCGGTCGACATCAGACCGGACAAGAAAAGCAAGTGGGCGGGGCGTCACGGTGATCAAGTGGGCCGATACTACCATCTTTGGTATTCTTCGCCAGTATGGAGTAATTGGGGTACGTCATACCGGATCAATTTGTACCCGCAAGGAGACTCCGGTGAATGGCACGCAAACCTGGAATTTTGCTATGAGCAAGAGGCGCTGGCGGCAACGATAAGGGGAATTACTCTATGTGACGGTCAATCTGTCAACGAAGGCAGCATTTCGGCTAGCGCCGGAGCGAGGACCTTAACGGATGAATTTTGTGATGAAATTTCCGAGCTGACGAAGCTTTTCATCCGGGCCATCACACCTGAGGTTCGGAGATTCGAGAACAATTCCAACGAAGAGTAGATGCGCCTTGGAGCGACAACCTGCGGCTCACAGACCAATCCCCGGCCCGCGCAGGTGCTACAATATCCCGCGATGATTTCTGCCGCTTCCACCATCCGCCCCAATCCGGTGCGCCGCCTTCCCGGCATGCCTGATTTCGATGCCGGCGCGCGCCGGCGCAAGCAGGCCGTCGAGCGCCGCCTGGCCGACTTCATTGGGCGCTTTGGCTACTCCGCCCTGGAAGTTCCGATACTGGAGAACACCGAGCTTTTCCTGCGCAAATCCGGCGGCGATCTGGCCTCCCAGATGTACTCCTTTGTTGACCCCGGCTCCAACGCGGTTAGCCTGCGCCCCGAGTTCACCTCTGCGATCATGCGGCACTACCTGGAAATCAACGAGGATAGCCACGAGCCTCCGTTGGTCCGGTGGCAATACTGCGGACCAGTCTTTCGCTACGATACCGGCAGCGCCGCCGGCACCGGACAGTTCACCCAGGTTGGGGCCGAGTTGGTCGGGTCTAACAGCATCCTCGCCGACGCCGAGCTCCTGACCCTGGCCGCCGGCATTCCAGCCCACCTGGGCATCCGTGACTATCGCATCCGCCTTGCCGATCTGGACGTCCTGGATAGCGTGCTGGATACCGTCGGACTTTCTGACCGCGCCCGCGAGTTCATCGTGGCCAACATGAACCGGATCGGGGAAGGGAGCGACAATCTCGCGTCGGTGCTGCAACGCGCCGCCGAACTCCACGTCGTTTCTGGCATCGGCTTGCCCGACGAGGAAAAGCACCTGGCCGTCGCGGTCAATGGACTTCCAGACGGCGCGGCCCGCTCGGTTCTGGCTGGATTTATGCGCTGGAACACGTCCGCAGACATGCCTCTGGGCCGCCGTTCTCCCGATGAAATCGTTGACCGGCTGCTCCGCAAACTGCGCGGCGGCGACGCCTCCGACGCCGTCGAGCGCGGCCTCGCCTTGGCCGGCCAGTTGGCCAGCGTTAAGGGCGACCCGGCACACGCGCTGCCTCAGGCCCAATCCATAGTCGCCGCGGCCGGTGCGGATACCAGGGCTATCGACCGGCTGATCGAACTCACCAGCCTCGTTACCGAAGACCCGGCCGTGTACCAGCGGCTGGAGATCGATTTCTCCCTGGCCCGAGGCATCGCCTACTACAACGGTATCATCTTCGATATCGTTCGCGGCGACACCCAACTTTCTCTCGGAGGCGGTGGCCGCTACGACGCCCTGGCTCGCGCTCTCGGCGGTGCGGAGCCCGTTCCCGCCCTGGGATTTGCGTGTACCCTGGAAGCCTTGCTCTCCGCAATGCCTCCGGCCGATCAACCGCAATCTGAAAATGACGCCGTCCTGGTATCCGCCGCAGGTCGGGCATCCAACGCCGCCGCACTGCGCGCCGCCGCCGAAATGCGCCACAATGGAGACGTTGCCGTGCTGGATGTGGGCGGCAGCGGCAATCGCGCCGATTTCGCTCGGACGGTTACGGTGTAAAAGCGGAGCATCGCCTTGAGACTGGTCATACCAAGCGACGGCGAACTGGGCGAGCCGACCATGCGGTTCCTGGCATCCTGTGGCGTCAGGGTCAACCGGCCTAATTCTCGTCGCTACACGGGATCCATTCCGTCGCTGCCCGGAATCGACGTGCTGTTCCAGCGCACCGCCGATATCACCACCAAGGTGGAAGAGGGCAGCGCCGAGATGGGCATCACCGGCCTCGACCGCCTGATGGAATATCGCCACGATGACGATTCCGTGATTCCGGTAATGGAGGATCTCGGCTTCGGCGGATGCGACTACGTGCTCGCCGTGCCCGATTCGTGGCTTGACGTAACGTCCGTCGACGACCTGGCCGATCTTGCCCTGGACTTCCACGAACGCGGCCAGCAGCTCCGTATCGCCACGAAGTACCCGCGATTGCTCCGGCGCTACCTGTTCGAGCGCGGCATCAATTATTTCACTCTCGTGCCCGCCAGCGGCACGCTGGAAGCCGCGCCAATTGCCGGCTACGCCGACCTGATCGCTGACCTGTCCGCTACTGGGACCACGCTCCGTGAAAATCGTCTCAAAACCCTGGACGGCGGCACGATCTTGTCCTCCCAAGCCTGCCTCATCGCCAATCCGTCTGCCCTCGCCGGCTGTCCCGACGACCTCGAACTCGCCCGTTCCCTGACCGAAATGCTTGAGGCGCACCTCCGCGCCGACCCGTACTACCGGATCACCGCCAACGTGCAGGGCCGCTCCGCTGAGGACGTCAGCGCCATGATCCTGGCGCGGCCCGAAATCGCCGGCATCCAGGGCCCCACCGTCGCCCGCGTGTTCAGCGTCGAAGAGGAGGACTGGTACGCCGTCTCGCTGCTGATCCGCAAGAACCGCCTGCTGGACGCCGTTGCCCACCTGCGCGAATGCGGCGGGGTAGACATTGCCGCCGCTCAGTTGTCATACCTGTTCAAGGACCAGTCCCAGGCTTTCGCCGGTTTCATGGACCGCATCGCATCGCTAAACGGCAAGGATGCCAACCATGCCTAACCTGCCCATGCACATCTACATTTGCCAGCAGGTCGCGCAGGACTTGGATTGGGGCTACGTGCACGATCATCCCGGCGCCGCGTACCTCGGGTCGACCACGCCTGACATCCGCGCCATGACCAAGTGGGACCGCGCCCGAACCCACTTCTCGGACCTATCGGTAACCCATGTCGGCGCCGGCGTCCAGCGGATGTTCGAGCTGCACCCGCACCTGGCCGGCGCGGATAACGGCCTGTCCCCCCACACCAGGTCGTTCCTCCTGGGTTACGTGAGCCATCTGGTGGCCGACGAGACGTGGATCACCACCATGTTTCGTCCTCACTTCGCCCCCGACAGCCGCGTTACCGACACCGAGATCGAGTCGCACATCTGGGACCGCGCTCTGCAACTGGATATGGATCGGGTGGTTCTGGACGAAAACGCCCGTCTTGTCGCCGAAAATGACGCCATCGCCGCTGTTGACCAGATGCCCGCCCTGGAGTTCCTCCAGGATGAGTTGATTGACGAATGGCGCAGTTGGGTGGCTCGCCTCCTGGGATGGGATTTCACCTGGGAGCGACTCAAGCGCGCCCTCAACCGCATGTACCGCGACAACGACGAAGTGCAGTTGGTCGTGGACGGTTTCCTTGAAAATGTGCCCCAGAATCTGGAGCGCGTGTACGAGCGCATCCCCCGTGAGCTTATCGACGACTATCGCCAGCGGGTCATCGACGAAACCAAGGTCCAGGCAAGGGAGTATCTCAGTGCGTCTTAAGATGGTGCGCGGGCTGTCTGCCGCCGAATCGGTTCTGACCCGCATCGACCCCCTCGACCTTTCCTCCCTGCCCGAGCCTGTCCTACAGCGCACGCGCGATATCTTCGGCGCCGACGCCACCCCCGAGTCCTCAGTGTTGCAGATGCTCCGCGACGTTCGCGCCGAGGGCGACACGGCAGTGAAACGCTACGCCAACCGCCTCGACGGTGCTGAGCTGGACGGCCTGCAAGTCCCGGAAGCGGAGCTGGAAGCTGCCTGGGAGTCCACTCCCGATGACCTCAAACGGGCCCTCGAGCTGGCCGCCCGCCGCATCACCGAGTTCCACGAGGCCACTCTCCCCCGCGACTGGGTTGACCTCGGCGGCGGCCTGGGCGAGTTGGTGCGACCCTTGGAACGCGTTGGCCTGTACGCTCCGGGAGGCACTGCGGCCTACCCGTCCACGGTCCTGATGACCGCCATCCCTGCCCGTGTTGCTGGCGTCAGCGAGGTCGTGCTGGCCACCCCCCGCCTTGGCCAGGAGCCGCTGAATTCCACTGTCCTCGCCGCGGCCCGCATCGCCGGCGTCGACGCGGTGTACCAGGTGGGCGGCGTGCCCGCCATCGGCGCCCTGGCCTACGGAACCGAGACCATCCGCAAGGTCGATAAGATCTGCGGCCCCGGCAACGTCTTTGTGGCCTACGCCAAGCGCATGGTGCAGGGCCAGGTCGACATTGACGGCGTGTTCGGCCCCACCGAAACCATCCTGCTTGCCGACGAGACTGCGAATCCTGTCTTCTGTGCCGCCGATCTCATCGCCCAGGCTGAGCATGATCCCATGGCTTCGGCCATCCTGGTAACCGACTCGCAATCGCTGATCGACACGGTGGAAGAAGAGTTGGACTCCCAGATCGCCGGCAACCCCCGCGCCGAGACCATCCGCCATTCCCTGGAACGCCAGGGTTGCATCGTCATGGTGGACGACTTTGACGAAGCCATCGCCGTTGCCAACCACATCGCCCCTGAGCATCTTTGTCTCATGGTGGCAGACCCTTGGGTCTGGGCCGGACAGGTGCGCAACGCCGGCGGCCTCTTCCTCGGTGAGTTTTCACCCGAGGTGATGGGCGACTACATTGCCGGGCCTTCCCACGTGATGCCCACCGGAGGCACCGCGCGGTTCAGCTCCGCCCTGAGCGTCCACCACTTCCTGCGCACCATGCCCGTGGTTGGTCTCAGCCCACAGCGCTTCACCGACCTCGGCGCTGCGGCCGTCCGTATCGCCGAGGCTGAGGGCCTTCCCGGTCACGCCGGCGCGGTGCAGGCCCGTCTCGACCACATCGCTGCCACGCAAACCCGCTAACGCATTTGGAACGCCTGCTCATGCCTGATATCGAAGAACTGCTGCTCCCCCACATCAGCCGCCTGAAGACCTACCAGGGCGTATCCCCCAGCGAAACGCTGGCCGAGGAGGCGGGCATTCCCCTGGAGCAGGTCATACGCCTGAACGGCAACGAAAACCCCTACGGCCCCTCGCCCCAGGTCGCCGAAGCCTTGGGCAGTTTCCGCGACTACAACCACTATCCCGATCCCGCTCAGCGTCGCCTCCGCGAAGCCCTGTCCGACTATCTCGGCGTCCCGGAGGACAACATCGTCGCCGGCAACGGCAGTGACGAGATCATCGACCTCCTGATGCGGATGTTCCTTGCGCCCGGTGATGAAATAATCATCCCGGTGCCAACCTTCGGCATGTACTCTTTCTCCGCCGACGTTGCCGGCGCCAAGGCGGTTTCCGTCCCGCGCGACGACAACTTCGATATCGACATCGAGGCGATCCGGGGGGCCATTACCCCGCGCACCAAGGCCATCTTCTTCCCGACCCCCAACAACCCCACGGGCAACGTGGTCACCGAGGCCCAGGCCCGAGCCTTGCTCGATACCGGGCTTTTGGTCGTGTCAGACGAGGCCTACTACGACTTCTGCGGCCAGACCCTGATGCCTTTGCTGTCCGAGTACCGGAACCTCGTCGTCCTGCGCACCTTCAGCAAGTGGGCCGGTCTGGCCGGCCTCCGCATTGGCGCTGGCGCTATGGATTCTGAGCTGGCCGCCACGATGATGGGCATGAAGCCCCCGTACAATGTCAACCTCGCTGCTGAGATCGCCCTCCTGGCCTCGTTGTCCGACACGGCCCAACTGCTGGACCGGGTCGACGCCATCGTCACGGAGCGAGGGCGCATGTACCGGCTACTGTGCGAGATCCCCGGTATTACGGTGTGGCCGTCGCAGGCGAACTTCATCCTCTGCAAAATGCCCGACGGACGGGGCCTGGAAGTGTATGAGGCAATGTGCCGTCGGGGTGTGTTCCTGCGCTATTTCGACAACGAACTCCTGCGCGATTACATCCGCTCCAGCGTCGGCAAGCCCGAGGAAACCGATGCTGTGGTCGCCGGATTCCGCGCCGCGCTCGGGGTGGACTAGCATGACCACTGCTAATCAAGCCGCGCGCACCGCGAACCTGGAGCGATCCACCGCCGAAACCAGCATCTCAATATCCGTGGACCTGGATGGTCAGGGTCGATACGACGTAGACACCGGCAATGGCTTTCTCGACCACATGGTCAGCCAGATCGCCCGTCACGGCCTGTTCGACATCACACTGAAAGCCCAGGGCGACACCCACGTCGGGTGGCATCATCTCGTCGAGGACACCGCTATCATGCTGGGCCGCGCCTTCGGCCAGGCTTTGGGCGAGCCGCGCGGCATCCGTCGCATGGGACACGCCATTGTCCCCCTGGACGAGACCCTGGTCATGGTCGCCGTCGACTGGAGCGGCCGGCCCTACGTGTCCGTGGACACCACGCTCAACAACGTCATGGTCGAGACCCTGTCCGGTGACCTCGTTGCTCACTTCCTAGAGTCCTTCGCCATTGAGGCGCGCATCAATCTGCATGCCCGGGTGATGGCCGGTGTCAGCCCCCATCACAAGGCCGAAGCCCTCTGCAAGGCGCTGGCTCGCGCCCTCCGCGACGCTGTCGAACCCGATCCGCGGGCCCTTGGCCAGGTTCCCAGCACCAAGGGGACCCTGGACGCTTGACCTCAACCCCGCAAAAGGAGCGGGGTGCAAGACGTTCGGAGCCTGCATTCCTCCCTGGCCACCGGCGGGTGTAACTGTTCAGGATTAAGGTTGTTGTCATTGCGAGGCGCTAGCGCCGTGGCAATCTCGTCCTCTCTCCAGAACCTTTTCCCGAACGATTCTCCGGCCCCAACGAGATTGCCGCGCTGCGCTCGCAATGACGACCCCCGCAACCCGGAACAGTTACCGGCGGGTTGGGCGGCTGCTATGCGTCTCTCCGTTCGCGTATAATGAAACTAATCGGGGCCGGACGACGCGGCTCTGACAGGAGGACACCATGACGATCATCCACAGCGGCGTTAACCAGTTCAACCGGGTTCTCGTGAATGTCCTGGACAAGCCTTTTGTGGCCCGAGTGTTGTCACCGTTCCAGCCCATCGCCAACACGCTGACCAGTCGCTACCTCAACTACGCGATGCCCGGCGACTGTCCTCCGTCATCGTCTCCCGTGGCCTACACCATCATCGACGCCGACGGCAATAAACGATGGAGCGGAGACACGGCGGAACTCAACGAAAACCCGGAGCACCGCCACCGCAATATCCGCTGATCCTGGGACCCTAGGCGCGCGAAAGCCCTCCCCAAGCGCGGGGAGGGCTTTCGCATCCGATCTTGGTGCGAGAGCTACGCGCCGCGCACTGGTCGTCCCCGGCGGGCCAGGAAGTCCGGGAACGCCTCTTCCGCCAGGGTGCCCCGCAGCACGTTGGTGGTGAAGTCCTTTTCGTTCATCCATTGCTGCTCGAGGCTCTCGCCTTTGTGCTGTAGCAGTAGCCGCTTGATCCCGATCACCGACGGCGTGTCGTTGGTGGCGATCTCGGTGGCTACTTCCATCGTCTTCTGCCGCAGCCGGTACGTCGGCACCAGGTGGTTCAGCAGCCCGATGCGGTAGGCCTCTTCCGCCTCCACGATCCGCGCGGTGAACAGCAGTTCCTTCGCCTGCGGCCAGCCCACCTGGTTGGTCAGCGTCCAGGTCGAGTTGATCCGTCCGTACGCCGCCGCCAGGAATCGGAACCGCGCCGCGTCCGACCCGATCCGGATGTCCAGCGACGATGACAGCACCGCCCCGCCGCCGTAGGCCAGTCCGTTGATCATGCCGATTACCGGCTTGTCCGAGGCGCTGACCTCGTAACCGCCCCGTTGTCTCCGGGAGGCGCGTTCGTCCATGCCATCCCGGGTCAGCGTTCCCGCGTTCAGCGCGGCCTGGTCCTCCCGCTGCTCGTGGATGTCGCCGCCGGCGGTGAATGCTGGAACGCGCGGGTGCGTGTCCGCGCCCGTGATTACGATGCACCCGATCTCCGGATCTTCGTTGGCACACCGCACCGCGTCGTGAAGCTCTTCCGTCAGCTGCCGGTTCATGGCGTTGAGCACTTCCGGCCGGTTCATGGTTAGAACTGCCACGTGCCCTACCACCTCGCGCCGCCGGTCGCCGCTGCCCTCCCACTTGGAGACGCGTTCTTTGTCGGACAGAATGTACTGGTAAGCCATGGAAATCGTCGCTCCTGTTGCGCCTTTTCGAATGGCCGCATTGTATGGGCAGCCGCCGGCCCTAGTCAAACCAGGCAATTGACGTGTAATCGTTCAGGGTTGCGGGGAATCGTCACTGCGAGCGCAGCGCGGCAATCTCGTTGGGGTAGGAGAATCGTTAGGGAAAAGGTTCTGGACAGAGGACGAGATTGCCACGGCGCTGGCGCCTCGCAAGGACAACAACCTTAATCCTGAACATTGACATTGACATACCACCGCGTCGCCCTGATCATAAACTCAGGTAAGTCCGATGTTGTCCGCCATCGCCAACCGCCGCTTGCTCCGCCCATACGTGAGGCGTTGGGCTGTGATTGCGACGTGCGCTCTCTTCATCTTTTTGGGAATGTTCGGCCTGGCAGGAGCCGGCGGCAGCGTCGGCGGCCAGGCGGAAACCGTCCTGAATTTGCGGGTTGAAAAGACCATCAGCCCGGTTAAAGTCCGCGTGATCCAACGAGCGGTTAACCGGGCCAACGAGACCGGCGCCCAGTTGCTGATAATCGGTCTCGACACTCCGGGCGGCCTATACGACAGCACCCGCGAGATCGTCGAGATCCTGCTGGGCTCACCCGTACCCGTCGCCGTCTTCGTGTCGCCGCGCGGAGCCCAGGCCGGATCGGCCGGAACGTTCATCACCGCGGCCGGCCACGTCGCCGCCATGACCCCCGGCTCCAACATCGGAGCTGCCACCCCGGTCTCCGGCACCGGTGAGGAAATCAGCGAAACCCTGGCCGACAAAGTCACCAACGACGCTGCCGCCCTCATCCGTGCCATCGCCGAGGAGCGTGGTCGCAACGCCGACGCACTGGAGGAAACCGTCCGCTCCGCTGCCTCTTACAGCGCCAGCGAGGCTCTGGAGGCCAACATCATCGACCTCATTGCTGACGACCTTCCAGCGCTGCTCGTCGCTCTGGATGGCCAAAGCGTGGCCACCATCGCCGGGGAAGAAACGCTCGAGTTGGCCGACGCCGAAATCCAGGAAGTCAAGATGCAATGGCGGGAGCGCTTCGTGGATTTCATCTCCAATCCCAACATCGCCTTCCTGCTTCTGACTTTGGGCAGCCTCGGCCTGGTGTTCGAGATGCTCACCCCCGGCGCTATCGGCCCTGGCGTCGCCGGCATCATCTGCCTGGGCCTCGGTTTTCTGGCCTTGGGCAATCTCCCCTTCAACTGGGCCGGTGTGGCGTTCATCCTCCTGGCGATTGTGTTGGCCGCTCTGGAGATCTTCGTGTCCGGATTCGGGGCTTTAGGCATCGGCGCAGCGGTGAGCCTCGTGGTTGGGGGTCTACTTTTGTTTGGTGACTTTGGCGGGGGACGCATTTCTCCCCCCAGCTTTCCGACCGTGTCGGTGAACCGCTGGGTGTTGGTCGGAGTAGGCGGCGTATTGCTGTCCATCGCCGGATATCTTGCGTATGAGGTGATCATGTCCCGAACCGGCCGAAGGCGAAGCGCCGGCAGAGGCGGGGTCAGCGGCAGCGACGGCCGCAGTTCACCCGGCGATCTCGTAGGACAGACCGGCGTGGTAACATCGGCCCTTCAACCTCGGGGCGTCGTCGCCCTGTCCGACGAAACCTGGTCCAGCGTCAGCAATGATGGTCTCACCATCCCGGCCGGCCGGCGCGTTCGCGTGGTCGCCGTGAGCGGCCTTCTGCTCACCGTGGAGGCTGAGGGCGCTCCCGCCGCCGTAGAGGGCCAGGAATGATGCTAGAATGAACTCGATAGACCAGAACACGCCGATCCGATAAGGAGGCACCAACATGGCCGCAGGGATTGTCGTCGTCCAGCAATATCAGCGCATGGTAGTCCAACGGTTCGGGACCTACATCGGCACCCGTGGTCCTGGACTGCGCTTCCTCATCCCCATCCTGTATCACGGCACCAAGGTTGACCTCCGCGAGCGCGTCACTCGTGTGCCCACCCAAAAGTACATCACCGCCGACAACGTCGTGGTGGACATGGACTTCGTGATCTACTACCGCGTGATGGACGACCAGGTCGACCGCGCCGTGCTGGAAGTCCAGAACTTCGAGGCGGCCGTCATCAACCTGGCTTTCGCCACCCTGCGCTCCGTGATCGGCTCCCTGGATCTGGCGACCACGTTGTCCGAGCGTGAGCGCATCCGCGACGACGTCCAGATCCGCATGGATGAGGTCACCACCCGTTGGGGGGTCAAGGTGTCCCAGGTCGAGATCAACGAGGTTGACCCGCCTCCCGGCGTCAAGGCGGCCATGGAGCGGCAGAAGTCTGCCGACGCCATCCGCACTGCGGAAATCACCGAGTCCGAAGGCCAGCGCCAGGCCGCCATCAACCTAGCGGAGGGCGAACGCCAGTCCGCCATCCTGCGGGCTCAGGGCCAGCGGGAGTCCGAAATCCTCCAGGCCGAGGGCGACCAGCAGGCCCAAGTCCTGCGTGCCGAGGGCTTCAGCACCGCGCTGGAGCGCATCTTCAGCGTAGCCAGCACGGTGGATGCCCGCACGATGAGCCTCCAGTACTTCGACACCCTCAAGTCCCTGGGCGAGAGCCCGTCCACCAAGTTCATCTTCCCCATGGAGTTCACGTCCATGCTATCCCCCTTCCTCGGCATGGGAGGGATGAACCCACCCGACGGCGGCAACAACCGCGGCAACTCGGGCAACGGGACCACGGCAGACAACGAAAACCGCAACTGAGTCCTATCCCAAAAGATAGTGTCGATGGGAACAGCCAAAGCAGCTGTTCCCAATGATTTGGAACTAGGAAGGGAATGCCATGCGAGCACCAGACGATAGGATGTGGATGATACGAGCCGAGTGGGATGGAACGGTCCTACATCACTTTCTTGATGACGGCGTTGCGTATCTCGGGTAGGGCGAGACCGGCATCATCTACCCGGAAATTTCTAGGCAGGAGGTACGGGGGCGCGTAGAACGAGCCAACCCCACGATGCACCCCAACGCGATTGGAAACGCTACTAGGTGCATCTGGGAGTTCTGTCGCGAAGTTCGGATTGGCGATACCGTTGTAACCTATAACCCGCCGGAGCGGTTGTACCACATAGGCGTAGTGAGGTCCGATGCTGATTTTGAAATTGACACTGGCATTTGGGTTGATCACGCTACCATGGACGAGTACGAAGTGCCTCGCTACGTGCGCAAAGTTGACTGGGGCCCCACCGTCTCCCGGGATCGCCTGTCCCCCGCGGCCCAAAAGTACTTGGGCCGGCCACCGACGCACTTTAGGCTACCCGCCGAGATAGTAGAAGAAATCCGCCGGCTTTGCTGACGAAGCCGCCTCCATAGAAGGAGAGAGTAATGGCAGCCAATGTGCCGCCAGATGGCGAGGAAATGCTGCGCCAGATGCAGGAAGATGACGCGGTCAACTACGACCTCAATGAGCGCACTCGGCACGAGTTGATGCGAGGAACGTTCACCAATATAGGAACGCTAATCAAAATCGGGTTCTGGGTAGGCGTGGGGCTCGGTCTGGGAGGGATGATCTTCTGGTTGATCGCGATGCTACTGGCTTGGCCATTTCTCGGTTCGATTATGGAAGCGTACCCCTAGCATTACGTCCAGCTGTGCAGGCAGACGCTGGGTGAAGCGATGCCGTTAATCTTTCTTCTCGTCGTTTTTGGCGTCTTTTTCTTCTTGGTCCCGACGTATCCTCGCGGCCATGGCTTCCAATTCTTCTGGCGAAAGCCCTTCAGTCAGACCTCGCAGTATGCGGCGCTTCAAGCCTATAGGCGTTTTGGCTATTAGCATCTGTACCCCCGCTTCAACTGTGTCCTTGGCAATGATCGCCACTTCCACGCTCAGCCATATCATACAGATGCTGAACGCTTGGTCAACCGGCTCTGGCCCTAGCAACTCCGAAAAGACCGACCTCACGTTGAGCGGGTTGAAGTGAGCTAGCGCGTCGGTCAGCAAAACCCGCGCCGCCCAAAACCCCGCCCAAATCATGCACACCGCTATACGCGCCATCCGCGTCAGCGGAACTCCCGCCACCGACGCTAGAAGCGAATCGTCCCCGTCAACCCCACGTCGCCGCTCGCCGCTCATAGTGTCAGCGCATCACCCGGTACGTTTCCTCTCAATGCGCCGTCGTTCCTCAGCAACTCCATCGCCGCCCCGTACGGCTCCGCATTCTTACCGTCTATCTGTCTTAGTAGCTCACCCAACTCCGCGTCCGCCGACAACCGCTCGATGATCCGGCGGTACAGTTCCTCCTGCACCGTTTCCAGGAATTCCGCCCGCCGGCGCTCGGCCCGCCGCTTTTCCAGCGCGCCCGTGTCGTTCATGTATTCGCGGTGGGTGGTAACGCTGTCCCACAGTTCGCCGATACCAACGTTGGCGTATGCTTGGGTCAGCAGCACCGGCGGGTTCCAGCCGTCGCCCAGGTCCGACAATTGCAACATCGCCGTCACCGCCGCCGAAAGCTGGCTGGCTCCGTCCCGGTCAGCCTTGTTGATTACATAAAGATCGGCGATCTCCATGACACCAGCCTTGAGCGTCTGGATCGAGTCCCCCGACTCCGGCGTCATCGTGACCACCACGGTGTCCGCGACGCCCATGATGCCCAACTCGGTCTGGCCCACGCCCACCGTTTCTACCAGCGTCACGTCCTTTCCGGCCGCATCCAGGGTGCGCACCATGCTCTTCACGATGCGCGGCAGCCCACCGGATTGTCCCCTCGTGGCCACGCTGCGGATGAACACGCCGTCATCCAGGTAGTGCCGCTGCATCCGGATGCGGTCGCCCAGCAGCGCCCCGCCGGTAAACGGGCTGGTCGGATCAACGGCGAGGATGCCTACGGTGAGTCCCATCCCCCGCAGGTGCTCGGCCAGCCGGTCCACCAGCGTGCTCTTGCCCACGCCCGGGGGCCCGGTGATGCCTACCGCGTACCCGGCTCCGGTATGTGGGTCCAGCGCGGCCATCGCCTCTGCTGCTGCTGGATCGCCGCGCTCCAGCAGCGTCAGCACCCGCGACAGGGCTCGCAATTCACCATCAAGCACGCGCTCGGCCAGTTCGCTCATCCTTCTCCTATGCGACGAAAATCGTAATATATGCAACGAAACACGGCGGCCAATTTAGCATCGGCCCAATCTCGGGTCAAGGACGGTCGCATTGCTCACCCTTAACAACTCCCGCACCAGGGGTTATCATCGTTGCGCTTTCAAACCCACGCTTGGACCCCGAGGTGACCTCCATGACTACCCGCTCCGAAACCCTCAACGGCCGCGTCGCCATCGTAACCGGCGCTGCCAGCCCCATCGGCATGGGCCGCTCCATCACCACCGGCCTGGTTCGCGCCGGCGCTCGCGTCGCCATGCTGGACATCAACCAGGACTGGCTCGATCAGTCGGCCAACGACCTCCGCGAGATCGGTGGTGACGAGTGCGTGCTGCCCATTATCGCCGACGTCACCGATCCCGACTCCGTGCAGAACGCCGTGCAGCGCACCATCAGCGAGATGGGCGGGCTCCACATCCTCGTCAACAACGCCGGCATCAACCCCCGCACCGCGGGATTCGGCGGCAGCGCCTCCGGCAGCCGCACCGGATTCTTCGATATCGTTCCCGACGCCTGGCTGAAGGTCATCTCGGTGAACCTCAGCGGCCCGTTCCTCATGGCCAACGCCGTTGCCGGCCACATGATGGAACAGGGCTTTGGCCGCATCATTGGCGTGACTACCAGCATGGACACCATGTGGCGCAAGGGCGGCGCGCCCTACGGTCCGTCCAAGGCGGGACACGAAGCCCTGGTCGCCATCATGGCCCAGGATCTCGAGGGCACCGGCGTCACCGCCAACGTTCTGACCCCCGGCGGCGCCACCGCCACCAACATGGTTCTGCCGCCGGAGGGCGCCACGGCCGACGCGCTCATCCAGCCCGAGGTCATGCAGGCCCCCGTGGTTTGGATCGCATCCGACGACGCCAGCGACTGGAACGGTCGCCGCATCATCGCCTACTACTGGGACGAATCCCTGCCCCTGGAAGAGCGTCTCGAAAAATGCGGCGCGCCCGCCGCCTGGCCCCAGCTGGGTTTGCAGGCTGTACATCCTGACTGGTTCGGCCGCGGCTGACCACAACCACGAACCCATTAAAGAGAAGGGGCGGGTTTCAAACCCGCCCCGTTTCCGCTGCGCCAATAAGCTTTCGGGCGTTTATCCGTTGGAAAGAGCCTCCGCTTCATCGATATAGAGATCGGTTTCCCGGACGCGCCGCTCCGTATGCCGGTTACAGGCGCCAGTGTAAAAACAAGCGCCGTGCAACTGGCTGAGCCGGCTATAATATCGTCCCTGCAGGGAGTTGGGTGCGCGGCCTGAGTCCACCAAGTCGTCCAGGCAGCTGCTGGTAAATCCGGTTGGCCCGGGCTCTTCTCCCATGAGGGCAAGGATCAAAGCGTCGGTGGCGCGCTTGGTAGCGCACCAAGCCTTCTCAGCGGCGTCGCGGATGTCGTTCTGTTCCAGCCGTTCAAGAGCTTGGGAGTGCATCTGGCGGGCATCTGCGAAGATTTCGTCAACGCGGTCCCGGATTGAAGCGGTGGTCATATTCTTGATTCCTTGGGCTAGTGCCGGAACCCCGTATCGAAACCCCGCGCGTTGGGGTTGATCAGCAGGTCGGGACGGCCGCCCCAGCGCTTCAGGAACCGGCCGAAGTTTTTGCGGCTCAGTTCGTCCCGCTGGTTCTCCTCCAGTTCTTCCCACTGGCGGTGTTCGTGGCGAACTAGGGGCAGGCTGCTGTCGCACACCACCCGGTAGCCGGCGTTCTTGAACTGGAAGCAGTAGTCGATATCCAGGTTGCGGTAGAAGCGGAACGATTCGTGCATCAACCCCACGGAGGGCAGGTCGGCTCTGCGGAACGCCATGCAGTACGCCTGCATCGCGTCGGCGTCGCCCCGATCCACTTCCTCGTGGAAGTGCTGCATGTCGTCCGTCGTAAGGCCGTACGGCCCGAACACGCCGATGCTGTTGTCTGCCAGGTGTTCCGCTACCGGGGCCAGGATATCCCCGACAACCTCGGTCGAGGCGTCCAGCAGCACGATGTACCGTCCGCGCGCCTGCTTCAGGCCGATGTTCTTGCCGGCGGCGTCTCCCACCACGTGGTCGCAGTGGATCACCCGCACGTTCGCGTGCTCGGCCTGCGCCTCCTCCAGGTACTCCGCCGTGCCATCAGTCGACCCGTTGTCCACGACGATGACTTCAACCGAGGCTCCGCCCGTGTGCCGCAGCACTGCCTGAACGCATCGCCGCACATCGTCAACGTAATCGTAGGCGTTGACCAGGAACGTGAAGTCGTACAGGTCCGGTTCGTCCAGAACGGAAGGCACTTCCCGCGATGCGGACACCGAGGGCCATCGCGCCTCTTGCAGTTCCAGCGGCGTCTGCGGACGCACCAGAGTCGCAACTCCCGTGTCCTGCACCACCATGCCGCCTTCCACCATCTGCGAGCGCAACGTGTCGGCATCCCCATACGACGCCTGCTGCCGCAGCGCGGCCCGACGCTCCACGGCATCGCTGTTCTGAGCGCCAATTTCGTACTGCTGCGGCACCTCGTCCAGGTCCAGGCCGAACACGCGGTCAAAATCCAGGATCAGTTTCAGCTTGTCCGCCGCCGGCAGCTCGGACCGGACCATGGCCCAGGTAATCGCCAATGCCGTGGGCAAGTCCAGGTCATTGTGCACCGCGTCCCAGAACTTAGCCTGCCACTCCTGGCCCTCGACGCTAAGGTCGTGGTGACCCGAGCCGTTCCCCGACATGTTGCGCCACACCCAGATGCGGTTCCGGAGGCCGGTCAGCGCCTTCTCCGCCGCCCGCAGCGACGTGAAGGTGAAGTTCATCCGGTGCCGATACCGAACCGTCATGCACAGGTATCGGAACGCCAGCGGGTCGAACCCCCGGGTCGACAGGTCCTCGATCAGGAACACGTTCCCGGCCGACTTTGCCATCTTGGCTCCGTCTGCCAGCAAGTGCTGCCCGTGCACCCAGTAGTTCACGTGCCGCTCACCGAACGCCCCTTCGCTCTGGGCGATTTCGTCCTCGTGGTGCGGGAAGACGTTGTCCACACCGCCAGTGTGGATGTCGAACTTCTCGCCGAGGTACCGGTGCGCCATGGCGGAACACTCGATGTGCCAGCCAGGGAAACCTTCGCCCCACGGGCTGTCCCATTTGACATCCCGGCCCGGCTCCGCTGCCTTCCAGAGGGTGAAGTCCCTCGGGTCGCGCTTCAGAGGGTCCGCCTCCGCCCGCACGCCCTCCAGCAGGTCGCCGCCGAAGTTGCGCGACAACTTCCCATATTCGGGATAGCTGTTCACGTCAAAGTAGATGTTGCCGCCTGCTTCGTACGCGGCGCCATTGTCCATCAGCGTGCCCACCATCTCCAGCATTTCGGGGATGTGGTGCGACGCCCAGGGAAACACGTGCGCCGGGAGTATGTTGATCCTTTCCTCGTCCTGCCAGAACACATCGGCATAGAACTCGCCGATCTCCTGAAGGGACTTGCCCTCGGCCAGCGCGGCCATGATCATCTTGTCGCCGCCGGCTTCGGCCAGTTCCTGGCGCATGTGTCCCACGTCGGTGATGTTCTTGATGTGGTAGACCTCGTTGCCGTCGGCCACCAGTATCCGGCGAATCCAGTCCGCCATCAGGTACGTGCGCAGGTTCCCGATGTGCGCGTACCTATAAACCGTAGGCCCGCAGGTGTACATCGACACCTTGCCGGGCGTCATCGGCCGGATCTCCTCGACGTTTTTCGTCAGGGTGTTGTAGATGCGTAACATACCTCTACCTCCGGCGGGCGCAGTTGGCACAAGTTTAGCACGCACGTCGCCCGCTTTGCACTCGCGTCATCCGCGCGCACTCTGCCGCCTTCCCTGCAGAACCCGCTTGCGCCTTCGTTCCCGAGAACGCGCCAGTATAGCTGCGCTGCCGATCACCGCCAGACCAATGCACCATCCCATTACCCGTTGCTGGGACGCCTTCCCGTAAAGGGGGTTTCCCCTCGCCATCGGCGCCAACGGTTCCATGTGCGAATGCGTGGGGGCGTCCAGCAGCACGTGACCCCACGCGCCTCCAAACGCCGATATCGTAGCCGCCAGGGATGAGAGTCGCGGCTCCATGTGCAACGCGCTGCCCGGAATCGCCCTCGTGGCCCGGTTCCACAACCTCATGCCCAGCCCCAACGACGGACGCAACAACAACAGCGTTACCGCTGCTACCGCCGTCGCCCCTGCGAACGTGTGCGTTATCTTGTGGAACGACCAATCTCCGCGGAGCATGTATCCGGCCAGTACTTCGCTGTCTATCGCCACCTGCATAAGGCCGTATAACGGAACGCTGAAGTGCTCATCCAGAACGGCCTTTGCGGCCAGCCCCGGCCCCATGTGAAACGGTGTGAACGGCATACTGGGACTATCCTATGGTCAATGCGAGTAGGGGCGAATGACCATTCGCCCCTACAATTTGTTCGCGTTTGTCGCCAGGGGTCACGGACTGCGCGTAACGGCGGCGCCAGACGCCTTCAATGCCGCGATCTCCGCTGCCGAGTATCCCGCTTCCGCCAGGATCTCGTCCGTGTGCATCCCGAACCACGGAGCCGGCGGCCCCAGCCTCGGCGGCGTTACAGACAGCCGCGCCGTCGTGCCGGAGTGGTCCACGCTGCCCCAAACCGTATGGTCCCGCGTTACCACGAAGCCGGCGTCGCGCACCACCGGGTCGTGGCGGTAGTCATCCATCGTCAGGTTCGGTGACACCGAAACCCCCAGTGGACGCAGCTCCTGCATCCAGTGCTCGATGCTGTTGCCGCGGATCACCTCGGCGATTGCGTCGCCGTCGTGATGGATGTCCCGGAAGTTCAGCGCGGACAGTAGGGATCCGTAGGCCGCGCCGTCGGGACAATGGATATACAGCCATCCGTCGGCCGCCTGGTATAGGCGTGAACCCGCCGAGTACCCGCGCGCTTCGATTCCCTCGATATCCTCGCGTTGGTATCCCTCGTAGTCCAGGAAGTAAGGCGACTGCAAAATGCCCGCAGTCAAAGCCAGGCCGCTGTCCACCGACTGGCCCTTGCCGGTCCGGTTCCGCTCGTGCAGCGCCAGCGCTACAGCGTAGGCCCCCATGAGGCCCGTGCCGTAGTCGTTCACTGCGTAGGGAGCCAGCATCGGCTTGCCGTCTCGGCCACCGCGCCGCACCTGCATCCCGCTGGTGCCCTGCGCCAACTGTTCCCATCCGGCCCGCTCCGACCACGGCCCGTCGTACCCGAAGGCGTTCAGCGAGGCGTACACGATGTCCGGCTTGACCTTCTTGACCTCCTCGTATCCCAAGCCCAGCCGTTGCACTGCGGACTTGCGGTTGTTCTCCACGATCACGTCGGCCGACTCGACCAGCCTCCAGAAGACGTCCCTGCCCTCGTCAGTCTTGAGGTTCAGCATGATGCTGCGCTTGCCCCGGTTCACGTCGATGTACCCGATGGGATCTAGAATCCGCGTCGGGTCGTCGATTTTGATCACGTCCGCCCCGAACTCGCCCAGCGTGCGTCCGCAAGTGGGCCCCGCCAGGATGATGCACAGGTCCAGTACCCGCACTCCCTGCAGCGCGGACATCACGTCGCCGTGTCCGTTGCTGGCGGCTGTACGCGCCGACGCGCCCGGCAACTCTGCTAGCACCTCCTCGGTGTGCTCGCCCAACTTGGGAGCCCGACCCTGAATCGCGCCCGGCGTGCCTCGGAGCCTGACCTGGACGCCCGGCTGTTTCATCGTGCCGTGCTCGGCGTCCTCCACCTCCACAACCATCTTGGCGTCAACGGCGTGCTCGTGCACTAGCCACTCGTCCACGGTCTTGCATACCGTGCACGCGCCGCCCTGTGCGTTGATGTCCGCCTCCCATTGCCACGCCGTTCGTTCTTTGAACATCTCGGCGAACCGGTCCTGCCAGAACGCCAGCGTGTCCGCGTCCACCGGCCGCCCGAATAGCGATGTGGCTTCCTCGATCCATTCCGTCTTGCCAGCCGCCGTCAGTGTCTGCCGCGCGAAACGTTCGAACATGCCGTGGTGGTACACCCACCGGCCGTCGGCGCACTGGTACGGATGCGACATCACGGTTCGCGGAAAGTCGAACAGGTCAACGTATTCGTAGTTATTGAACTTGATGATCCGGCTGCCCATGGCGGTGAACATCGCCGAGTGCAGCGGCACCTCTATCCGTTGTCCCTTGCCTGACTTGTCCCGCGCGTTGATCGCCATCGCCACCGAGACCGACCCCAGGAGCGCCGAAAAGGTGCTGGCGATGGGCAACGGCGTGAACAACGGCTCGCCTTCGCTCTCCGACGTCTCGGGGTAAAAACCCGTCTCCGCGCTGATCACCGGGTCCCAGCCCGGCTCGTTCCGGCTCGGGTGTTCCTCCCCGTAGCCTGGCAGAGAGCAGTAGATCAACCGCTCGTTGTTCGCCGACAGCTCCTCGTAACCGATCCCCAGTCTGTCCGCAACACCCGGCCGGAAGTTTTCGATGACCACGTCGGCATTGGCTACCAGGCGCCGCGCGTTCTCTCGACCGGCCTCCGTCTTCAGGTCCAGGATCACGGACCGTTTGCCCCGATTCCAGGTGGCGAATGCCGGTTCGGAGCGCGCGGGGTCGCCGCCCGGTCGCTCCACTTTGATCACGTGCGCGCCCTGGTCAGCCAGCAGCATTCCCAGCATCGGCCCGGGCACGTACTGCCCGAACTCCACCACCTGGATGTCTCGCAACGCGCCTGAAGCGCCGTTCGTAGTCATGGTTTCACTCCTCGTCATCCGGGTTTCTCCGTTGCGGCGGCGGATCATCCAGCGCGACGCCGCGGTCAATCTGCTGCTGATACCATTCCTGCCACTCGGCATCCCTTTCGGCGCGGCCTTCAGACCTTTGACGCGCCCGTAGCCTTTCAGTTTGCTGACTAATCCAGTGCGCAAGCATGATGAGAACCGTCACCCCTCTGAGAATGAGAAAAGCCGAGAGCGCAGCTACTGCGAAGACCACCGCCATCACCATGATAACGGCAATGATGGAACCTGTAACCGCCCATCCGTAAATCTGGTCCAGTATGACGACGAACCCGGCGGCGGAAAGGGCAGTGAAAATCGTAATCCATGCCCGGGCCCATTCGCCGGGAATGTCCCACACGCTCCGTTGCCGATTTCCTGGCGAGCGGTTGTCGTCGTTGTCGAGCAAAGCTCGTTCACCGATTGCCAATTCCAGAGCCGACGCGCCGTCAGAACCGGGCCGGATCGCACCCTTCCAGGCTGATTGCGGTGCTGCCCGAGGCCATGATCTCCGCTATCCCCTTGCCCATTGCCGGCCCCAGCAGGATGCCCTTCTTCTGGCCCCCGGTGCAGATGTACACGTTGTCCCAACCTGGCGCCTGCCCCACGATGGGCAGCCAGTCCGGCGTGACCGGCCGCAGGCACGCCGTGTGCAGAACCTGCTCCGCGCCGCTGAGGGCGGGCATCAACCGCGTCGCCCGGCGCATGATGTCGTCTCGTGCCTCATCGGTCAGGGATAGGTCGAAACCTACTTCCTCCTCGGTTGCGCCGCACCAGATCAGGCCGTCCGGCTTCGCGTACATCGAACTGCCGCCGCCGATGAGCTCGTAGTCCAGTCCAGGACCGTCCGGACGCAGCCGGATGATCTGTCCCTTCAGCGGATCAACGGGAATGGCGATGTCAAGCCATTGCTCTGCCGTCCGGCACCAGGGGCCGGCGGCGATGAGCACCGCCCCGCAGGCGATTTCGCCGTCGTTGGTCACCACCGACTCCACCTTCCCGCTTCCCAGCCGGAACCCCACCGCGCTGCCCGCGACAATGGTCGCACCCAGTTTCTCTGCCCCGGCCGCCAGCGCCTGCGTGAACTCGAGCCCGTCTAAAGCGCCGTTGCCAACCGCCCGAATCCCGCCGATGACCTCGTGGGTGATGCGGGGTTCCAGGGCCAGGACATCCTCGCGCTCCAGCCACTCCGCGGAGAACCCTGGTTCCGGCGCGTTGTTGAATGTTTCCAGAGTGGCCCGAAGATCATCCAGTTCTTCCGGATCCAACGCCACCTTGAGGATCGACATAATGCGGCCGTGGTAGTCGATACCTGTTTCCAACGGCAGCGCGTCCCACAGCTCTTTGTGCAAGGCGAAGCTTTGCAGCGCCATGGGCTGCAACGGCTCCGGCCAGCCGTGCCCTTCCAGGGGATTGAGCCCGCCGGCGTTGTACCCCGAAGCGTGGCTGGCCACTCCCTCCCGCTCGATGACGGTGGCCTTCACGCCGTTGGTGGCCAGGTAATAGGCGGCGGCGCAACCTGCCGCCCCTCCACCAATGATGACTACGTCCGCTGCTTGATCGCTCATGATTCTGTCCTCAGTCTCCGACGCAAAATTGGGTTAGGATATAATCGTGGGCCGGAGGTGTCTATGCCAATCTACGAGTACCGGTGCCCCGAGTGCGGCAACGAGTTCGAGTCCATTCGGCCCGTTTCCCGCGCGGATGACCCCATTGATTGCAAGGTGTGCGGCAAGCCCGCCACCCGCCAGATATCGAACTTCTCGTTCAAGTCCGACACCTTCACCTCTCCCAAGCTGAGAAACCGTCCGGGGCAGACCTTCCGCGGCAATCGCTCCGCCGCCCAGGACGCAACCCAGCAAACCGACGCCGAGCAACCTGCGGTTTAAGGCTGCTTGGCCCGGGCCTCGTTGCACGCGATACAGGTGCAGGCGGCTCGCAGAGCCCGGTAGGTGTAGATGCCGGTGTAGTGGGCGTCGCTCCACAGGAATTGCAGCGCGTACTGTCCCACCGCCATCTGGTCCAGTGCCCGCACGTCCTGTGGGACGGTGTCGGGGTTCAGCAGCGCCCGGCCCGTCATCTCTTCCACGCACGACGCGCACGGGCACCGCAGCCTCAGCATCCGATGCGGGTAGATCCCCCGGTGCCCGTCGTTCCAGTTGATGATGATCGAGCTGCCGGTGATGTCCACGTCGACCGGCTTGATGATTTCGTTGGTAGCCATCGCCGTCATCCGCCGGAGGCGGGAGCCTGCACCTCGGCCAGCCGGGCCGGCCGGGGCATCTCGTCCGGGTCCGTGGGTATCTCGATGATGCTGGGGCCGTCCACCGCCAGCGCTTGCGCGAACGCGTCGGCGATGTCCTCGGGCCGGTCGACATAAAATCCGGCGCCGCCGAACAGTTCCGCGTACTTGTCGAACCGGGGGTTCACCGTGTCCGCCCCCACGTACCGCTCGTTGAATGCATACTTCTGATAAGCCTTCTCCGAGCCCCAGCAGTCGTTGTTCATCACCACCGATATGTTCTTCAACCCGTAGCGCACCGCGGTCTCGAATTCCTGAGCGTTAAAGAGGAACCCGCCGTCGCCGTTGAAGTTCACCACCGGCCGTTCCGGAGCCGCGAAGTTCGCGCCAATGGACGCCGGGAAGCTGAACCCCAGACCGCCCAGGTCCAGCGCCATGATCAGGCTCCGGGGTTGGTAGTAGTTCAACCTGTCCTGCCCGAAGTTAGGCGCCAGCCCCGCGTCCAGCGCTACAATCGCGTCCCGGGGCATCACTTTGCGCAGCTCGGCGTACACCCGCTGCGGCTTGATGTAGTCCCCGGTCAGCGTCTCTTCCGCCTGCAAGCGGGCCTCCCGCGCTGCGTTCCAGCCGGCTACCTGCCGCGTCCACTCGGGGTCCGGCCGCAGTTCCGCCGCCGCCACGATGCCGTTGATTTCGTCCACCACCGCGCCTACGTCGCCCTCGACTCCCACCGCAATCGGGTAAATGCGCCCGATTTCCTTGGGGTCAATTTCGATATGCACGATGCGCGCGTCGGCGGGAATAAATCGGTTGTCAAAGAACGTCGTCGACTGTCCCAACCGAGTTCCGGCCGCCACGATCACGTCGGCGTTTCTGATCGCCTCGATGGCCTCTTGCGCTCCCAATCGACCCAGGTGCCCCAGGTAGTTAGGATGGTCGTTGGGCACCGCGTCGGCCCGCCCGTAGGACGTAACGATGGGTGCGCCGGTCAGTTCGGACAGCCTTGCCACCGCCGGGTCCGCCAGGCTCCATTCCACGCCGCCGCCGGCCACGATCGCCGGCCGTTTCGCCGCCAGTATCTCCTGAGCCGCCGCCTCCACCTGCGCCCGGTCTCCGCGCGAATGACCCTGGCCCGTCCGGTAGGCTGTTGGAGCCATTAGGTCCACGTCGACCTCCGCCCCCGGCAGCAAGTCGCGGGGAATGTCCACCAGCACCGGCCCCATCTTCCCCGAGGTGGCGATGCGGAACGCCTGTCGCAGCGCGTCCGGCAGCCGTTCGTTCTTGTTGATGGAAAAGCTGGCCTTGGTGATGGGCTCGAACAGCGCCACCTGGTCGAACTCCTGCGTCGAGTCCAGGTGCTGGTGGTCCCGTGACGCCGACGGCGCCAGCACCACCACGGGCGAGTGGGCCACGTAAGCAGACCCGATCCCGTATGTCAGGTTCAATACGCCCGGCCCGTTGGTCACCAGGCACACCGAGGGTGCGCCGGCGATGCGGCTGTAGCCGTCGGCCATCAGCGCCGCGCCCTGCTCGTGCCGTACCCCGACGAACTCCATGTCGTCGCGGTCGTAAAGCGGGTCCAGCACGTCCAGGAAGGACGAGCCGACGATCCCGAAGATCTTGCTCACTCCCTCCTGCCTCAGCAGCTCGATTACCGCCTCCCCTGCGTTCATCCGTTGGGCCATTGCAACGTGCTCCTTTGCCGTAGGTCAGCGGGCAGTGTAGCATACGAGAGTGTTAACAATTTTCCTGTGAATTCACTGAAGCCAGCTCAGTGGGAGCAAAGATCGTGGAAGAGAAGCAACTGCCCAACCCGAGCGATTTGGCGCGAGAATACTTGGTGGAGTCGCTGAGGGAGCTGGGGCGAGACAATGACAAGGGCTGTTCTAAACACCTTTGGTTGGCGGCACGTCAAGCATCATTGGTAGCCGCCCAACGGCATGGCTGGTCGGCTGATACCGACGAAGCAATCGACGCGGCGATTCGCAAAATGGACCATCAGCATGGCGAGCAAGCGGGAATCCTGAGCCAGTTCCACACCGCAGAAATGTTCCGCGACAACGCTGAATACGGTTTTTTGGAGAGGGACGATATCCTCGGATTCCAACCGTTAGTTCACAGGTTTGTCAACCGTATGCTGACGCTGTCTCCCCCAGGGAGAAGCACGGGATGCTGACCATTACGGAGCACGCCGTCGAAGCGCGACTGAGCATGACGAGGGCCGAGCGGAACGTAGCTGACGGCGAGCTGCTTCAAGCGTCGAATCAAGCTTGGCACGCGGCCAAGCATGCCATCAACGCCGCCGCGGTGTCGCGTAGCCGTAATGCGGTTCAATATGTTTCAAAACGCCGTTTCGTAGAGGAATTGGCCTCGGAACTGGGCAACTATCACTTGGAAGACTGGCTCGCGTACACTTGGCGATTACACGGCAACGCCGACCAGGGCTTTATGCTGCCCGCAAAAGTTGCCGAAGGCGTTGCGAAAACCAAGTTGCTGGTTGATCGTCTACTGGAAATAGCCGGACACCAGTGAGGAACCATCGTGAAAGATCTAGCGCAAATGACCGAAATTGAACTGCTCCAAACTCACGGGGCGGTGATTGAAGAGTCGTTGTGTCAGGGAATCGTTAAGACGCGCAACAATCCCATTGGCGACTATACCGAATGGCTGGTCTGTGATCGGATGAAATTGAAGATGGCGGACAAGAACCAAAAGGGGTTCGACGCAACCGACAAGGACGGCAAGCGCTATCAAATCAAGGGCGGGCGCAAGTCAAACGGAACAGTTCCTTTCAGTCCGATCCGGAATCTTGAGCAACGGGCTTTTCAATCTGTAATAGTCGTGGCGTTCAAAGATGACTATTCCATCCGGTTCGCTGCGAGTATCCCCCACGAGCTCGTCGAGTGTTTGGCGAATTTCAACAAGAGCGTCAACGGTTTCGTCCTCCGCCTCAATGAACAAAAAATCCAGCATGATTGCGTTACGGACATCTCCGACTGCCTTTACCCAGTGTAGGGAGCGCTACTTTAGGACCCGCGCTAGCCATTCTATCCCGTCCATCCATGCAAGAAACCTCCCCATCGCCATGCTATAATGCCGCATCACTCACCGAGGAGGCCTCCCCAACATGAGCACAGTGGCAGTGGAGGTGGTGTACCGGGGGATTTTTCAGAAAACCCTGGCCCGGAACATCGTCCGCACCATCGTTTTTGCCGCCCGTAAAGAAGGCAAAATAGGCACAGCTTTTGGTCGCTATGGCGACTCCCCCGAACGGAACGGCATCCCTGCCAAGCAGTTCGCCATCGTGTCCGACAGCCCAGAGGAACTCGAGGAAAACCTGGCGGTCTACGAGGCCCGCGAGGTGGACGTCACCATTAACGTTGACGACACCATGTGCAAGGGTATCGAGTCCTGGGCTTGGTACGGCTTGCAGCCCATCAACGCCCTCACTAAGCCCGGCGGAACCCTCATTGTGACTTCCCGCCAGGAAGCCGATGCCCTCATCGAGGACATCCACCAGAAGGACTCCGCCTACAACCTGTCCATCGTACCCGCCACCACCAGTTTCTCCGGTCTCTGGGTGTATAAGGACGACCACACCGACGTTCGTATCCTTGGCGCTCTCGCCAAAGTTTGCCCCGAGCTGGTCAGCCTCGACTCCATGCTGGCCGCTCTGGACGACCAGGGATGGGGAGGTTTGAAACTCACGTCCGCCCGCAACTCCTTTGATCGCACGATTCAGCGTCCCGTGGAGCCCGGCGAGGGCAACGACGAAACGCCTTTCAGCTTCGAGCTGCTCGGCTGGCGCGACATGGAAGATGGCCTGGTCATCAGGGGTATCGACGACGCGACCGGCTTCCGCGGGGGCTCCCTGGGAGAGAGCTACGATCCCATCAACTCGCCGGCGGACGGGGGAGAGCAGGGCTACCAACCCACTCGCAACAGCGTCTTCAAGAAGTTCAGCACGCGCTCGATGCGTCCCGTGATCAACTTCGACACCTGCATCAAGTGCACCCTGTGCTGGCTCCAGTGCCCCGACACCTGCTTCGACGTGACCCCCGATGGTCTGTACGACGCCAACATGGAAGCCTGCTGCGGCTGCGCCGTCTGCGAAGCCGTGTGCCCCGTGGCCGACTGCATCACCATGGTCAACGAAGCGGAGTTCAACGACAACAACAGCCAGTGGGAGCACTGGAAGCGCGACAAGGACGGCTACCAAAAGTGGATGACCCAATTGATCGAGGTCCAGAAGGCCCACGACGCCGACTCCGAGCGCAGCCACGGCTACCATAGCCCGGGCAAGTACGAAGCCGAATCTGAATCCGAAGTTGCCCTTACTGGAGACGATGACTGATGGCCACTGAAACCCTCTACCAGACCGAGCGCGAGGAGCTCATCAGCGGTAGCGAGGCCATCGCCATCGCCTGCGCGATGGCCGACGTCGACGTTATCACCGCCTATCCCATCCGGCCCTACGACACGGTCATGCAGTACGTGTCGAAGCTCAAGGCCGACGGCGCCTTCGACTGCGACTTCATCGTCGCGGAAAGTGAGCACTCCCAGTTCGAAATCGTCAAGCACGCCTCGGCTGTCGGCGCCCGCACCTTTTGCGGCTCCAGCGGCGTGGGCTGGTTCTACGCTTTCGAAGCCATCACCGTAACCGCCGGCCTGCGTCTCCCCGTGGTGGCGATGGTCGGCAACCGCGCTCTGGACGACCCGGGAGCCTTCGGCGTCGAGCACAATGACGCCATGGCAGTCCGCGACCTGGGCTGGATGCTCTACTGGGTCGGCACCGCTCAGGAGGCGCTGGATACCGCGCTGCTGGCTTGGCGCGTCGCGGAAGACCCCCGGGTCTTCCTGCCCGCCGCCATCTCCTGCGACGGCTCCTTCCTCACCCACTCGCAGGCCATCGTCAACGTGCCCACCCAGGAACAGGTCGATCAATTCCTGCCCCAGTATGATCGCGGACGCCTGCAACTCCATCCGGACAACCCCATCACCGTCGCCCCGCAGGTTAACGAGGACTGGCTCATGGAAATCCGCCGTCAGACCGACGACGCCATGCGCCGCACCAGCGACGTCATCAAGGAAGCCTACGACGAGTTCAAGCAGCTCTTCGGTCGCGGCGACCCCAGCCCCTTCATCGAAGAGTACATGACCGACGACGCGGAGATCGTCCTGGTCGGCATGGGCACCCTGGCCATGCCCGTTCGCGTCGCCGTCCGGCGCATGCGCGAGCAGGGCAAGAAAGTCGGGTTTGTGCGCGTCAAGTTCTTCCGACCCTTCGCCACCGATGAGATCCGCGAGGCCCTGAGCCATTGCCAGGCCGTCGGCGTCATCGACCGTGACTATTCCTACGGCTCGCCCTCCTACGGCGGCGTGCTGTTCAACGAGATCCGTTCCGCCCTGTACACCCTGGACAACCGCCCGCTCATGCAGAGCTTCATCGCCGGCCTCGGTGGCCGCGAAGTTCTGGTGCGCGACGTGGAAGAGATGACCTCCATGGTCCAGGACTCAATCGACGCCGGACACGTCAAGGAAGAGAACACCTGGATCGGTGTCCGCGAATAGGAGTGCCGCTATGACTACCATGACCCAAGAGCTCCCCCAGGTTAGGGGCGTCAAGCAGATCCCGGTGTTCGAGGGCTTCACCTCCGGCCACCGCACCTGCCAGGGCTGTGAATCCGCCCTCGTGATGCGCCTGATGATCAAGGCCGCCGGCCCCCGCACCATCGTGGTGGGCAGCACCGGCTGCATGTACGTGGCCAACACCACCTATTACAGCACCCCGTGGGTCGTGCCGTGGATGCACACCCAGCTTGGTTCCAGCGGCTCTGCTGCCACTGGCACCGCCGCCGGCTTGGCCTCCCTCATGCGCAAGGGCAAGATGCAAGAGGAACCCATCAACGTCATCGCCTTCTGCGGCGACGGCGGCGGAGTGGATATGGGACTGTCTGCCATTTCGGCGGCCCTGCAGCACGACGAGTACAACCTGCTCATCCTCTGCTACGACAACGAATCCTACGCCAACACCGACATCCAGGTGTCCGGTTCCAGCCCGTGGGGCGCCAACTCCACCTTTTCCCCTCCGGGCAAGGTTCATCGCATCATGAACCGGCGCTGGAAGAAGAACACGGTTCCCATGCTGGCCGCCGGGCATCCCGACGTCCGATATGTTGCCACCGCCTGCGGCTCCTACGGGCCGGACTTCACCAACAAGATCCGCCGCGCCCTCACCATCGGAGGCCCCACCTTCATCCACAGCATCGACCCCTGTCCCAAGGGTTGGGACTACGACCCCAAGTATTCCCATGAACTGGGGATGCTGGCCGTGGAGACCGGCATCTGGGTGCAATACGAAATCGTTGACGGGGAGCTGATCTTGAACGGTCCGTCCCGCGCCATCGCCCGCGGGATTCGCCGCCGGAAGCCCGTTACGGACTATCTCCAGCGCCAGGGACGCTTTGCGCACCTCACCGAAGAGGACCTCAAGTTCTTCCAGGAACGCATCGACGAAACTTGGGAGAAATGGTGGATTCCGGGCATCGTCCCCTTTGGTCCCCACGACGAAGGCGAATAAGCGTATTCAGCTTTGCCAGCCGGCATTGTTCAAGGGCGGGTTCAACACCCGCCCTTTTGATTCGATACTTGTACAGTCGTCTATCCGCCCAACACCTAAAGGGTGCGTTGACCGCTCGTAATAATGTGTTAGACTTGTCACGGAACTGACACCGCGAGGTAAAACAATGGTAAAGGTTGCCCTGACATTTGAAGGCGAAGCCGATGATGTGATCGTTGCGATCCGGCGACTTGCCGTCGGTGATGCTACTGTCGCTGCACCTGTTGATAATGCAACTGAAACGTCCGTGGCGTCCGCGCCTGCGGAGTTGTCCAATGATGCACAGTTAGACGCGGCGCCCGCGGTTCCCGAAGGTCGTTGGACCATCGAACATGTCCGTGCCTTCTGGGGCTTCCTGGCCGATGACGCTAGGGAAATTTACAAAAGAGTCGCTGAAAGCGCCGGCTACGTGCGTTCCCGCCAGGCGTTGCTGGAAGAAATGCACCTGACCGTGCGCCAGCTGTCAGGCCGACTCTCTTCCCAGGGGCACGCCGTTCGACGCATACGCCGCGTTCACAACGTGGCTCTCCCCCATCCCATGTCTTTCGACAATAACGCTGACGAGTATCGAATGCTCCCGGACGTCGCTGACGCTATTGTCAGGCTCAACCTGTGATGCTAATCTGCGGCATCCCAACAGTTGACCTTTCCAATAGAGTCAACCCCGGAGTATCAGCATGAGAATGGACCCCATCAACCTCTACGACTATGAGGCTCGGGCCAAGCAGGTGCTGCCCCACAACAACTGGGAGTTCATCGAAGCCGGTTCGATGGACGAGATCACCACCGCCCGCAATCGATCTGCCTTCGAGGCGCTGACCCTGCGCCCGCGTTTCATGCGCGACACCACCGAGCGCAAGGTCTCCACGACAGTCCTCGGCCAGGACATCAGTTTCCCCGTTATGATCGCCCCCACCGGCGGCCATGGGAACGCCCATCCGGAGGCCGAGTGCGCCACCGCCCGCGGCGCTGGCATGTCCAACACCCTTATGATGTGCAGCACCTCTTCCAACTGCAGCTTGGAGGAGATTTCCGAGGCTGCCACCGGGCCCCTGTGGTTCCAGCTCTACCACCGCGGCTACGACATAACCGAGAACTTGGTCAAGCGCGCTGAGGCCGCCGGCTATCGGGCCATCGTCCTTACCGTGGATACCCCGGCGCCCAGCCCCAAGGAGCGGGACGTCCGCAACCGGTACGAGCGCCCTGGTGAACTCGGCAACTTCCGCGAGCAGCAGGACCAGTTGGCGGCGGTCAGCGGCACCGACGAGTCGCCGCGTTGGGAAATGCCCCAGTCGCCGCCCCTGACTTGGCAGGAGATTGAGTGGCTCCGCAGCCTGACGGATCTCCCGCTGGTGCTCAAGGGCATCCGCGTCGCGGAAGACGCCCGAATGGCGGTCGAACACGGCGTCGATGGCGTGCTCGTCTCCACCCACGGCGGTCGCCAACTCGACAGCACCTTCTCCAGCATTGAGATGGTTCCTGAAATCGTTGCCGCCTGCGGCGAAAAGGCCGAGGTGTACGTTGACTCCGGCGTGCGCCGGGGCAGTGACGTGCTCAAGGCCCTGGCGCTGGGCGCCCGCGCCGTCGCCGTCGGTCGTCCCCTCTATTGGGGTTTGGCGGTGAACGGAGCCGAGGGTGTTCACCACATGCTGGAGCTCCTCCGCGAAGAGTTCAACCGCGCCATGGCCTACTGCGGCCAGAACAGCGTCGACGACTTGGAAGACCGCCTGCTCAACGTTCCGCGCGAGTGGGGCCCCTTCCGCACCGAGAACGACATCGCGGAGCACCTTCCGTTCTAGTCGCCCGCGTTGGCAATACGAACCCAAAATGCCCAGGGGCGGAAAATTTTCCGCCCCTGTTACTTTTGGTTGATGAACCTGCGGATTGGCGCTCTAATCGTCCGCAGCTACACCCATAGCTCCCGCGCCGATCTCCGCCAGGAACCCGGCCAGTAATCCGTTGAAGATTTCCGCCTGCTCGTAGTGGGTCGAATGCGCCGCCCCGGCGACTACCTCCAACCGGCTCCCTGGTATCAGCCGGTGCGCCGCCTCGATCACGTGTAGCGGAAAGATCCGGTCTTCCGCGCCCACCACCAGCAGCGTCGGCACCGTGAAGCCGGCCAGGTCGCCGGCCTGCGGCCCCGCCGGGTTGCGGAACAGCCCGGACACGATGCTCAGCGGCATGGGCGGGTTCATCCTCCCGATAGATCCGAAGAGGAATGTCAGCTCCGGGTGGCCGTCGATGAACCCGTCGCTCAGCGCCCGTCGCAGCGGGTCCTCCGGCGGATGCACGTCTTCCAGCAGTGATACCACCGACGGGTCGCCGATCCCGCCCGTGGTGTCCGCCAGCACCAGCCCGGTCACCCGCTCCGGATGCGCCAGCGCGAACCCCAGGCTCGTCACGCCACCCATGGACTGCGCAACCAGCGTTGCCCGGTCGATCCCCAAATAGGCCAGCAATGCCTCCAGGTCAGCGACGAATTCGGCCGGTTCCGGTTCCCCGCCGGAGCCGGGCGTCAGTCCCCAGCCCCGGTGGTCGAATGTTATGCAGCGATGCTCGCGCTGGAATACCGGTACCTGCCGCCACCAGCTGAGATGGCTGCCGCCCCGTCCGTGGGCAAACACCAGGGCGGGCCCCTCTCCGTGACTCTCGTAAAACATTTGCGTCCCGTTGATGTCTGCGTATGGCATGTAACGCCTCCCAGAATGTTCGTCGCCCCGCTTCAGCCGATCTCGATTCCGCTCGGTCCGACCGACCTTACACCGGCCATCCCTCGCGTCGGTAGGCGGCGTCCCAGAACATGTACTCGTACCGGCTGCTGGCCATGAAAGCGTAGCGCATCGCCTCCCGCTCCTGTTCACCGACCCGATCCGCCATCTCGTCCACGAAGCCCGTCCATGCGTCCACGCTGGATTGCAGGAACCCTTCCACGTAGAACCGCGTCCACTGCCCGTACAGTGGATGTTCCGACTGCCCCACCTCGTCCTTCAGCAGGTGATAAGTCCAGGGACAAGGCAGCAGCGCCGCCGCCGTGGGACCCAGCCCGTACATCGCCGCCGTCACCAGCATGTGGTTGACGTAGGCGGTGTTCGTCGGCGACCTGCTGGCTCCCTCAACTTGCTCCATGGTCAGCCCCGCTGCTTCAATCAGTTGGTGGTGCAGCGGCCGCTCCACGGGTGTCATCACCCGATGCGCCAGGTCCTGCAACAGTTCGGCGTCCGGAGCCTTGGCCAGCGTCATCGCCACGGCTCGGCCGAACCCTTCCAGGTAGTGATAGTCCTGCCCCAGGTAGTATTGGAAAGTTTCCAGGGGCAGCGTTCCGTCCTTTATCTCTCTCAGGAACGGATGCCGGAATATCGCCCGCCAGATCGGTTCCGCCTCTGCTCGCAATTGCTCGCTGAATCCCGCCATGCTTTGTACTCCCTTTCCATCCTGTGCATCCATGCAAATTCGTGCGCGCCCCGGGCAAACAGTGCTAGAACGGCTCGTTGATCAGCACCAGTTCCGCGTAGGCGGCGTAGCGGCATCCGAACCCCGCTCCCGCTTCGCGGGCGTGCGCCGTCAGAAACTCGAAGGGGCTGTTCCCCACGTCGCCCAGGTTATCCAGGTACACCTTGTGTTCACGCAGCGACGCCAGGCCCGTCTCCCAGTGTTCCGATACGTCCACCGCGTGCGTGGGCACGGTCGCGCCGAACACCGCCACGAAACGGACCTCGTTCCACGGCTCAAGCCCTTCGTCCAGGAGCTCTGGAAATATCCAACGGTTTCCCGCGTCCCTCGCCGCGTCAAACACCGCCAATCCCACCCACCGGTGGTCCGCCATGTTCAGATGTCCGCTGAAAAACTGAAGGTGATGGTTGATGGTGATCACCACGTCGGGTCGGTGCTTGCGGATCATTCGGCTCAGATCGCGCCGCAGCGGTAAACCGTACTCTATCACTCCGTCTGTGTGGTCCAGGAACTCCACCGTGTCCACCCCCACAACCCTCGCCGCGTTGATCTCCTCCTGGGATCGCAGCCGTCCCACCTCCGACGGGTGCATTCCGTCGATCCCCGCTTCGCCCCGGCTCACCATGACGTAGGTGATGCGCTTCCCCTGCGACGTCCACTTGGCGATCGCCGCCGCCCCGCCGTATTCCAGGTCGTCCGGGTGAGCGACAATCGCCAGCCCCGTCTGCCAGTCCTCGCGGATGGGCACGTTGGGCGACTCACGTTGCTGCATAAATCCTCCGTAGTGTTCTTGATGTCATGACGCGAATGGTCCGGACGCGGGTGGTCCTGCAACAACTCAGAGCCAAACTGCCCGCCATCAAGCCAGTCGCGGGCTTGGCGACTTTACCGCGGCTTCTGCCGTCGCCACACGATAGCCGCCCGCATCCCGAACCGCCATCACCACCAGCCGCGTCGCCACGCCGGCCGCGTCGGTGTCGTGCCCAAGCACCACGCCGTCGCAACGCAGTTCCATGCCCGGGGTCACGGCTGCGTGATGGGCAATCGACAGCCGGCCGCCCCAGCGAAAGTCCTCGCCGAAATTGGCCCCCATCAGGCTTTCCAGCCATCCCGCCGTGATGGACGTCAGCCCGTTGCTATCCGGAGCCATGTCGATGCCGGCCATCGTGTTCGCAACGCGGCGAAAGTCGCTCAACTGCTCCCCGTCTGGCAGCCGCAGTCCTCCCAGGTGAGCGTTATCGCCCGCGCGTGCCCGAGCCAGGTTTGCTGTTACCGGTTCGACCTCCATCCTTTCTGCGTATTGCTTTGGGAACGCAGCCTCTTGGCCAATGACAAAGGCGGCTTCGGACCGCAGGATCTCGGTTCCAATCTCGTCCACCGCAAAAGCCGCCGCTCTTATCCAGGCGTTTCCGGATTTCTCCCCCACTTCTCGCACCCATCCGCCGACCTGTATCCGCCGTCCCATGATCGGCGGCCGCATGAAATCGAACCGCTGCCACACCCCAGTCAACGTTTCGCCGCCGCTTTTGGCCAGCAACGCCCGGCAGTCTTCCGCCAGCATATTGGGGAAGCAACCGTTGTCGCCCACTATCTGCCGGTATTGGGCCAGGGTCGACGCATCAACCACGTATTCCAGGTTGCCGATTTGATCGCCGGCTCGCAGTCCTTTCCAGGAATCGGCGGCCGTCATGCGCTTCCGCCGGTCCGCCGCGCGTACTCCATCAGGTCCGCCGCTGCTGCGTCTTCGTTGCCCAGAGCGCGGTTGGCCAGACCACGGCCCCGGTATGCGTCGGGTAGGTTGTCGTTCAGTTCCACCGCTTTGCTGAAGGCTGCAACGGCCGTCTCGAAATCTCCCAACGCTGCCTTTGAGTTTCCCATCGACAGCCAGACGCCGGCCAATTCGGCGTTCTTTCCGATGGCGATTTCATATTCCGCTATTGCCGCGTCGTGATCGCCAAGGTCAGCCCGCGCCACTCCCCGGTTGTGGTGCAGCGTCGCCGTATCCATGCCGCACTGCTGCGCCAGGTCAAAATCGGCGATGGCGTCGGTCGGCTCTCCCAGGTTGCGCTTGGCGATTCCTCGGTTGTAGAGCGCGTTGGCAAACGTGGGCACCAGCGCGATGGCGGCGTCGTAGTCCGCAATGGCCGCGTCGTACTCGCGACGGTCGCTGTAGAGATTGCCCCGTGCGTAGCGGTAGTCCGGCTCACCCGGCCGCAGATCTATCGCGCGATTGTAGTAGTCCAGAGCCGTGTCCCGGTCCCCGGTGTCCCGGTAGGCGATGCCCAGGTTGTACTGGGCGTTGGCGTGGTCCGGGTTGATGCGCGCGCACGCCAGGAAGTCCGCGATGGCTTCTTCGTAGTGCCCCAGCGAAATCCGCGCCACCCCGCGCGCGTAGTGGTAATCGGCATCGTCCGGCTCCAGTTCTATGGCCGCCGAGTAGTCGCTGATCGCGTCCTCGTAAAAGCCCAGATGGCGTCTCACCACGCCACGGGCGTAATAAGGGACCGGATATTCCGGGTCGGAGATGATAGCCCGCGTGTAATCCGCAATCGCCTGGTTCAGGTCCCCGCCGTTGCGGTATGCCAAGCCCCGGTAATAGTAGGCCGGCGCGAACTCATCGTTGATTGCCAGCGCGTGGTTGAAATCGTCGATAGCGGCGTGCAGTTGGCCCGCCCTCAGGGCCAGTTGCCCCCGCGCCGTGTAGTGGAATTCCGTCGGTAAATCGCCGCCTGTAGTCATCTCGTTCGCCCGTTGACTGATATTGTTGTCCCATTCAGCGTGACTTTGGCATCGTGTCTGACGCCTGTTCCGTCCGTGCCAACGTTTGGATTCGGAATCCAGGCGCCCGTGGGCGCACTCAGAGCTCAGTTTCGTACAGATCGTATTCGGAATGGCTCATGCCCAGGGCTTCGTAGGTCCGCTTTGCCACCCGGTTTTCGCGCATCACGTAAAGCCGCATCCCTCGAATGTCGCCACGTGATCCCGCCATGTCCGTGAGCCGCTCGTACAGCCGACGGTACACGCCCTGACGCCGCGCTTCCGGCTTGACATAAACCGACTGGATCCACCAGATCCAGCCATTGCGCCAGTCGCTCCACTCCGTGGTGACCATCAGTTGGCCCACCGGATTTCCGTCAGCCTCCGCGATCAGGTAGAACGCCTTGGTTTCGTCCACCAGCGCGGCGTCGACACCGGATCGCAGCGTCGCCCGGTCCAGCGATATCCCTTCCGTTTCCAGCGCCATAGCGGCGTTGAATCTGGTGATGGTTTCCCCATCATCGACTACGGCGTGGCGTATGCTGAACTCTCCTAGCATGGCTCATAATTCTAGTTACCCACGATATAATAGGCAACCTGATGGCGCTGCTTGCACTTACTCGGTTTTGCCGTTGCCAGCCGCGGAGCCGCGCACAGAAAACCGGAACACGCACGAACAGCACCGTCTCACCAGCGAGGAACGCCATGCCTAACCAGGAACGATTGATTAACGACTTCTGCGACTTGGTCCGCATCGACAGCCCGTCCGGTGAGGAGTGGGACGTCGCCCTTCACGTTTCCGACCGGCTGGCCAACCTGGGCTTCCAGGTCGCCCGCGACGAGCACGGCAACGTCATCGCCCGCGAGGATGGGGACAATCCCCTCCTGCTCTCGGCCCACATGGATACCGTCGACCCCGGCCGCAGCATCCGGCCCCAGGTGGTTGGCGACCGCATCACCTCCGACGGCAGCACCATCCTCGGCGGCGACTGCAAGGCCGGCGTCGCCGCGATTTTGGAGGCGCTCCAGGCCGTGCATGAGGACGGCCGCCCCCGCCGACCCGTCCAAGTGGTGTTCACCCGGGGCGAGGAAATCGGCCTCGTGGGGGCGTCGAATCTCGACTTTTCAATGATCTCCAGCACTGAGGCCGTGGTATTCGACGGCAACGGCCCGGTGAATTCCATCACTGGCGGCAGCCCGACCTACATGGCCTTTGACATCGACATCAAGGGCCGGGGCGCCCACGCCGGCGTGGAACCTGAGAAGGGCTTGTCGGCCATCCGGATCGCCAGCGACATCATCGCCGAACTTCCCCAGGGCCGCATCGACCACGAGACCACTTTCAACGTCGGCACCATCACCGGCGGCACTGTGCGCAACGCCGTCCCCTCCGAGGCCACCGTTTCCGGCGAGTTCCGCAGCATGAACATGGAGTCGTTGGAGCTCTTGCGGATTCAGCTCGTTGCCGCCGTAAACACCATCCGCGGCCGCTACACTGAGGCTGAGATCAACGAGAACCTGGAGATGATGTTCCAGATGTATCGCCTCGATCCCAACGAGGCGACAGCACAGCTCGTCACCCGGGTTATGCGTGACATGGGCCTCCAGCCGGACATTCGCCCCTCCGGTGGCGGCACCGACGGCAACGTGTTCCGCCTGCACGGCATCGAGAGCGTCGTAGTGGGCATGTCCACCAACCTGATGCACACCATCGACGAGTACGTCGTGGTTCCCGACCTTCTCAACACCGCCCGCTTCTGTGAGGAACTGATGACCTTCGGCGCCTGAGCCGGCCGGACCACCGCCGTGTGGAGCCCCCAACTCACCCAAAATTATCGTCGGTCTAACGGTCGTCGCCGCTTTCGTTAAATATGCGGGCGGCCACCTCCGGCGTCAGCGAAACACCATTCCTTTCCAGTTGTGCCTTGATCCGCTGGCGTTCCTCTTGAAGCGCCTTCGCCAGAATTTCGGCTTTCTTCGCCTCTCGGATTGCTTTGCCTTTTTCAAACATCTTTCTCATCCAGTCAAAGGTGGCGGCCAATGGCACGATGAACGCCCAGTAGAGCTTGGTCACCAGGACCTCAAATCCATGGTACAGGAAATGCTCGCTCCCTGACCACCATTGCAAAACGAACAGGCTCACGCAGCCCACGACGACGAACCCGGCGGCCTGAACGCCGATGCCCCGGTCACCAAGTCCTTCGGACAGTTGCCCGGTATCTAATCTTCCACTAGCCATTAGAGCCGGAGGGACGTCGCCTCTACCCGTTGACCCAGCTGCCAACCAGCTTGCTCAAACCTTCCCCAAATTCCGCACGCTGCCACTCCCTCACTTCGCCGTAGCCACCGCTTATTTCCTGTCCCAGGCGCTCCGGTCGCAGGGCGATCCTCTCCAGGCTGGTGGTAGGCCAGATGTGGCTGACCGCCAGATCCAGCTCTGCACTCAGCCTCGTCCGCCATTGCTTCAGGGCCTTCAGACGCTCTCTCCCTTCCGGCGTCCATGGATCGCCGCCGCGATCCGGCCTGGGCGGCTTGGGAGCCTCCGGTCCGGTCATCCCCCGGTCGATGGCCTCCATTAACTCGCCGAAGCACCGGGATGCTAACATTCCCCCCACCCCTCGTGGCAGGTTTCCGCCGCATTGCGCGATTTCCAGCAGGTCGCCGTTGCTCGCCGCCTGAGTTGGAGGAACGTCCCACGCGCACGCTTTCCCGTCACGGAACGCGTAGAGTTCCTGTAGCACCGCCGCTTCTCTTGGATTGAGCGTTTCCCATCCCTTCACCCGCCGGAACGCGGTTTCCAGTGGTTCCTCCGGCGGATGCCTCAGCGCCTCGAACCGCATGCACTCTTCGCGTACCCATCCGACGCGGCCAAGCTTGTCCAGCCGGTACTCCAGCTCATCCGCCAGCGGAAGCAGGTGATGCACGTCGCTAGCGGCGTACTCCAGCGCCGGGCCGGAGAGCGGTCGCAGGCCCCAGTGCGACACCTGCAACTTGGGGTCCTTGGCGATCCCCACCCCGCAGAACTCCTCCAGCACTGCGCCCAGATTAGGTCTCGATACCCCCAGAAACCGCGCCGCCAGTCCGGTGTCGAACAGGTTGCTGACCTCAAAGCCGAAGTCACGGTCGAAGTAACGCACGTCCTCTTCGCAACCGTGCATTACGATTGCCACAGCCTCGTCTGCCAGCAGGTCGCCCAGCGCGTCGAGACCCTTGACCGCCAAAGGGTCCAACAGGTACGTGCTCCGCCCGTCGGCAATCTGTATCAGGCAGATCCGTTCCCGGTACGCGAAGCGGCCATTCCGCTCAGTATCCAGCGCCAGTCGCGGCGCCTGACGCAACTCCTCCGCCACCGCGTCCCAAACACCCTGTTCGCCGATATAACGATACTGATTCCGCAACAACTACCCCGGAAAATGCAATCGAATCGATCCTTTTCGTCGCGCTCAGTGTAGCACATCTGACCGACGCCTGATCGTCTCGATTTGCTGCGTGCTATACTCCCGACACATCCCAACCGCAAGGAGCAATCCACCCCATGAGCGGCGCAGACCTCAAGCAGACCCTCCAGCAGGGCGGCCGTATCTTCGGCACCATGATCAGCATCAACCGCAGTCCCCGCTGGATCCCCATCCTCGATGGCGTCGGCCTCGACTACGTGATCATCGACACCGAGCACAGCCCCCGCAGCCGCGGCGAGTTGGGCGACTACCTGACCATGTTCAGCACTATCAGCGTTGTCCCCATCGTACGCATCCCAATTCCCGACTCTCACTACGTCACGATGGCCATTGACGCCGGCGCCCAGGGCATCTTGGCCCCCTACTGCGAGACCGTCGACCAGGTTCGCGAGGTCGTCAAGGCCGCCAAGTTCCGCCCCCTCAAGGGCGCCGCCGCCGAGGAGGCCTTGGGGTCCGGCTCGTTCCCCAGTGACGCCAGCCAGGAGTATCTCGCCGCCCGCAACCGCGACAACATCTGCATCATCGGCATCGAGAGCCAGGCCGCCGTCGACAACCTCGACGCCATCCTCGCTGTGCCCCACATTGACGCCATCTTTGTCGGCCCGAACGACATGAGCATCTCCCTCGGCGTGCCCGACGACTACGCCCAGGAGATCTACAAGACGACGGTCAAGGGCATCATCGACAAGTGCGAGGCCAGGGGTCTGCCCACGCTAGTACATCACCAGACCCCCGAGCTCTCCGAGTATTGGATCGAGCAGGGCGCCCGTTTTGTCCTCCACGGCACTGATCGCCGCGCCCTCGCCGAAGGCTTCCGCAGCGAGTTCACCCGCCTCCGCGACAAAGCCGCTGCAGTGTGATGTCAGGCTGCCACAACCGGCATGGAACCAAAAATTCGTGGGGGCGAAAATATTTTCGCCCCTACTTTGCTGTCCACTGTGCTGGCGCGTGAAGCCCGACGGCCTAGGTCTCCGTGTCAAATCTTATCCGGTTTATCCTGTTCATCCATGCCATAGCTAATTCCGCGAGCTCCCTTCCCAACGCTCGCGCAGCGACGCGATGTAGACCTTCTCGTACTCCCCATGGTGCCCGTTCGCAGGATCGTCCGCCAGCCTCTCCGCCCACATGTACTCCACGTCCGCCCACACGATGGGAAACTTGGGCTGATCGAAAAACGCTGCCACTGCGTCGAACGGCGAAGCCCCTTCCATGTACCCCAGCATCTGGAAGTTGTCGTACAGGTTGCCCTGCTCGGACATGAACCGGCCCCGCATCGCCGCCATGATCATGTAGTTTGCCATGATCCTTCCATCCTAACGTTCCGCAAACCCGCCAGGGAACGAAATCCCATATTCGTCAATGCGATTGCATCGTTTAATCTCGCGGATCGTGAAGCCGTTGTCATTGCGAGCGAAGCGCGGCAATCTCGGCTTGGTCGCTACCGCGTCAGGATGTGCACCGTCGTAACGTCCCCGGCGCCGGAGCACTGGGCCACGCCGACCCGCGCGTTTTCTACCTGCCGCAGCCCGGCCTCGCCTCGAAGCTGCGTTACCGTCTCGTGCACCATGCGGATGCCGCTGGCCCCGAAGGGATGACCCATCGCCAGCAAGCCACCGTCGGTGTTCACGGGGATGTCGCCCCCCAACGCCGTTCGACCATCTTCCGTCGCTCGCCAGGCCTCTCCGAAAGGCGTCAGGTGCAACGCCTCGATCTGCTGCAGCTCACCGATGGTCGCCGCGTCATGAACCTGCGCGATGTCAACGTCTTCCGGCCCGATGCCCGCCATCTCATAGGCTTGCAGCGCCGCCGGTTCCGTGCGGTAGGGGCTGAAGGCCGAATGGTCGCTGCCCCGCCCGTTGTAGTTGCCCGAGGTCAACGCGGCCGCCGCGACCCGGATGGCCCGGCCCCGGTCAATGCCGTAAGTGTCCATGACGTCCGCCGCGCACAGCACCGCCGCCGCGCCGCCCTCGCTGGTCGGGCAGCACTGGTAAAGCGTCAGCGGGTCGGCGATCAGCCGCGAGTTGAGCACATCCTCAACCGAGTACGTTTCCTTGCGGTGGGCGTACGGGTTCATCGACGCGGCCTGCCGTGCCTTCACCGACACCTGCGCCAGTGCCGACGCCGGAGCGCCTGTCTCCTCCATGTACCGTTTCGCCCGAAGCGCGTACCCGGCCATCATGTGGTCGCCGCCAATGTAGCGCGCCGGGCTGTTCTCCGCGGTCACCGTCACCGGGCCGCTGGGCACCTTCTCCGCGCCGAAAGCCAGCGCCATGTCGAACACGCCCGACGTGATCCCCCAGTACGCCTGCCAGAACGCCGTCGACCCGCTGGAGCACGCGTTTTCCACGTTGATGATCGGCACCCCCGTCAGCCCCAGTTGCGCCAGGGTGGTCTCACCGATGGACATGCCGTGGTAGTACACGTGGCCAAAGTAGGCCACCGGTATCGCTGACCACGGCACTCCGGAGTCCCGCAGCGCATCCACCACTGCGTCCCGCGCCAGGTCCGACAGGCTTTGCTCAGGAAACCTCCCGAAGGCGTGCAACCCGACGCCCACCACCATCACGTCGCGCCCTGGCCGAAACTGAGTCATCATTCCTCCATTTCCGAACAATCGCCGAAGTAGCGCCGTGCGTCACCGCGAAAAGACAATGACATCGCGGCTACACCGGCCGCCACTTGTATACCACGCGCTCCGAGTTTGCGACGCCTTCCATCTCCACCGGCTGCAAGGCCAGCGCGACCGACATTCCCACCCGGAGGTCACCGTGGTCGCAATCGATTACCTCGGCCAGCACGTGCGGCCCTTCCGGTAATTCCACCTCGCCGAGCACGTACGGCACCTGACCCGGCCAGCCGGGAGGCGGCACTCTCACTATCGTGAAGCTGAACAACGTACCCTGTTGCGCCAGCTCGACCGCTTTGAGGTCGGAAGACGTGCATGATTGGCAGAACGTTGCCGGCCCGAAAACACACACCCCGCACTGCCGGCACTGCATCCCCAACAATACGCCGCGCTCACCGCTTTCGTCGGTCAGACGGAGGCACTTTTCGTCTACTGAAACGGCCATAAACTCAACTGGAATCAATCCGAGGATGCAGGCAGGGTATCAAATGGGCAGCCGAGTCTAAAATTCGCTCCGCCTGCTGTCAATTGAGACGACCGCGTCAAATCGCTGCTGTAGTCCATTTCACTATCGACTTTACAGTCCCATGCTAACTCAAGGCCCCCGGCCACGCCATATCCTGCAGACGCTCACGCGTACCCAATTTGTCATCGTGAGGAGCGTATCGACGTGGCGATTTCGTCGCCAGAAGAATGGTCCATCCAACAGCGAGATTGCCGCGCTTCGCTCGCAATGACGATTCGGGCGAAACTGGGTACGCGTGAGCCGGCAGACGCCATTGTACTAACGGGATTAGCCTGAATCGTTGCTTCGTAAACTGGCTAGCGGGCAGGGCCTTTCCAGTGTCGCTGCGGTAACCTCCGCGCCAGCCGATCGTCATTCCTGCGAAAGCGGGAATGCGGGAGGTCGCTGTCTTCTGCACGTTCCAGATTCCGGCATTCGCCGGAGTGACGGACTAACTTTGGAAAGGCCCTGCTGGCGGGACGAAAATGTTGACTGTCTCACCTGAGGAGTGTATTGTCCGTCGATGACGTGCCCAGCGCGCCGCAGATGCGTTGGGCGTTGGAGGTAATGTATGTCGTTAAAGTCAGTCTGGCTCGGTTCATTAGCGCTATCCCTTGCGCTTGTCCTGGCTTGCGGAGGAGCCGCGGCTCCCGCTGAGCCTCAGATCGTCGAGGTCACCCGCGTCGTGACCGAGCAGGTCGAGGTTGAAAAGGTCGTGACCGAGCAGGTTGAGGTCGAGAAGGAAGTCGAAAAAGAGGTGGTGGTCGAGAAAGAGGTTGAGGTAATCAAGGAAGTGCTGGTGGTTGCCACTCCGGTGCCGCCGGTTCAGGGCGTGGTTCGCCAGCAGGACGATCCCACGGGCACATTGACCGTGAGCCTGGAAAACCTCGGTGCGCAGGTCACCGACCCAATCCTGCAAGGCCGCGCCGGTCACGCTCAGTACCAGGCGCCCATCTACGACGCTCTCCTTGGGTTCAACTACGAGTCCCAGTACGGCGGCGTCGGCCCCGGCGTGGCAGAGGAGTGGGGTATCGACCCCGACGGCAATAGCTGGACTTTCAATATCGCGCCGGGCCTGGTCTTCCACAACGGCGAAGTTCTGGACGCGCACGATGTGAAGTTCAGCCTCGAGCGCACCATGTACCATGACGAAAGCGTCGTTGGCGACGGCAACCGACTCAACCGGCAGCTCAGGCAGCCGTCCGAGGAAGCCATCGAGGTTGTCGATGACCTGACCCTGCGAATGCACACTGACGGACCTAAGCCTCATTTCTGGAGCCTGCTGACCCGGGCGGTGTTCCAGGGTGGCCAGATCATGCCCAAGGACTATATTGAGTCCGTGGGCGATGACGGTTTCCGCGCGGAGCCCATCGGCAGCGGCCCCTGGATGTACGCCGAGCACTCCGTGGGCGACTACTTCCGGTACGAAGCCTTCGACAAGTCCCACCGCGGCATCCCCCACTATGCCAACCTGAGCCTGCTGCTGGTGCCCGAAGAGAGCACCAAGCTGGCCATGGTACGCACTGGCCAGGCTGACCTCATCGACCTGGTGCCGGAGTCCGCCCCTGAAGTGGAAGCCGCCGGCGCGCAGCTCACGGTCATCGAGGGCGTGGGCATGTTCATCTACCAGTTCTGGGGTCTCTACTGGCCCGAGGCCCAGGAGTTGCCCATCGGTGATATTCGGGTTCGCCAGGCCATGTCCCTCGCCATCAATCGGCAGGACATCATCGACTTCACTCTGAATGGATTTGGACGTCCCTCCATGCCCTTCGCGACCTTCCCCACCAGCGTGGACGTGGACGTTCCCCGCTGGCAAAAGTGGAGCGAAGAAGCCTTGGTGTACGATCCGGACCGCGCCAAGGCCCTGCTTGCTGAAGCCGGGTATGCCGACGGGTTCGAAGTCACCTTCTGGAGCACCAACTTCTCCGGCACGCCGTACATGAATGATCTCAGCCAGGCCGTCACCGGTTTCTGGGAAGAGATCGGCATCAAGTCCGACCTGAAAATCGTTGAGGGTGGCGTGTTCAGCCCCATGACGCGGCGGCCGAGCCACGATGAATGGGGCGAGGGTTTCAACGGAGCCGTTACCATCTACCGTAACGCGGGCCGGCCGTTGCCGGTGCCTCGGTATCAGTCCACTTTCCACCCCGACAGCAACCACGTGGCATTCGGCGATCGCGACAGTCTGACACCGGTGGGAGAGGAATACTTGAGGCTCCACGAGATCGCCATCTCCGAGCGTGACGATGCCAAGCGCGCCGAAGCTACCAATGCCATCCTCCAACTGGTGGCCGACCAGTGGATCGGCGTCCCCATTGTCCAGGGCGTCAGCCTGTACGCCTCCAATCCGGAAACCGTGGGCCGCTGGCAGGGCATCTACGGCCGCGGTGAACTCGGCGATGTCTTCCATCGCATTCCGCATGCCGAGGGCAATCCCTGGCAGTAGTCAGCGCTGAACCTGTCGTTCAGGGGTTGCAAAATCTCCCGGGACACGCCCGAGAGCCGCAGTGCCGCCCCTGACCCTTCACTCTTTTCGCGCCGGGATTGGGCCGAACCGCCCGGCGCGTAACATTCTTTGAGGTCGGGGATTTGCAAAAATACATCCTCAACCGGCTTTTGCAGGGCATTGTCCTGCTCTTCATAGTCGCTTTGATCGTGTTCGCCCTCGCGAGGGCCACCGGGAATCCGGCGGACCTCATGGTCCCGGAGGACGCCACCGAGGAAGAGCGCCAGTTCATCGAGCGGAACCTGGGGCTCGATCGCCCGTACCACGTCCAGCTCTTCGTGTTTCTGACCGGTATCGTGCGCGGCGACTTCGGGGACTCCCTGGTCTACAAGAAGCCGGCGGCGGAACTCTTCTTCGAGCGACTGCCCAACACCCTGAAGCTGTTGCCGCTGTCCATGATTATTGCGGTGGGCGTCGCCATCCCATTGGGGGTTATCGCCGCCGTCAAACGCGGGACCTGGATCGACCAGGTGGCCGGCGCCATCGCAGTGTTCGGCGTGGCCACCCCCAATTTCTGGATCGCCATCGTCTGCATCTACATATTCAGCGTGTGGCTGGACGTCCTCCCACCCGGCAGAATGGGCGGACCCGCCCACTACATCCTGCCCGCGTTTACCCTGGGCACGTTCTCCATCGCCGGGATCATGCGGCTGATCCGTTCCAGCATGCTCGAGGTGTTGGACACCGAGTACGTCAAATTAGCCCGGATCAAGGGTTTGCAGGAGTGGAAAGTCTTTTGGAAGCATTGCCTGCGCAACGCCCTGATTCCGGTTCTGACGCTCTTCGGTGTCTTTGTCGGCGGGTTTGTCACCGGAGCCATTGTCACCGAGACCGTCTTTGCCTGGCCTGGCATCGGCCGCCTCACCATTGACGCGGTGGCGCAACGCGACTTCCCGCTGCTGCAAGCGGTGATCCTGCTGGATGCAGTAATCATCCTCGGCGTCAATCTGGTCGTCGATATTCTCTACGCCTACATCAATCCCAGGATCAGGTACGACTAGGAGCGACATGGCCAGCGACCGCGTAGATGCCAGCGTGCAGGTACTGGAGGTATCCGGCGACCGCCAGGAGCGGCTGAGGTATGAGCTCAAGCGGCTTCCCTGGATACCCGTGGTCATCATTGCGATCATGATTTTCGCGGCCATATTCGCGCCCCTCATCGCGCCCCATTCGCCAACCAAGCAGTCTCTGCGCGACAAGCTCAAGCCGCCGGCCTGGCAGGCGGAGGGCAGCTCCAAGTTCTTGTTGGGTACCGATATCCTGGGTCGGGATATTCTCAGCCGTTTGATCTACGGCGCCCGAGTCAGCTTGATCGTGGCGTTTACCGCTCTTTTGGCCGGCGGCGCTATCGGCGGTGTTCTGGGCCTGCTGTCCGGCTACGCCGGCGGCAAAATCGACACGTTCATCATGAGGGCGGTGGACGCCACCCTTGCCTTCCCGACAATTCTGTTCGCTTTATTGTTAGCAGTGACCATGGGGCAAGGACTGCTGACCGTGGTCCTTGCCGTGACCCTGATTCTCTGGGCGAGGTTTGCCCGGGTCACCCGAGGCGAGGTATTGGGACTCAAAGACAACGACTTTGTCGCGCTGGCTCACGTCCACGGTTGCTCCGGCACCCGGATCATGTTCGTTCACATAATGCCCAACGTTTTCAATTCCTTCATGGTGATGTTGACGTTGCACGTCGGCCTGGTCATCCTGACCGAAGCCTCCCTCAGCTTCCTCGGCGCCGGCATCCCACCGCCCACGCCGTCGTGGGGACAGATGGTCGCTGACGGCCGGGCGAAGGTCGCCACCGCCTGGTGGATTTCCATCATCCCCGGCGTTGCGATAACCATGGTCGTGATCGCGTTCAACGTGTTCGGAGACTGGTTGCGCGACCGCCTGGATCCCAAGCTGCGCCAACTCTAGGCCGGAGTGGCCTGAATACCCGGCAGCGGCTATTTCTGCTGCGCAGCCAGTCTGCTCAGCCGGTCAACGGCCAGGCGCGCCAGCTCCCGGGACCAGAGCAGCGCCGCGGCGCCCATGAGGATGATGACCAGCCCGCCACCCAGCATGAACCCGTTCACGTCGGCGCAGAGGCACGGGGTACCCACAGCCACAATGTAACCGCCGGCCAGCATCGCCACCAGCGATGCGGCCCAGAATATCGCGGAGGTCAAGGCGATCCAAACGCCTCTGCCGGTTATCTGCAATTTGAGCGCCCTTCGAGTACGATTTGATGCGGTTTGCTCATCTGAGTGCGGGGCCAATTTTAGCATGGACGCTCATCCGAGGGCTGGTATCAATTCCTCAAGGCCACGCCAATCCTCCGTCACAGAAAGCAGTCCCGGTTGTGTCCCGCTCCAATCCCGTCCATATGAGGCAGCACCGGAGTGTGCGGCTCATTTCGTCGCTTGACCACCCCCAACTCGCGTGATAGCGTGAACCCTACGTAATCCGTCGCCGTCAGCACGTTTGCGGCGATCCGTGCCCGAGTTGACCTATGAACAGCATTCTTGGTCTGGACCCCCTGTCTGATCGCCAGTCGTGGGAAAAATCCCTGGGTGAGTTCCTGGAGATTGTGGTCCGGTCCAGTCCCGACAAGATATTCGTGGAGATCGCCGGACAGCAGGTCACCTACGCCGATTTCTATCGCCGTTGCCGATCCGCGGCTACCATGTTCCGCGACTTGGGCATCGGCCACGGTGATCGTGTTTGCCTGTTCCTCCCCAACGTTCCTGAAGTCCTGTACACCTGGTTCGGCCTCGCGCTTATCGGCGGTATCGCCGTGACGATCAATACCGCCTACCGGCGCGATGAGATGGCATTCATACTGAACAACGCGGAGGCTTCCGCCCTGATTGCTCACGAGAGCTTGCTCGACGTGGCAACACAGGCTGCTGACATCGCCTCCTGTGTCCGCCATCGCCTCTTCGTGGGTGACGACGCCCCGCCGGCCGGATGGACCAGGTACTCCGACCTGCTGGCCCGGTCACCGGAGATTGCCGAACTCCCGCCGGTAGCGCCCACTGACATCTCCATGCTCCAGTACACATCGGGCACCACCGGCAATCCCAAGGGCGTCCAGGTCACCCACCAGATGTACGTGTCCGCCGGACAGGGATTTGCCCTCTGGACTCAAGCCACTCCCGACGACCGTTTCTTCACCTGCCTGCCCTACTTCCACGCCAACGCCCAGTACTACAGCACCATGGGCACCCTGGCCTCGGGCGCTACCCTGATCGTGCAGGACCGGTTCAGCGCCTCGCGTTTCTGGGACCAAGTGCGCGATGCCCGCGCCACCGTCGTTAACTTCATCGGCATGATGATGCCCGTCCTGGCCAAGAACGATCCGCGGCCCGACGACGCCGACAACACCGTCCGTCTCTTCTACGGCTCTCCGGCCTTTTCGCCCGAGTTCCTATCGGACTTCGAGCAGCGCTTCGGCACCGACATCATCGTCGGTTTCGGCATGACCGAGACCTGCTACGGCACCATCGAGGCCATCCGCGGCGAGCGCCGTCCCAACTCGTCGGGGCAGCCCCGCAAGCATCCCGACTCCGCCTTTGAAAACACCGTGCGCATCGTGGACGACGGCGGCAATCCCGTCGCCAACGGACAGCCCGGCGAGATCACCATCCGCAATCCCGCCACCATGGCCGGCTACTGGCGCAACGAGGCTGAGACCTGTGCCTCCCTGCGCGACGGCTGGCTGTTCACCGGCGACCTCGGCTGGCTCGACGACGACAACTACCTGTACTTCGTTGACCGCAAGAAGGACGTCATCCGCCGCCGCGGCGAGAACATCTCCTCCCAGGAAGTCGAGGATGTGATCAAGAGTCACGAGCATGTCCTAGACTGCGCCATCATCGCGGTCCCGTCGGAACTGGGCGAGGACGAGGTCAAGGCCTACATCACGCCGCGGCCCGGCGCGTCCCCGCAGCCCGAGGACGTCGTCTATTGGTGCGCCGACCGCCTCGCCTACTTCAAGGTCCCCCGCTACATCGAAATCCGCGACGAACTGCCCCGTACCCCGAGCCTACGGGTCAGAAAAGACGTTCTCCGCCAGGAACGCGAGGACCTCATCTCGGGTTGCTTCGACCGCGAGGCTGCTGGCATTCAGATCCGGAGATAGTGGCGCTCCATTGCTCATATGATCCACCTGCATATCGGACGACATAACGATTACAATTGAGATCAGCGAGGTGCAAACCCAATGAATAAAATCGAAGCCATTTTCCGACCGGAACGTCTCGACGTCGTTAAAGATGCCCTCAGCGAAGCCGGCATCGTGGGCCTGACTGCGACCCAGGTGTCCGGGCGCGGCAATCAGGGCGGCGTGGAGGTCACCGCGGCCCGGGGTCTCGGTACCTATCGCATCGACATGTTGCCCAAGGTAAAGGTGGAAGTCGTGGTTAACGACGAGGACACCGACAAGGCGGTGGACGTTATCCGCACCAATGCCATCACCGGCGCCCCCGGCGACGGCAAGATCTTCATCTACCCCGTGGGCGACGCAATCCGCATCCGCACTGGCGAGCACGGCTCCGACGCCGTTTAGCGCACTCCATTCCTCCCCCATTGTCGCCCTCTCGTCATTCCTGCCCTCCCCGTCATTCCCCTCCTCCCTCCCGTCATTCCGGCGAAAGCCGTAATCCAGGAAACGCTACTGGACTCTGGCCTCGTATCAAGTACGGGGTGACGTGCCCCCGCCGGAGTGACCACTGGCAAATTACCGGAGTCGACCCCATGCCCGAACCCCGTTATTGGCTGTTCAAGTCCGAGCCTTCTTCTTTTTCCTACGACGACCTCTTGGCCGAAGACGACCAGACCGCTGAGTGGGATGGTGTCCGCAACTACCAGGCGCGCAACTTCATGCGCGACGACATGCGCGTCGGCGACTACATCCTCTTCTACCACAGCAACGCCAAGCCCCCCGGCGTCGTCGGCACTGCCCGCATCGTCGGCGAAGCCTACCCCGACGATACCGCTTGGGATCCCAATTCCCGCTACTACGACCCGAAATCAGACTCGGCGAACCCCACCTGGCTGATGGTTGACATCAAGGCTGAACAGCGTCTTCCCCGTTTCGTCAGCCTCAACGAGCTCAAGGCCAATCCCGCTCTGGCCGACATGCAGGTCATCAAGCGCGGCCAGCGCCTCTCCATCCAGCCGGTGACGGCGGAGGAATGGGCGGAAGTGCTGGCGATGGCGGAACGGCCGGAATGATTACTTTGCCTGCAACAGACGACGAGAAGTTGCGCCAAGTCCGAAAACTGGAAACCGGCCAATTCAAGGAAGAGGAACTTGAGACCGCGCTGATTGTGGTTCCCGATTTGTTCGATCCCGCTCCGTTATTCTACGGTCGGCAACTTCCGGTGGAATCCGGAACCTTGGACCTGTTTGGTTTGGTGAGTAAGCGACCCTTCAAGCTTGGATTGGACGTTGACCCTGACGTCGTTTGGGGAGGCACTTTTCCGACGGTTTATGAACTCAAGGCGCGCAAAATCCAACGGCAAGACATCGCTCAAGTTCTGGATTACGCTCTGACCATAAGTGAAATGAGCGCGGAGGACCTTACTTGGCACCTTGTCCGGCACTCCGGTAAAGAGGGTACGGGAATAGAACGGATATGGAATTCAAGAGGTCTCCAAACGATGATTGAAAATGTCTGGTATATGCCAACCGGCAACTTTACATCCAGGGTGATAGTCGGAACTGACTACGATGCCAACGTTGCGCGGCTCGCCAAAAACGCCGAGGTCGAAATCTACACAGTTAGCGAATTGTGCCGAGGGTGGCGTGCGCGGCAGTCCATGGTACGCGGACACCGGCAATGAGTGCTCCGATTGCACAGGGCCGTCTCGAGATCGAAGTTGAGGATTTCGGCCCGATAGTCCACGCCAAGGTTGACCTGCGCCCGATGACCGTGTTCATCGGTCCCAGCAACACAGGCAAGTCTTACCTGGCCATACTTCTGTATGCCTTGCACCGGGTGTTCGGCGCCATAGGTGAATCCCCGGGGCCGCTCCGGTACGGACCCTGGAGATCACAGATCGGAAGTGCGGTGCCGGAACGCACGAAAGAAGCCACCGCCGCTTTCGCGCAGCTTGCCCGGTCGGTTGCTGACATAATCAATTCGCGTGAGGATGAGAGTGCGGTGCTAGAGTTGCCTGACAGCATCACCGAGTTTCTGCGCTTGGAATTTGACAGATTGGGAGGCAACATAGGTGCGGAGATTCTGCGATGTTTCGGAATGGCAGCGACTGAGGCGTTAGTACGAAAAGGTTCCCCGAAACGAGCTTTAGTGGCAATTCGTCATCACCGCTCTGGTAGCGCAGATGTCTTGGCGCAAACGTTGTCAATTGACGCGCGCGCGGCCGAGTTCAGAACCGAAATACCCAGACAGGTCGATTTTCGTACCGCTGGCTTGGAGCATTCCTATTTGCGGTATGGCTTGCTAAAAATAGAGGGCGCAATCTCGGGACAGTCCGATGATGAGGACGCTTGGCCCATTGGGTATCTAGAGTCGATTAGTTCGCTCATGGATCTGGTGCTGCGTCAGGTAGTGGGTGATCTCAGTTTACGGGGGTTCTACCTCCCTGCCGACCGTACCGGAGCGATGCACTCCCACAGCGCGATCGTCAGTGCGGTGGTCGATAGCGCGCCGATGGCTGGGCTGCGACCTGTCACACGGACGCCCTTGCTTTCCGGTGTCCTGGCCGATTTCCTCAGTGAACTGATTCGGGTAGACCAAATCACCGATTGGCACGGAACAGATCAGCCATCGAAGGGCATTCTGGATATTGTTCGGCAGATAGAAAAGAACATCCTACACGGCACTATCGTCACTGAACGGTCGGAGTATATCAACTACCCGCACTTCGGCTATCGTCCCGACGGCTGGAAAGAAGACCTGCCGCTAATGCACACCTCTTCCATGGTGTCGGATTTAGCCCCCGTCGTGCTGTACCTGCGCCATCTCGTGCGGCCGGGAAATGTCCTGATCATAGAAGAGCCGGAATCCCATCTGCATCCGGAGATGCAGGTTAAGCTCACCCGCCAACTGGCCAAGTTAGTGCAGCAAGGCTATCGCGTCATTATCACTACCCACAGCGAGTGGATACTGGAAGAACTCTCAAACATACTGCGTCGGTCGCGGCTGTCGTCGGACGATTTAGCGACGGTCTCCGAAAGCGACGCCGCTTTGACGGAAGATCAAGTTGGCGTGTGGTCATTTGAGCCAACGCGCCGGCCCAGAGGGGCTAGAGTGCTTGAAGCTAAGAGGGTGTCTAAAAAGGAGAAAGACGGGCCAATCTGCTCAGCATGAGGCCGGTCATTGAGATGTAAATCCAAGTTTCGGTGGTTT
>DAOUHZ010000115.1:0-40191 GCA_034428455.1 Dehalococcoidia bacterium
CAATCCTTACCGCCGCGCAGGTCGACTCCAACGGGAGTTTCGCCAGTTACCACGCCGCGGATTACCCGGGGCCACAAGGGCACGCCGGCCTCGTCGACCTGGCATCCGGAGCCCATCGCGTCGTCGTGGTTCTCCCCCACACCGGCGAGGCTAGGACGCCCAACGTCGTACCCGCATTGTCCTTGCCGCCTGACGGCGTTCGGTGCGTGGACACTATCATCACCGATGCCGCAGTTTTCCGAGTCGCTGATGACGGGTTGATTCTCACAGAAGTCGCTCCCGGATGGTCCGCCGAAGACGTGCGATCCATTACCGATGCCACCATAACCGTCGCACCGACCGTCCGCGAGATAAGCTTCGCCTTTTCGGCCGGCAATCCGCCCAACAAAGTCTATGATGACGGTCCTTCCGCTATCGCAGACCTTCCTGATGGGGCCACGGTTTTCATCGACGGCTTCGGCGGGCCCGGTGGCATGGCTCACTACCTTCTCGTCTCCTTGCGTGATCGAGGTAGCCGCAATCTCACAATCGTCAGCAACACCGCCGGGATCGCCCGCGTCGTCAGTTTTGGCACACCGCCGGGCCACACTGCTATCGACCACAGCGTTCTGGTGGAGAACGGGCAGGTCGCCAAGGCCATCGCGTCATTCCCCGTCTCTCCATCCCCGACCCGTCCCTCGAAATTTGAGCTGGCCTACCGCCGGGGCGAGTGTGAGTTGGAACTGGTTCCCCAGGGCACCCTGGCCGAACGTCTCCGCGCCGGCGGCGCCGGCATCGAGGCTTTCTACACGCCGACCGGGGCCGGCATGCTCATTGCGGAGGGCAAGGAAAGTCGGATCATCGACGGACGTGAGTACATCCTGGAACACGCCCTCCGCGCGGACTTTGCCCTGATCCGGGCCCACAAAGCCGACACCCGCGGCAACCTGGTTTATCGTGGCACATCACGCAACTTCAACGCGGTGATGGCCCCGGCCGCGCGCGTGACGGTAGTTGAGGTCGACGAAATCGTGCAGCCCGGGGAACTGGACCCGGAAGCGGTAGTTACCCCGGGCATATACGTGCAACGCATCGTTCGCCGACCCGACGGTTTCACCGGCTATGAATGATCGGAGACGCTGCCATGACCGCAGATAAAGAACGACTGGACCGGGCCATCATCGCCATGAGGGTGGCGAAGGAACTGCCGGCCGGTTCCTGCGTTAACCTCGGCATCGGAATTCCCACCCTGGTCTCCATGTTCGTGGACGATGAAAGCGTAGTCTTCTACCACAGCGAAAGCGGCGTCCTGAACTGCGGTCCCCTGGCTGACGAGGGGAGCGAAGACATCGACCTGATCAACGCCGGCGGTCAGTTCCTCCAGTCAGTCCCCGGCATGGCCTACTTCTCCTCTGTGGACGCCTTCGCTATGATCCGCGGCGGCCACGTCGACGTCACCGTCCTCGGTGCTCACCAGGTTTCCGCCGCCGGCGACCTGGCCAACTGGATGCTGCCCGAGCGCGGCGTCGGCAACATCGGCGGCGCCATGGACCTGGCCGCCGGCGCCGACAAGGTTATCGTCGCCATGGAGCACAACGACCGCAGCGGCAACCCCAAGGTGGTCCAGGAGTGCGACTTCCCCCTCACCGGGCGCGGGTGCGTCTCCCTGGTCGTGACCGACGTCGCCGTTATGGAACCCACCGTCGACGGCCTGATCCTCAGAGAAGCTGCCCCCGGTTGGACGGCCGAAGATGTGCAATCGGTAACCGGCGCCCGCCTCATGATCCCGAACGAAGTCGCCGAGTACGAAGTATAATCGGCCCTGTAATTGAGGAGTGACTCTAGTGGGCATATTCGCGACAACGGTTCGCATTGGTAACCCCAACGGCGGCGACCAGGTGGAAGTAGAGGCGCTGGTCGACACTGGCGCGGCGGATTCCATGTTTCCAACCTCCTTGTTGGAGCGTTTGCATCTACATCCGCATTCGCAGGTCGACTACGTCCTGGCGGACGGAAGTGAAGTGACCTACGGGCGTGGTCGGGCCGTCATCGGCATTGGTGACCGGGAAGACATCTGCCCGGTCGCTTTCGGCCCTGAGGGTGATGACAATTGCCTTATAGGTGCAACTGCCTTGCAGATTTTGATGTTCGCCGTGGATCCGACTAACGAGGTTCTAGTTGCGACAAGACGGTCACGGCTTGGCTTCGGCGGCAAGCTGTGACCGGCCTCCTGCAATTGAGTTCCCAGCGGTTTGGTTTGACTTGCCCAGCCGGTAGTGCTACATTCGACGCACAACTAAACGCCTCACGCGATTCTGGCGGGAGCTTGGGCAAACCAGGCTGAGAGGGCGGCCTACTTCGTCGCCGACCGTCTGTACCTGACCCGGGTAATGCCGGCGGAGGAACAGCAGGTAGCATTGACATTCGGCCGCCGGGTACCCGCCTGGCGGTTTCGCATTTCAGGCAATTGCCGGCCACGGAGCTCCGTTTCCGGCATCACACAGGAGAGTGACAGCGATGGCCGACGAACTGGTAATTGGTGGCGTGTCGTTTTCTTCCCGGCTGATCGTTGGGACCGGCCGGCATCGCAGCATGCAGGAAATGATCGATTCCCTCGAGGCTTCCGGCACCCAGATGGTCACCGTGGCCATTCGCCGCCTGGACCTGGACAACCCGGAGCAGAACATCCTGGAGCACATCAACCTGGACAAGTACCGGATCCTTCCCAACACCGCCGGTTGCCGCACGGTTGAAGAGGCGTTGTTCGTTGCGCGCCTGGGCCGCGAGGTCGCCCAGACTGACTTCGTCAAGCTCGAGGTCATTCCCGACGCCAAGTACCTGTTCCCCGACCCCAACGGCACCCTCGAAGCGGCTCGCCAACTCGTGGATGAGGGCTTCAAGGTGCTGCCTTACATCCATGCCGATCCGGTTCTCGCGAAGAACCTGGAGGAAGTTGGCTGCGTTACGGTCATGCCATTGGGCTCTGCCATCGGCTCCGGCCAGGGTATCCATACCGCCGAAGAGGTTCGCATCATCCTGGAGAACGCCACGGTCCCGGTCGTCGTGGACGCCGGCCTGGCGGTCCCGTCCGACGCGTCGAAGGCCCTGGAGATGGGGGCTTCCGCAGTGCTGGTCAACACCGCCATCGCCCAGGCAGAGGATCCCGCCATGATGGCCGACGCCTTTCGCAAGGGTGTGGAGGCCGGACGGCAGGCTTACCTGGCCGGCCGCATTCCGGTGCGCACCGAGGCCATCGCCAGCAGCCCGCCCACGGACGTACCGGAACCCGTCGCGGCCGCCTGAGCGAATACCGATGGGCGTGACCCTGCAAAATCCCGCCCTTTGCCTGGTAACCGACCGGCGCGTCTGTGCGCCGGACGAGTTGCCGGGCAGGGTTGCTGCTGCGGTCTCCGGCGGCGTCGATATCGTCCAGCTGCGCGATAAGGAAGAGTCCGGCGGCGCGCTGCTGGAGATCGCTTGCGCTTTGCGTGAAGTGACGCAGGGTTCCGCCATACTCCTGGTCAACGAACGCGCCGACGTGGCCGCCGTCTGCGGAGCCGATGGCGTTCAACTGGGTGAGGCGGCCATGCCCACCGCCTCCGTGCGCCCTATTCTATCCGAGGGATCCATCATCGGCCGCTCCGTGCATTCGGTGGAGGGCGCGTCGGAGGCACAGGCTTCCGGCGCCGACTTCCTGCTGGTCGGCACCATGTTCGCCACCCGATCCCATCCGGGCGAAGAGCCGTCCGGGCCCGGTTTGCTGGAGCGCATCCGTACGGCGGACGTAAGCATTCCGCTGCTGGCCATCGGCGGTATCACGGCTGACAACGTCTCCCAGGTGATGCGGGCCGGCGCCGACGGCGCAGCGGTCATCACGGCTATCCTCGCCAGCCCGGACCCCGAAAGGGCGGCCTCTGAAATCAAGTCAGCCATGCGCGACGCGGTCGGCAGCGGGCATGGCAACCTCAATCCCGGCAGCCGCTACACTACGAGCCGGAGGTGAACGCCGGTATGATCACCCTTCAAGTCAACGGCAAACCTCGTGATATCGACGAAGGTCTCAACCTTCAGTCCTATCTGGCTACCATCGACGTCAACATGCGGTTCATCGCCGTCGGTTACAACGGTCAGGTGATTCGCAAAGAGGACTTCGAAAAGGTTCACCTGAACCCGGGCGACGCCCTCGAAATTGTCCGGCCGGTCGGCGGCGGCTGATTCCATGGCCACCGATTCAACCGGCGCTGACGCCGCCGTGGATCAACTCCTGGAAGGCGTGGCGGACGCCCACCCGGAACGCGTTGATGGATGGCTGCGCGACGAGCCCGGCCAGTGGGGTTTTTTCGCCGGCCAGGCCGTGTTGGCCGTCCGCACCCTGATAGGGCGCAGTCTCGAAGAGCCTGAGCGCCGCTACGTGTGGCACCGGATGTGGCTCGTTCTCCAGAAGCGCCGCGCCGATCTCGAAACCTGGCACACCTGATCCAATCTAATTGGCCGCCGTCGATTGTTCCGCTGGTTCGCCCAGCCATTCGTTCAGCGTCATACCGTCCGGCTGGGCAGCAGCGTCAGCGGCCTGATGCACGTCGTCGATGACTTGGACTTCCTTACCCCCGGTAAAAGATTCATCCGGCTTTAGCCCGCGTTCAATGCAGAATTGCAGGTAATCGTCAAACGAAATCCGGAACTCCTTTTTCACCTCGGCCGGGGTGTTTCCTATGAAGGTGAACCCGCCGCTTTTCCCGGTGACACGGCCAAAAAATTCCGCGTTTTCCTCGTCATAAACTACGACGACTTCGTATTCAGTATCTTCCATGGTGTTGCCGCCTATCCCTCGTCAGGAGTGATGCCAGCTTCCGTCAGGAACATGCGCAGCGTGGCTACCGTTCCTTTGCCAATTTCGTTGCCTGGATGCGGGCGATGCAGCACGATGGGTAAATCGCCAAGCCTTACTCTTACCCGCGAACCAGCCCGCTCCTCGATATGAGCTCCGCAGGCCAGCAGTAACGACTCAACCTCGGTCCAGCGAATGTTGCCCGAGGTAGGGCGAGCAAATATCGCTGCCAACGTTGCTCGATGCCGTCGCCTCAAGGATACCATGACGAGTAGAACCGATCCGCCCCCTCTCAAGCGATAGAAAGGGGGCGCTATCGTTTTTGGAGGCTACTCCACCACGGCAATCGACTCGATCTCCACCACGTAAGCCGGGTTCGCCAGCTCGCTAACCACCAGCAGCGTGCTCGTGGGCGGGTTGCTGGGGAACAGCTCCCGGCGCACCGCGCGCACGGCGGCGCCGTGCTCAATGCCCGTCACGTACGTCGTGGTCTTGACGATGTCCGCCAGCGATCCGCCGGCGGCCTTGACCGCGACCTCGATGTTCCGCCAGATCTGCCGCGTCTGCGCCTCCGTGTCACCCTCACCGACCACGTTGCCGTTCTCGTCCTGGGCGACCATCCCCGCAATGTAGACCGTGTTGCCAACTTTGACCACCGCGGTGAAACCCGAGGGTGACGGGTCCGCAATGCCACTGGGGTTCATGTACTCACTGTTCGCCATTAGATAGCCTCCGTTTGGTATTTCGTAGGGATTATACCGTCGCCGGCGCGACGCCGGGCTCCGTTTGGGTTTCAGTGGCCCGGGGCGGCAACCGCGGCGCCTTGGCCAGGAGGATCAGCATACCTGCTCCGGCGTACATCGCCATCAGCACGAAGAACACCAGGGTATAACTGTGGGTGAATGTCAGCAGATAGCTTCCGAACACAGGCGCAAATCCCAGCGCCCCGGTTTGCAGCGGCCCCAGGGATCCCAATATCGCTCCGAAGGACCCGCGCCCGAAATACTGAGCCAGCAGCATGTGCTCCAGCGTTCCCACGGTGTTGGAGAAGAACCCCCACAACACGGCAAACAGGTAGGCCGTCCACACCGAGTGCACGCCGGTGGCCAGGAAAACGCCGGAAAGCACCGCCCCGGAAATGGTCGCCACCATGCACGGCCGAGGCCCGAACCTGTCCGCCATAAACCCCCAGGCAAGGGTGGTCATGGCCAGAACGGCGCCCAGGGCGCCCACGCCCACGGCCTGCTGATTCGTCAAGCCCGGGCCCGACTCGCTGACGAGAAACGGCACCAGGATGTAACCCAACCCCGCCGACGCGATTATGGCCAGCACCGCGGTCCCGGCGATGCACCAGTACGCGCGGGTTTTCATTGCCTCCCGGGCGGTCCAACTGAACTCCGGCGCCCCCGTCGGCGTCCGCCGGCCCGCCCGACGTACGCCGGCAGATTGGGTTGCCAGATCGGATCCAGGGGCAGGCCGATCTCCGTCCGGAAGCATGCCGATCTCTTCCGGTGTCCGGCGCATGATGAGGAATACCGGCACGGTCAGCACCAACATGAACAACCCGACGTATCCGTAGGATGCCCGCCAACTGTGCGTGGCCGCGATCAGCGAAATGATCTGGATGTTGATCGCGCCGCCTACGGGACGCGCCATGCCGTTGATAGCCAGGGTGACGCCTCGCCGCCTCCGGAAGAAGTTGACCGTCGCCGCCCGGGGAACAATGCCGATCAGGAACGGATTGCTCACCGTCCTGGCGACGATGTATGCCGCGAAGAATGGCCACGGCGTGTGGGTGTTCACCGAGGACAGAGCCAGCAACGCCAATCCAACTACCACCAGCCCCATCGTGGTCAGAACCCGGGGTCCGTACCGGTCGGCCATAGCGCCGGCTAAAGGCGCCAAAATCCCCGAACACCAGGTGCCGGCCGTCACTGCTATGGACAGTGTCCCGATGTCCCACCCGGTGTCGTCCACGATGTACACCTGGATGGCCCCCATCACCACCTGGGACACGCTGGCCCCGGTGGCGGAGGATAAACAGGCCATGCCGAGCACCAGCCACCCGTAAAAGAAGGGCGTCGGTGGATGCCAGGCCAACAGGCGGCGGGCAAAGGATCTATTCAGATATGGCCTCGGATGGAGGAACCCAGGGAGACGCTGCAAACGCCCAACCCGGGGCGGAATATAAACGGCACGGCAATATTACTCCCATCGGGCGCACAGGTAAAACGTCGGGACAACAAGAACAAACCGGGGCGGCTGCAACAACCGCCCCGGTTCGCTTTCCCCAAATTACGTTTGCCGGAAACTAGAAGTCCATCGGCGGGGCCGCCGGCATGGCCGGGGCCGGCTCAGGGATCTCGGTGATCATGGACTCGGTGGTGAGAACCATGGCCGCCACGGAGGCTGCGTTTTGCAGCGCGGAGCGGGTCACCTTGACCGGGTCGATGATGCCGCGCTCGAGCATCGGGCCGAACTCGCTGACCTCGGCGTCGTAGCCGTAGTCATCGGACTGGTCCTTGACATCGTGCAGCACCACGGCGCCTTCGCCGCCGGCGTTTTCGACGATGATCTTCAGCGGCTGCTCCAGCGAGTGCCGGATGATGTTGAGGCCGACAACCTCGTCACCGGTCAGGCCGCCAACGCCCTCCAGGGCGCGCTGGGCGCGAACCAAGGCGACTCCGCCGCCGGGGACGATGCCCTCTTCCACCGCGGAACGGGTGGCGGACAGCGCGTCCTCGACGCGGGCCTTGCGCTCCTTCAGCTCGATCTCGGTGGCGGCGCCAACCTTGATCACGGCCACGCCACCGGACAGCTTGGCCATCCGCTCTTGCAGCTTCTCGCGGTCGTACTCGGAGGTGGTGTCTTCGATCTGGGCCTTGATCTGGTTGATGCGGGCCTGGATGCCGTCTTCCGAACCGTGGCCCTCAACGATCGTCGTGTCATCCTTGGTGGAGGCGACGCGGCGGGCGCGGCCGAAGTCGTCGATGGTGGCGGAGTCCAGCCGGCGGCCGGTCTCTTCGCTGATGACGGTGCCGCCGGTCAGAATGGCGATGTCTTCCAGCATGGCCTTGCGGCGGTCGCCGAAGCCGGGGGCCTTGACGGCCAGCACGTTCATGATGCCGCGCAGCTTGTTGACCACCAGCGTGGCCAGGGCCTCGCCGTCCACGTCCTCAGCGACGATGACGGCGTTCTTCTGGCCGACCTGAAGCAGCTTCTCCAGGGCCGGAACCAGGTCCGCAACGGCGGAGATCTTCTTGTCGGTGATGATGACGTAGGGATCGTCGATGGCCGATTCCATGCGGTCGCTGTTGGTGATGAAGTAAGGCGAGATGTAGCCGCGGTCGACCTGCATGCCTTCCACGTACTCGATCTCGTCGGTCAGCCCGCGGGACTCTTCCACGGTGATGACGCCGTCCTTGCCGACCTTTTCCATGGCCTCGGCGATGGTCTCGCCGATGGCGTCTTCATGGGCGGACAGGGATGCAACCTGACCGATGCGCTCGCGGGTCTCCACGGGCTGGGACATCGACTGGAGCTCGGTCACGATCTGGCCCACCGCGCGCTCGATGCCGCGCTTGATGGCCATGGGGTTCGCGCCGGCGGTCACGTTCTTGAAGCCCTCGTTGATGATGGCCTGCGACAGCACGATGCTGGTGGTGGTTCCGTCACCGGCGGCGTCGTTGGTCTTGGTCGCGGCTTCCTTGAGCAGCTGGGCGCCCATGTTCTCAAAGGCGTCGGGAAGCTCAATTTCCTTGGCGATGGTCACGCCGTCGGAGCAGACCTGCGGCGGGCCGAACTTCTTGTCCAGCACGACGTTGCGGCCCCGAGGGCCCAGGGTAATCTTGACCGAGTCGGCAAGCGTGTCGATGCCGGATCGCAGCGACTTGCGGGCCTCTTCGGAGTACGCCATCTTCTTTGCAGGCATTGCGTTTCTCCTCAGTTGGGTGTGTTCGGGGTTTAGGTGGTTGGCGTTAGCCGATCTTGGCGAGCACGTCCGACTCGCGCATGATCAGGTACTCTTCGTCGCCGTCCTCGTATTCCGTGCCGGCATACTTCGAGTAGATGACCTTGTCGCCCACAGAAAGTTCCATGGGGATGCGGCTGCCATCGTCAGAGGCCCGGCCGGGCCCGACGGCGACGACTTCGCCTTCCTGCGGCTTCTCCTTGGCGGTGTCCGGCAATAGGATGCCGCCTCGAGTCTGCGCTTCCTGTTCCGTCGGCTTGATGACGATGCGCTCACCAAGTGGTGTGAAAGTGGCCACTGAATGCCTCCTTGCGTTGTGTTGTTGGCCTGGTTGATCCGCGACCCCTGATGGGAAGCGGCTACTTCTTGCGTGGGTAGTCCGTGGTGTAAAAACCGGATCCCTTGTAGGTCACCGGCACCGGGTGGAACACACGTCGGGCGAGGCCGGAACATTCGGGGCATTCCCCTTCCGACGACGCGCCGAAACTCTGTCTCTGATCGTACTCGTGATCACACGCAGTACACCGGTATACGTACCTGGGCATTTGTACCTCCTTGCATCGGCCGGTACGTTCGGCCGGCTAGGCTTGCCATCTATTCTCACCCGCCTCCGAACGTTTTCCAATGGCCTTAATGTTAAAATTGCGTTGAAAATCGCCGCACACTTATACCTTCGGTCGTGCCATGGTCACCCGCTATTTCACCTCGAACCCTGTTGGGCGAACCGACGACAACGCCGTCGAGCTTCAGCCGGAACTGGAGGGCATCCTGCGCAACGCCGTGCGCGCTCTGGGTGGCAGCGCCGCGGTCGTCGCCACGTGGGACGACGCGGTGCGCCGCTTCGTGGTCACCGGCGCCTACGGTCTGGACGGTCCCCAGATCGCCCGCATCCGGCCTCTGCTCAACGAGGCTATCCCCGACCTGGCCCTCAGCCGCGAGCAGTTTGCTCTCTTGTCCGCGCTGTTTCCTCAGTCTGCCCTCCCCATCTCCACCACCGGGGAAATGCAGAACCCGGTCATGGCCGTCCCGCTGTACACCAACGACGAAACCGTGGGACTGATCTTTGTGCTCCGTTCCTCCGACGCGGCGAACTTCTCCCAGCTTGATCCCCCCGTCCTGGCCGCCTTTGCCGAGCAGGCCGCCATTGCGGTGCAATCGGCCCGCCTCGCCCACCTGCTCACCCAGGAGAAGCAGCGAGTTGAATCGATCCTGGAGGGCAGCGCCGACGGTATCTACACTGTTGACGCTGACCGCCGCATTGTCAGCGTTAATCCCGCCATGGAACGCATGCTGGGCCGGCCGGGCGAGGAGCTGTTGGGCCTGCCTTGCGCCGTAGCCCTCAACTGGCGGGACCGCGAGGGACGGCCCATCTGCCCCGGCCGTTGTCCCATGCTCCATGCTCACCAGGTCGCCGCCGGTTTGGAGGGCAACGTCACTGAACTTGCCGCCGCCGCCCGTTCCTCCACCGGTCAGCGCACCGAGGTCGCCCTCGTCTATTCGGTGGTGCGCTCTCCCGAAATGGCGCCGCTCAACGCAGTGGTCAACGTCCGCGATATGACACGGGTGCGCGAGACCGAGCAGATGCGGTCGACGTTCCTCTCAATGCTGGAACATCAGCTCCAAACCCCGCTGGCCATCATCAAGGGCTACGCCAACACCCTGTCCCGGCCCGATGCCCAGTGGGATGGCGACACCCTGCGCCGCAGTTTCGAAGCCATCGAGGAAGAGACCGACCGCATGAGCCTGCTGATGAACCGCCTGCTCCTTGCATCCCGCCTGGAGGCCGGCGCTCTACCCTTGAGCGTCGAGCAGGTCAATATGGCCGACATGGCCGAGAAGGTCATCGAACGTCTCCAACCGACCTCGAAAATGCACGCGCTCTCGGTTTCCTTCCCAGACGATCTGCCACCGATAGCCGGCGACCCCGGCCTGCTCGAACAGGTGCTGGTCAACCTCGTGGACAACGCCGTGAAATACTCGCCGGACGGTGGCCCTGTGGTCGTTTCCGGGGAGCGTGACAACCACGGCGCCGTGAGGGTGACCGTGCGCGATGCCGGCATGGGCGTGCCGCGCTGGGAAACCCGCCGTATCTTTGAGCGTTTCCATCGCTCCCAGAGCCTGGCCTCCACCCATCCCCGGGGCATGGGTCTCGGCCTGTACATCTGCGACGCCATAATGAAGGCCCACAATGGCGACATCTCAGTGCAGAGCGAGCCCGGCGCCGGCGCCGCCTTCACCATCACATTGCCCAACGGCGCCGGCGCCTCGCCATGACCACCTCCGACCAGCGAACCATAATGGTAGTGGACGATGAGCCTCACATCGTCCGCTTCACCGCCATGAACCTGGAGGTCGAAGGCTACAACGTCGTCACCGCCGAAAACGGAGCCCAGGCCCTCGAAACCCTGGATGACGGTCATCCCGTGGATCTCGTGGTGCTCGACGTGATGATGCCCGAGATGGACGGGTTCGAGACCCTGCGTCGCATCCGTTCCGAGTCATCGGTCCCGGTAATCTTCGTCACCGTCCGCGGCGACGAGGCCGACCGCGTGGCCGGTTTGGACCTGGGCGCCGACGACTACATTACCAAGCCCTTCAGCCCTCGGGAACTGGCCTCACGAATCCGCGCCCTGTTCCGCCGCGCGGATCTGTCAGCCCTGAAAGCCGCCGAACCGCCCCGCCTGCAGGAAGTGGTCGTCGACGACTGGTTGACCATCAACTTTGACCAGAGCATGGTCCTGGCCGGCGGTGAGGGAATGCACCTGCGTCCCACGGAGTACCGCCTGCTCTACCAGCTGGTCAGCAACCCAGGTCAGTTGCTCACCCACGACACCCTCCTGGAACGAGTCTGGGGACCGGAGTATCGCGGCGAGCACCAGTACGTGCGCACCTACGTCACCTACCTGCGGCAAAAGCTGGAACGCGACCCGCGCAACCCGGAGTACATCTTAAGCGAACGCGGCCTCGGCTACCGCTTTCGCGACCTCGACCGCTGAGCCCGGTTACCCGCGGACAACCGTTCAGTCCGAATCTGACATCAAATGCGGGACCCTCCGCTGCTTGCCGCCATCATAGCCAGCACAGTGGCCCCAACCCTGCCGTTGTCATTGCGAGCGCAGCGCGGCAATCTCGCAGCCGGTGCAACGACCGTACCGCAAACCCGAAGCATCGCGTCGCCCTGCTATCCCGGCCAACCAACTGGACACACCCGCAACCAGAGTGCCGATCCATGATGCGGCCCGTGTCGTGCGCAGTTCACCCGCTGCCGTTCCGCCCCATCGCAATTTCCCGCGCCGTCTCCACCGGAGCCATATCGGTCAACGTGATGCTGTCTACCCACTTGACACTGGCATAGCAGGCTTGCCCGACACTCACCAGCCGGCACGGCCCTCCATGCTCCTCGGGCATATCGGCACCGTTCAACCGGGTCGCCAGCAAGACAGTCGAAGGATCGTCCAACGGGACACCAACACTGAAATCCATTGCCGCGATGGCGGCGAACCGCGCGGCCGGCAGCGGCTTCACGATGTCCAGCAAAACGGCCAGCGGAACCCCTTCCCACTCCTGTCCCGGCGCCGACCACCCCTCCACGCACCGGAAGTCGTCGACGATGGTCTGCCGCGTCAGCTCCAGCAATTCCGCCGCGCTGAACACGGTCGGCCGCTCAACCAGTCCCTCCACCGTCAGGCCCGGCCATACTTCCGCCTTCCCGTGATGGTTATCGAAAACGGGCAAAGCTTCCAACACGGGAGCGTTATCCGGTTGCGTCATTTTTACACCTCCCTGCTAGACCGGGGCGCCCCGGGTTATCGTCACGGCGACGACCACCACCAGGATCAGCAGCAGCACGTTGATGCGGGCGATCCAGACCACCGACCGGCGCAATAGGGGCAGGTAACCGGGAGGCTGTGCTCCCGCCTGCATCGCCTCGATGAGCCGGTTGGTGTACGGCCCGATGATGAAATCATGCATCGCGCTCAGCCAGATCACCACGGCCACCAGAGCCACCTTCACCTGCAACGTCGCCACGAAATGCCCGCCCAGGCTGAAGAAATCCCCAAACCCGATGCCGTATCGCGTGGGCAGGATGTAGAGCCCGGTGGCGACCAGCAAGACGATGCAAACCCACGAGATCACCCGGAACCGCCGCGCCATGTTCCCCAGCATGTCCGCTGGCAGCACGGGCGGCTCACCGGGTGCCGGCGCGTAGCGCCGCATCACCGGAATCAGCACCAGGGCCAGAAACAGGCTGCCGCCGATCCATACAATCGCCGACGCCAGATGAATGAAAACTGCTGCTTGGTACATATTTCGTAATCGACTGGGACGGGAAGAAACCGCGCCCCGAAAACCCTCTGGATACCAGCATACACCCAACCAATCAAGGTTGAACGCCGGCCGTTCGGCGGTTATCCTGTGCCCGAACCCGATCACCATGAGGCGAGCCCGGGGCCACACACTATGGGCTTACCGGAGATGAAGCAATGCGATTGGAAGGCAAGGTTGCCATCGTCAGCGGCGGCGCGCACGGTATGGGCGCCGTGGAATCCCGCCTCTTCGCCCGCGAAGGCGCTAAGGTAGTCATCGCCGACATCCGCGATGACGACGGCCGCCAGGTGGAAGCCGAGATCAACGAGGCCGGCGGGGAAAGCGTCTTCATCCACACCGACGTCACCAGCGAAGATGCGTGGGCCAACGTCGTCTCCCAGGCCGTGTCCCGTTTCGGCCGGCTGGACATCCTCGTCAACAACGCCGGCATCAGCAGCCGAGCGGTCCCGGACGACGACAGCCTCGAAGCCTGGTCCCGCATCATGGACATCAACTCGACCGGCGTTTTCCTGGGCACCAAGCACGCCATTGGCCAGATGCGGCAGAACGGCGGTGGGTCCATCGTCAACATCTCGTCCATTGCCGGTCTGGTGGGGATGCTCAGCGGACACCCTGCCTACAACGCCTCCAAGGGCTCGGTGCGTATCTTCACCAAGGCCATGGCGGTCCGCTACGGAACCGAAAACATCAGGGTCAACTCCGTCCATCCCGGGTACATGCCGCCCATGATGGGCAACATCGCCACCGAAGACGTGCGTGACGGCCGCCGTTCCATGATCGAAGAGCAAGTGCCGATGGGCCGTGAGGGCCGGCAGGAAGAGGTCGCCAACGCCGTGCTTTTCCTGGCCAGCGACGACGCCTCGTACATCACCGGTGCCGAACTGGTGGTCGACGGTGGCTTCACCGCCCGCTGATCCGTTGGCGCTCTTACGCCTAGGCGAGCCGGAGCCGCTCAGCCATTGCTGGCGCAACTGACCTCGCCAGCAGCGCTAACCCATCAAATCGATCGGTAACACAGGGAGGGAACGGTTTTGCCGATTACCGATGTCACCATAATCCGTCGTTGCGCCGGCTGTTCTGGAGAATTTGGCACCATGACGGTGAAGAAAGACAACATGCGCCTTATGACCAACGACCTGACCTGGTGCGACGATTGCGGGAAAGAAACCCGTGAAATCCGCGACATCGCCCAGCGCGAAGAAGCGGTCATCGCCGAACAGGCCAGCTACCCCGGCAACCCTCCGGTCGAGGACGTCACCGCCGCCGAGTTTCGCCGCCGCCGTTCAGCAGGCATCGACGTCTGACCCCGACCGGAGGAGGAAACAGTTTATGTATGCGGCAGACGCCATCCTCGAGTTGCAAAGGTTGGCCGCCTCGGAATCGGCCGATGCCGTCGGCGGGAATTTTGACCTCGCCACCGGCGCCCTCCTCATCGCGTCCACCGACGACCCCAACGTGGACATCGACGGCTGCCTCGCCAACCTCGATCGCATGGCCGAGGCGGCGCGGGCCCGAATACCTTCTGAAGCCGGCGCCCTGGAGGAACTCAACGCTATCACCGACCTGCTTTTTGGCGTGATCGGATTCACCGGGAACCGCAACGACTACTACGACCCCAACAATTCCTACCTGCACCAGGTCCTGGAGCGACGGCTGGGCATTCCCATCACGCTGTCGCTGCTGTGTATCGAGGTAGGACGGCGCGCTGGGGTCCCGGTGCTGGGCATCGGCATGCCTGGCCACTTCCTCATCCGCCACCGCGACGAAGAGAACTATTTCGTCGACGCTTTCAACGGCGGTCTGCTGATGAACCGCGACGAATGCGGCGCCGTCCTGCGACAGGCCGCCGGCGAGGACGCCCGCCTGGAGGAGCACCACCTGAACCCGGTGACCCCTCGGGAAATCCTCGCCCGCGTCCTGCGCAACCTGAAGGCCATCTACTGGGACCGCGAGGAGTTCGACCGGTGCATCACCACCATAGGCGCGTTGATGGCGGTCCTGCCCGACCGGCCCGAAGAACAACGCGACCGCGGCGTGGTGCACCTCAAGGCCGGCAACCATCAACAATCTGCCGACGACTTCGCTGCGTATATAGAAGCAGCACCCCATGCCGACGATATCGAGACCGTCAGGAATGCCCTGTCCAGATTGAGGGGTACTCTGTCCTGATCTTTCATAACCTATCCCAACGAATGGAGCGCGATAATGCTTCGATACTTACTGGTCGGACTTGGAATACTCATCATCATCCCCGTCGCGTGGTTGGCCTGGTGGCTCCTCAGCCCGTTGATCACCACCACCGAAGTGCACGAGGAATTTCCCCTGGCTTACCAGGCCGTCGTTCCCGCCAACATGACCATGGCCGAAGTCGAGGATGCCATGGCCGCAGCGGCTAACCTGGAGCGTCCGGTTGACGAGGCCATGCCCGACTCCCCGGGCGCTGCCGGCTCCCCGGCTCAACCACAGGCCGGCCTCACCGGCCAGTTCCGCGACGCAGACTCCTTCCACAAGGGCTCCGGCACGGCCACGGTTTACGACCTCGGTTCAGCAGGGGGGCAGGTGCTCAGACTGGAGGACTTCCGCGTCACCAACGGGCCAGACCTGCGCGTCCTGCTGGCCAACGCCCCCAATCCGGAGAGCCATTCCGATCTGGATGAAGCCGGCTACGTGGAGTTGGGCAAGTTGAAGGGCAACGTCGGCTCGCAAAACTATGACATTCCGTCCAGCGTAGCGCTGTCCGATGTCCAGAGCGTGGTCATATACTGCAACCCGTTCCGAGTGGTATTCAGCGTCGCCACGCTGGAAACTTCGTCGGGATAATCGAATTTGGGGGCCGAAATATGGCCTACCTGCCGATAGAAGAATACGGAATCGTCGGCAACATGCGGACCTGTGCCCTCATCGGGGTTAACGGGTCCGTGGACTGGTTCTGCTGCCCCGACTTCGATTCTCCCAGCGTTTTCGGCGCGATCCTGGACGACAAGAAAGGCGGTTACTTCAGGATTGCTCCACTGCTGGACGCGCCGCCTGTCCAGCGCCAGGTGTACTGGCCCGACACCAACGTGTTGATCACCCGGTTCCTGGCGGAAAACGGCGTTGCCGAAGTCATCGACTTCATGCCGGTGTCGTCACCGGAACACCCGCACCGCCACACCGAATTGATCCGACGGGTCAATTGCGTCCGGGGCATCGTCCCCTTCTTCCTGGAGTGCTACCCGGCATTCAACTACGCCCGAGACACGCACCGGGTCGAGCTCAACGAAAACGGAGCCGCGTTCGTCTCCAACGGCCTGGGCCTGCAACTGTCCACCGACATTCTGCTGGAACAGCACGAGGGCGGGGTCCTCGGCGCTTTCGTGCTAAACGAGGGCCAATCCTCCACCTTTTCTATCGGCATCATGGGGGACGAGTCGGTCGACTATCATCCTCCATCGGAGCGGGAAAGCACCGCTCTGTTCGAGGAAACCGTCGCCTATTGGCGCAACTGGCTTTCTCAGTGCACCTACAAGGGTCGGTGGCGGGAGATGGTCGAGCGGTCCGCCCTCGTCCTCAAGCTGCTCACCTACGAACCCACCGGCGCTATCGTCGCCGCGCCCACTTGCAGCTTGCCCGAGGAACTGGGAGGCGTGCGCAACTGGGACTACCGATATACCTGGATTCGGGACGCCGCCTTCACCCTGTACGCCCTGCTGCGCATCGGCTTCACCAACGAGGCCAGCAAATTCATGCACTGGCTGGAGGCCCAAATCGATCCCTTCGACGGCGACTGGAGCAACATCCAGATCCTCTACGGCATCGATGGGCGCCGCAACCTCAACGAGGTGACACTGGATCACCTGGACGGCTACCGCGGCTCAAAGCCCGTGCGCATCGGCAACGGCGCCTACGATCAGCTCCAGTTGGACATCTACGGCGAGCTCATGGACTCCGTCTACCTGTTCAACCGGTACGGGGAACCCATCTCCTTCGACTTCTGGACCAAGCTCCGCCAGATGACCAACTGGGTCTGCGACAACTGGCGTCTGGCCGACGAGGGCATTTGGGAGACCCGCGGCGGGCGGCAGCAATTCGTCTATTCCAAGCTCATGTGCTGGGTCATGCTCGACCGCGCTCTGAAGCTCTCCGAACTCCGATCCTTCCCCTCCGAGCGCCTGCGCTGGATTTCCACGCGCGATGAAATCTACGAGGAAATTCAGAGCCGCGGCTGGAACCAGGAACGCCAGGCTTTCGTCCAGCACTACGGCAGCGACTCGCTGGATGCATCAAACCTGCTCATGCCGCTGGTCTTCTTCATGTCGCCCACCGACCCTCGCATGTTGAGCACTATCGACGCCATCAACCAAAGCCCCCAGCAGGGCGGCCTGGTGTCCGACAGCCTCGTCTATCGCTACAACCACGAGCAGTTCGCCGACGGGCTGACCGGGCACGAGGGCACTTTCAACATGTGCACTTTCTGGCTCGTCGAAGCCCTGACTCGCGCCGGCTGGGGCGACCCGCGGCGCCTCGACCAGGCCCGGCTCATGTTCGAGAAGATGCTTGGCTACGCCAACCACCTGGGCCTGTACGCCGAGGAGACCGGCCCCAGCGGTGAGGGCCTCGGCAATTTCCCCCAGGCGTTCACCCACCTCGCCCTCATCAGCTCCGCGTTCAACCTCGACCGCGCGCTGGCAGGCATACGGTAACCAACAAGGAGAAACCAACCATGCCCATAGAACAGGTGTCACCCGGATTGGAAAAGATCATCGACCTGGACCAGGAAGTCGAATGGCTCGCCAGCGGTTTCGGCGGCGACGGCTCCGCTCTTGGCGTCCCCTGGTGGCCCGCCGAAGGCCCGGTCTGGATCCAGGAGGGCGGCTATCTGCTCTTCAGCGACATCGGCGGCAACCGGCGCATGCGCTACAACGACGCGGACGGCCTGTCCGAGTTCCAATTGGGCACCAACGAGGCCAACGGCCTCACCCGCGACCCCCAGGGTCGGCTCCTGGCCTGCGAACACGACGCCCGCCGCGTAACGCGCCAGGAGGCCGACGGCAGCATCACCGTCATCGCCGACAACTACCAGGGCAAGCGGCTCAACCGCCCCAACGACCTCGTGGTCAAGTCCGACGGCGCCATCTACTTCACGGATCCCTACCGCGATACCTACCCCGGCATGGAACTGGGTTTCGCCGGCGTGTATCGCGTGTCCCCGGACCTCAGCGACATTACCCTCTTGATTGACGACTACGTTGGCCCCAACGGCCTCTGCTTCTCGCCCGGCGAGACTGTCCTGTACGTGAACGACTCCCGCGTCGGCCTGATCAAAGCGTGGGACGTGCGACCCGACGGCGGCATCGAAAACGGTCGCCTCCTCTGCGTTCTCGCCGATGAGAGGCCCGGCGTGCCCGACGGCATGAAGTGCGACCTCGAGGGCAACATCTACGTCACCGGACCCGGTGGCGTCTGGATCCTCGCTCCCGACGGCCGCCATCTTGGGACCGTCGCCCTGGGTGACGGCAAGCGGGCCACCAACGTCGGCTTCGGAGGCGGCGACTGGAAGACCCTCTACATCACCACCTTCGAGGAACTCTGCCGCGTTCGGGTGAACATTTCGGGCGTGCCGGTTCCTCGCGTTATCTGAACCGATCACCACAATGCGCAGGGGCGACGCGGCGTCGCCCCTGTTGATTCCAACTGCCATGCCCATTCTGTAGGCGCCGGCTTACCTGCCAGTGCGAATGTAGTCCGCGACCTTCTCGCCGATCATAATCGTCGTGGCGTTGGTGTTCGCCCGTATGCAGTCCGGCATGATGGACGCGTCGGCCACCCTGATGTTCTCCAATCCGTGGACTTTACCTTGTTGGTCCACCACCGCCATTCCGTCGCTGGCCGGACCCATCTTGCATGTTCCCGAAACGTGGTGGGACGTGCCCGAGTTCCGCATCAGCCAGTCGTCCAGCGCCCCGTCCGACGTCAGATCGTCATCGACGGGATTGACCCGCTCCAGCAGGATTTCCCGGTAGGACGGGTGCTCTCCGATCTCAATGCAGGTGCGAATGGCCTTGCGCATCCGCTCCAGGTCAAAGGGTTCCTCGTAATAGTTGTAGTCCAGGAACGGGTACTCCAGCGGATCGTTGGACTTGAGCCGCAGCTCGCCCTTGCCCAGCGCCAGCTGGAGGCTAGCGCTGATCCCGATGTAGTTTTCGTCGTCGTTGATGACCACCTGCGCCGGCCGGTGTTCCGAGGTCATCAACAGCGGCGAAATCTGCATGTCGTTGCGGAGGTACGATTCCTCCACCGTGTACCGCAGGCCCACCTGGATCGCCGCCGCCTGCACGTCCGGGCGGTCTCCGGCAGCGCGGAACAGGACGCACGCCGAGGGATGGTCGCGCAGGTTCTGGCCCACGCCCGGCAACTCATGCACCACCGGGATGCCCACCTCGCGCAGATGGTCCGCCGGCCCGACGCCCGACAGCAGCAGCAGTTGCGGCGATGCGATGGCCCCGCTGCTCACGATGATCTGTCCGCCTTCGGCCACGAACCGCTCGCCGCCGCTCTCCACCTCGACGCCCACGGCCCGCTTGCCGTCGAACACGACCCGGCAGGCCTGCACGTTGGCCCTCAGCGTGAAATTCAGCCGGTGCCGAGCCAGGTTCAAGTAGGCCAGAGCGGTGCTGATCCTGACCCCGTCCAGCGTGTTTCGGGCCCGGGGCGACACGCCGGTCGATTCCGGGTGGTTCTGGTCCGGATCGTCGTTGAAACCCAGCGCCAGCGCCGCCTCCTTGAAGGCCACCGAGTGCGGCAGCCACTCGTCCGAGCGATACCGGCGCACCGGAATCGGGCCCTCGGTGCCGTGCCAGTCGTCCTGAAAATCATGGTCGTTTTCCATCCGCCGGAAAAACGGCAACACGCTGGTGTAGCCCCATTCGTCGTTGCCCCATTCCGCCCAGCGGTCGTAGTCCTCCGGTATTCCCCGATACAGGACTTGCCCGTTGATGGCCGAGGAACCGCCGGTGGCCTTTCCTCTTGGGATCACCAGGTCGGTTTGCTGCCCGGTCACTCTGGCGCTGTACGCCCAACTGTGCGGACCGTACGCCGAAAAGAAAACGTTGTTGCCCAGTTTCAAGTCATCCGGCAGGTGGTTGAAGTCGGGGTAGTCCGGCCCCGCCTCCAGCAACAGCACACTCTTGTCCGGGTCTTCAGAGAGGCGGGTGGCGATGGTGGATCCGGCCGAGCCGGCGCCGACCACAATATAGTCGTATCGCATCGGAACCTCCTGTAGCTGGTCCTTTATTCCTCGAATCGTCATTCCGGCGCAATACTAGCCGACTCCGATGGCACGGGCAAGAATCGCTGACACAGACCCGCCGTTCCAGCGCGAACCCTGTGCTAAAATCCCCTGCCATGAACGCCACCCTAACTAATTCATTGGGCTACTGGGTTGCCTTGAGCCGCGTCCCTCGTTTGGGCTCCGCCCGATTTCGACTCTTGGAATCTTTCTTCGACGGCGATATGTCGGCGGCATGGGAAGCGCCCGCGCGGGAATTGCGGGCAGCCGGAGTGGGCCGAGCGGTCGCGCAATCCATCGTCAGCGCCCGGGAAACGTCCTCACCCGATCAGGAATTGTCCCGGCTGCGCGAAGCGGGTGTCGCGGCAATCCATTGGCACGACCCCGCCTATCCGCAGCGCCTGAAAGAGACCGACGATGCGCCGCCGGTGCTCTACCTGCGGGGTACGCTACCCGCCGTCGACGCGCCGTCCATCGCCGTCGTCGGCACGCGGCGCCCGACCGACTACGGCTATCGGGTTACCGCCGATCTGTGCGCGTCCCTGGCTGGCCACGGGGTGATCGTGGTCAGCGGTCTCGCCCTGGGCATCGACTCCCGCGCCCACAAGGCCACCGTGGATGCTGGCGGCACGACGGTCGCCGTGCTTGGAAACGGGTTAGACACCGTGTACCCTCGCGAAAACCTGCGGCTGGCCGAGCGGATCGTCGCCGAGGGCGGCGCCATCATCAGCGAATTCCCCATCGGCATTCGGCCCGAAGCGTCGAATTTCCCCAGGCGCAACCGCATCATCAGCGGCATGACCTTGGGCACGCTGGTCACCGAGGCCGGCGAAACCAGCGGCACCCGGTGGACCGTTTACCACGCTCTGGAGCAGAATCGTGAGATTTTCTGCGTCCCCGGCAGCGTATACTCGGAGTCCAGCCGGCTTACCAATCGCCTCATCCGTGAGGGCGCCAAGCTGGTCTGCAACGTGAACGACATCCTGGTAGAAATTGGACTGGAAACCTCGGAACGACAGATTCCCCTGGACCTGTCCGATGCCCGCGCATCATCCAACGGGCCCGCCAAATCCGGCTCGAATGGTAGTGCAGAAACGACGCGAAACGGTTACCATGATTCGGTAGAATGTCAGTCGACACCGCCGGAAACCCCCGACTCGGATGAAGCTGAACTACTCCAGCACATCGCCCGGGAACCGGTTCACATCGACGACCTGGTGACCCTCAGCGGCCGGCCCATCGCGGAAATCAGCGGCCTACTCACCATGCTCGAACTCAAGGGGCTGGTCACACAAGTTGGGACCATGCATTACCAACTGGTCGCCTGAACTGGAGACGAACTCTTTTTATGCCGCCCAAAACAGGAACTTCGGCAAAAACCACTCGGACAACCAAGGGTCGCACCGGTCAGTCGCGGCGCTCCGGCTCCCGCGCCGCCGCCAAGTCCGGTTCCCAGGCTTCCACCGCCGGCCGGTCCGGCGGCCGCACCGCGCGTGTGCCCTCATCAAGGGGCAAGCGTCTCGTCGTCGTCGAATCGCCGGCCAAGGCACGAACTGTTGGGCAGATCCTGGGCAACAAGTACCTGGTCACCGCATCCATGGGTCATGTGCGCGACCTGCCCAAGTCCACCCTCGGCGTTGACACCGAGCAGGACTTTAATCCCAAGTACCTCACCATGAAGGACAAGCGCGACCTGGTCAAGGAGCTCAAGGAAGCCGGGGCCAAGGCTTCGGACATCTTCCTCGCTACCGACCCCGACCGGGAGGGCGAAGCCATCTCCTGGCACCTCCAGGCCGCCGCCGGTTGGGACAAGTTCGAAAAGCCGCCCAAGCGCGTGGTGTTCCACGAGATCACCAAGCAAGCAGTCGAGGAGGCTTTCGAGCATCCCCGCGAAATTGACATGCAACTGGTCAACGCTCAGCAGGCCCGCCGCATACTGGATCGTCTGGTGGGATACGAGATCAGCCCCTTGCTGTGGCTCAAGGTCAAGCTCGGTCTGTCAGCGGGCCGGGTCCAGTCCGCCGCCCTGCGCATGATCGTCGACCGCGAGCGGGAGATCACCGCCTTCGTGCCCCAGGAATGGTGGTCGCTGGAGGCGGAACTCCACAAGGACACCGACCCCAATCTCCCGGCCAATCTGTTCACCGCGACACTGCATTCGCGGAAGGGCTCCCGCAAGCTGAGCATCAACGACGAGGCCACGGCTCGCGGCCTGGAAGCCGAATTGCAGGGTGCCGCCTACTCGGTCGACACCGTCGAAAAGAAGCCGCGCCGCCAGCGTCCCGCCCCACCATTCATCACCAGCACCCTCCAGCAGGACGCCGGGCGCAAGCTGCGGTTCACCGCCCAGCGCACCATGGCCCTGGCCCAGCAGCTTTACGAGGGCCTGAACGTGGGCAGCGAGGGCTCGGTCGGTCTCATCACCTACATGCGGACCGACAGCGTCAACGTCGCCGACACCGCCGTGCGCGAGACCCGCGATTACGTCCGTCAGCGCTTCGGCAAGGAATACGTGCCGGATAAACCGCGCACCTATCGCACTCGCAGCAAGAACGCCCAGGAAGCCCACGAGGCGATACGTCCCACCTCGGTAGGACGCACGCCCCAGGCCATGGCTGCCTACCTGGATCGGGATCAATTGCGTCTTTACACCCTGATCTGGGAGCGCATGGTCGCCAGCCAGATGGCCGACGCCATGCTGGAAGCGACCACCGTGGATATCGACGCCCGCTGCGCGTCGCCCTCTGACAGCGTGTTCCGCTTCCGCGCCACCGGCTCCGTGCTCAAGTTCCCCGGCTTCCGCGCCGTCTACCTAGAAGGGCGCGACGATGCCGGCGACGGTAGCGAAAATGCCCTGCCCGAATTGGCCGCCGGCGACGGGCTGGTCAATCAAAAACTCGAAGCCAGCCAGCACTTTACCCAGCCGCCTCCCCGGTTCACGGAGGCCACGCTGATCCGCGAAATGGAGGAAAAGGGTATCGGTCGGCCCAGCACTTACGCGCCGACCATCGCCACCCTGGTCGAACGGGAATACGTCCAGCGTGAGCAGCGCCGGCTGTCACCCACTGAGTTGGGCTGCACGGTCACCGACCTTCTCACCGAACGTTTTGCCGACGTGATGGCGCCGGAGTTCACCGCCAAGATGGAGGAGGACCTGGACAGCGTTGCCCAGGGCGAACAGGACTGGGTGCCGATGCTCCGCGATTTCTACGGGCCTTTTCACCAGGCGGTTAACCTCGCCGAGCAGGCATTTACCCCTTCATGCGAAAAGTGCGGTCAGCCAATGACCATGATGATGGGACGCTTCGGCAGGTTTCTGGCTTGCAGCGGCTATCCGGCTTGTCAGAACACTCGCAACATGAGGGACACCGGCGAACGCCCGGCCGACGAACCTACCGACGAAATCTGCGAGAAATGCGAGCGTCCCATGGTCATCAAGACGGGACGTTACGGACGTTTCCTGGCTTGCACCGGGTACAACGCCGAGGACAACCCCTGCGACAACCGCCGCAACATCGTGACCAAGAGCGACGTGCCCTGCCCGAGATGCGGCGGGGACCTGGTGCAGCGTCGCGCCCGCAAATCCGGTCGATCCTTCTGGGGATGCGCTAACTATCCGGAATGCGAATTCCTGGTAAACACCGAGCCCCTGGCGGCTCCATGCCCCGACTGCGGGGGCATGCTGGTTGCCGCCGCCCGTGGCCGCGCCCGCTGCACAGATTGCAAGTGGAAAGGCGACCCGCCCGCGCCGGAAACCGCCGACTCAACCACCGCTGCCACACCGGAGTTGGTTGGCGTTGGCAACTAGCCCGGCAGACATCCCGACCAAACCGCGCGAGACGAAGAGCTGCGCTCCGGCCACCGTCGACCTGCTGGAGCGCTATTCACTCTACCTGACCGGGCAGCGTTCGCTGTCCGATAACACGCGCCGCATCTATCTCGACGACCTGCACACCTTTTTGGGCTATTGCCGGCGCAACGACCACAGCCTCCGCGACATGGACCGCCAGCTGCTGCGCGGTTACGTTGCCTTTCTCGCCACCGTAGGCAGAGCCGACGGCCCGCGGCCTGCCGGGTACGCTCGCGTCAGCATCGTCCGCAAACTCACCGCCCTGCGGACTTTCTACAACTTCCTGGTGCAGGAGGGCTGGTTCAAGTCGACGCCCGTCCCGTCGGCCCGCTCGTTCCCGGTCAAGGTGGAAAAACCGTTGCCCAGCTTCCTGGGGAATCAGGAAGCCACCCGCCTGCTCGCCGCGCCCGACGATGATACCCCGGCCGGCCTCAGAGACCGTGCCATCCTCGAGGTGCTGTACGCCTGCGGCGTTCGCCTGGCAGAATTGCAGGGCATGAATTTGGGGGACATCTACCATGATCGCCGCGAGATTCTGGTTCGCGGCAAGGGCGACAAGGAACGCTGGACCTTGTACGGCGCCCCCGCCCAGGATGCGCTGGCCCGGTATCTGGAAGACGGCCGACCTCACTTCGCCGCCTCCAGCGCCCACAGCGACCCGCTCTTCGTGAATCGCTACGGCGGCCGCCTGTCTCGCCGCAGCATCGAGAAGATCGTTCAAAATTACGCTGCCCGCGCCGGTCTCAAGGAGGGCATCCACACCCATACCCTCCGGCATAGCTTCGCCAGCCACATGCTTGAGGGCGATGCCGACCTCCGCGTGATCCAGGAGCTTCTCGGCCACAGCAGCGTTTCCACCACTCAGATCTACACCCACATCACCAAGCAGGAAGCCCGCCGCGCCTACATGGACTTCCACCCTCTCGCCTCGGCCTCGGAAACCGATCCCGACGACGAACCGGCGCCTGAAGCATGACCGCCGTCCTCGTTCTTCACGGCCCCAACCTCAACGCCCTGGGCCGCCGCGACCGGCACCATTACGGTGTCCTGACCCTGGACGAGATCAACCGACGGATCAACGAGCGGGCCGACGCGCTGGGCGTTTCCGTCGAGAATTTCCAATCCAACCACGAGGGCGCGCTGATCGACAAGATCCAGGAACGCGCCGGCTCCATCGATGGCGTCGTGATCAACGCCGGGGCACTCACCCACTACGGCCTCTCGCTGAAGGACGCCCTCACCGACGCCGGCGTCCCGGTGGTGGAAGTACACCTCAGCAACATCCACGCCCGAGAGGAGTGGCGCCGCCATTCGGTGTTGGCCGACACCGCCCGCGGCCAAATTGCCGGGCTCGGTTGGAGAGGCTATACTGCTGCACTGGAAGCGTTGGCCGGCATTATTGCCGACGAGTCCGGCTAACGCCCGTCATCTGCGGTCGGAAGACCGTCCGGGGGATTTCTGATATGAGCATCAACTTTGGCGACCTCAACAAAGGCATGGTAATCGAGCTGGAAAACCAGCCGTGGCAGGTGATGGACTACGAGCGTCACAAGATGCAGCAGCGCGCCCCCGTCACTCGCATCAAGATGCGCAACCTGATCAGCGGCACCGTCATCGAGCGCACCTTCCAGCGCTATGACACTGCCTTCAGCATCGCCGAGGTCGACAACCGCGAGACCCAATACCTCTACACCGACGGGTCAAGCTACTATTTCATGGACCAGGAGACTTTCGATCAGCACGAGCTCACCGCCGACCAGCTGGGCGACACTCTGGGCTACCTGACCGAAAGCATGATGGTCGAGCTGGTGTTCTACAAGGGCAACCCCATCAACGTGAATCTCCCCATCCACGTCGAGCTTGAGGTCGTCGACACGCCGCCGGCCTTCAAAGGCGACACTGCCCAGGGCGGCAACAAGCCGGCCACCCTGGAGACCGGCCTGCGCATCACCGTACCGATGTTCATCACCCCCGGCACGCGCGTCAAGGTCGACACTCGCAACGGGACCTATTCCGAACGCGTATCGTAGATCGGGATATCTTGCGCGCCGCCTTCGGTGTCGCCCCATGCTGTCGCCGGTAGTTCACACGGTCAGCCAGGTGGCCGTCTATCTCAAGGACAAACTTGAGTCAGACGGCCTGCTCTCACGCCTGACCGTCCAGGGCGAGATCGCCAACCTCCGCACCGTCGCGTCCGGCCACTCCTACTTCACGCTGCGCGAGGACGGCAGCAGCATCCGCTGCGTCATGTTCCGGGGCCGCTCGGGCCAGGAATACCTCGAAGACGGTCAGGAGATACTGGCCGGGGGCAACTTCACCTTCTACCCGCCCTCCGGGGAAGCCAACATGCAGGTCTCAGCCGTGCTCCCAGTGGGCGCCGGCGCCCTTGCCCTGGAGTTGGCCCGCCTTCGCCAGCAGTTAGCCGTCGAGGGCCTTTTCGACCCATCGCGCAAGCGACCCATTCCGCTGTTCCCCAAGGTGATTGGCGTGGTTACCTCGCCCAGCGGCGCGGTCTGGCAGGACATCCAGAACGTCGTCACGCGGCGTTACCCCCTCGCCGAATTGCGCCTGTCTCCCACTTCCGTACAGGGCGATGGGGCCGGCGAGTTGATCGCCGACGCAATCCGAGCGCTCAACGACGAGGGCGTCGTCGACGTGATTATCGTCGCCCGCGGCGGCGGATCCCTGGAAGACCTGTGGTGCTTTAACTCCGAGGAGGTCGCCCGCGCCATCTTCGCCAGCAGCATTCCCATCGTCTCCGGCGTCGGCCACGAGACCGACACCACCATCGCCGATGACGTTGCGGACAGCCGCGCTCCCACCCCATCGGCCGCCGCCGAGTTGGTTACGCCGGACCGCAATCAGCTTATGGCCGGCATCTTTGGGGCTCGCCAGCAGATGACGTCAGTGATGGCCGGTCACGTCGACCGTCTCCGGTCATCGGTGGTCTTCCAGCAGCAGCGCCTGCAACGGCGCGCGCCCGACGTTGCCTCCATGCGCCGCCGCGTCGACGAATTCGCGGAACGCGCCACCGCATCCATCCGCCATCGTCACATCATCGCCGGTCGAGATGTCGCCACCCTGAAGGGCAAGCTGGGAGCGCTGAATCCCGCTGACACTTTGCGCCGCGGTTACGCTGTCGTCCGCCTGTCCAGCGACGGCGCCGTGCTCACCTCTCCGGATCAGGCGCAGTCAGGGACTCTCCTCGACATCTCCCTTGCCGGCGGGTCGCTGGCCGCGACGGCGGGCCACCTTTCCCCGGCGCCCGACCGTGATGCCGTCTCATCGGATAGTCAGACCAGCCCGGTTGCTGGCGACGGCGTCGCCGCCTCAACTCCGCGCAAGCGCAGCCGCCGGCGATCTGCCGGCCCTCCGCCGGCAATGAAACCGCTTCTTTAGCGGCAATCTCCAGCCATGACGGACACCACGCAACCCAACGACGACTGGCCGGCACAACTCGCCGCGATGCCCTTCGAGGAGGCTTACCGTCGTCTTGAAGACACGGTGTCCCGACTCGAGCAAGGCGAACTATCGTTGACCGATGCCGAACGCCTCTACCGCGAAGGGATGGAACTGGCCGGCCGGTGCCAGGAACTGCTCACCGAAACCGAACTCCGCATCACCCAGATCGGAGATGGCCGCGCCTCTACAGGTTCATCCGCTCCGGGTTCGCCCATCGGCGATGACGACTGGGACCCGCCACCACCGTTGGAGCCGGACGACCCTTCCCTGTTTGATGATGACGATCCGCCTTTCTGATCCTTTGTACCATATAGGCTCGGCGCGATGCTGCGCATAGGATGGTTTTCCACCGGCCGGGGCGAAGGTTCGCGCGGCCTGCTTCGTTTCATCCAAGATGCCATCGAGCAGGGTCGTTTGGACGCTGAGATAGAGTTCGTTTTCAGCAACCGCGAACCCGGCGAGGCCGACGGGTCTGACCAGTTCTTTGACCTCGTTCGCTCTTACGACTTGCCGCTGGTATCCCTGTCGTCCGGACGCTACCGGCGGGAGCACGGCGGCGGCCCTATCGCCCGTCATCGCCTTGGGTTCGACCGCGAGGCCATCCGGCTCCTGGAACCTTACCATCCCGACGTTTGCGCCCTGGCCGGCTACATGCTGATTTGCAGCGGCGAAATGTGCCGGCGCTATCCCCTTCTCAACCTCCACGGCGCCCTGCCTGACGGACCCACCGGCGCCTGGCAGTCTGTAATCTGGCAGTTGATCGACTCTGGATCCCCACAAACCGGAGCCATGATTCACCTGGCCACAGAGGAAGTGGACCGGGGCCCCGTGCTGTCCCATTGCGTGGTTCCGATCACCGGCGAAGGTTTCGACGAGGACTGGGAGGCGCTGCGCGGGCGCGGCGTGGCGGATATCCGCGCCGCCGAGGGTGAGGACTTTCCGCTGTTTCGGCGCATCAGGGAGGCCGGCTACCGCCGGGAACCCTACCTGATCCTGGAAACCCTTCGCGCCGTCGCCGACAGAAGGCTGCGGGTCAGGCCGGAGACCGCTCTCGACGCGTCGGGTCAACCCCTGGAACTCCGGCATCCGGCTGGCCTGCCGCTCACCGAGCGCATCGAGGCCGCGCTGGCCGCCGGGTAAAACGCTACGCCGACTTCCTCTCCCGGTTGGACCGGGACCGAGACAGTGCGGTCTTCAGCGTCAGGTGGCGTCCGCCGCTGCGCCGGTACAGCCGCGGCGACGCATCCCCGGTGATGGCCTCGCCGTGGACTACACAACGGCCGATGTCTCGCAGTGACGGCAACTCGTACATCACTTCCATCAGCGCTTCCTCGACGATGTGACGCAGGATCCGCGCTCCGGTATGGTAGGTCAGCGCCCGCTCGGCAGCCGCCTCCAGGGCGTCATCAGTAAATTCCAGCTTGACGTTGTCCAGGTGGAACAGCCTCTGGTACTGCTTGACTATCGCGTTTCTCGGCTCCACCAGCACCCGGATCAGGTCGTCACGATCCAACGGTTGCAACGCCGCGACCACCGGCAACCGTCCCACCAGTTCCGGTATGAAACCGAACTGGAGCAGATCCTCGGGCGTCACCAGGTCCAGCATTGCGACGGAGCTCGCTTTTTTCTCGCTTCGGTCCTGGTTCTGGGCAAGAAACCCCATCGCCGCGCCCGACGACACACGCTTTGAGATTATCTCTTGCAATCCGTCGAAAGCCCCGCCGCAGATGAACAGGATGTTCTTGGTGTTGATCTGCAACATCTCCTGGTGCGGATGCTTGCGACCGCCCTGCGGCGGCACGTTGGCGATGCAGCCTTCGATGATCTTGAGCAGTTCCTGCTGGACACCTTCGCCCGCGACGTCCCTGGTGATCGAGCGGTTGACCCCCTCCTTGCGCGCTATCTTGTCCAGTTCGTCGATGTAGATGATCCCCTGCTCGGCCCGTGGTATTTCCCAATCCGCGGCCTGGATCAGCCGCAGCAGGATGTTCTCCACGTCTTCGCCAACGTAGCCTGATTCCGTCAGCGACGTGGCGTCGCAAATCGCAAACGGTACGTCCAGCGAACGAGCCAGCGTTTCGGCCAGCAGGGTTTTCCCGGAACCGGTGGGACCGATGAGCAGGATGTTGGACTTCTGGACTTCAACGTCCGGGTCCGTGGCCTCGCTGCGAATGCGCTTGAAGTGGTTGTAAACTGCCACCGCCAACGTCTTCTTGGCCTTCTCCTGCCCGATCACGTAGGCATCGAGGCTGGAATAGATCTCCCTCGGCACCAGGGTACGGTCTCCCGCGCCGCGCTTGGTTGGAGGATTATCGGCCAGCTCGACCCGGTCGTTAGCCCGGGACTGGGCGCCATCGTCGTTGCGACGTTTCTTGCCTCCGCGCTCGGCCACGTAGTTGGCCAATTCACGGATGCAATCGAAGCAGATGCCGCCCCGGGTTTGGCCCGGCGGCCGTACCAGACGGCCCTGTGGGAACAGGCTGCCGCAGAATGCGCAACGGTGGGCGTTGCGATTGGAACTGCGGCTTCCGGTAGTCATCAGTGCGTCCTCGGTCGGATGGATGGATGGATCGGTTTCCGACCGTTACGCGGCTTCCGCGGCCTGCTCTTCCGTCTGCGTCCCCAGTATTTCGTCTACCAGCCCGTACTCAACCGCTTCTTCCGCCGTCAGGAAGAAGTCCCGGTCGGTGTCGTCGGCGATCTTTTCAATGCTCTGACCTGTGGCTTCCGACAGGATTTTGGTGAGCCGTTCCTTCAGCCGAACAATCTCCTTGGCCTGGATCTCGATATCCGCGGCCTGGCCCTGGAAGCTTCCTACGTTGGGCTGGTGCATATGCACCGTGGAGTTAGCCAGGCAATAGCGCTTGCTCTTCTGTCCGTTCGCCAGCAGCACCGTCGCCATGCTCGCCGCGGTACCCACGCATATGGTTGACACCGGCGAGTTGATCAGCCGCATCGTGTCCAGGATCGCCAGACCCGACGCGATATATCCGCCCGGGCTGTTGATGTAAAGGCTGATATCCCGGTCACTGTCCTCGCGCTCAAGGTACAACAATTGCGCGATGATCACGTTGGCTACCTGGTCGGTGATCGGCGTTCCCAGGTAGATGATCCGCTCCCTCAGAAGCAGCGAGTAAATGTCAAACGCCCGCTCACCCCGTGGGCTGGTCTCGATGACCATCGGCACGATGTTGGTGGGTTGCAGCAATGGGGAATCTTCAAAGGGAACAACCATTACGGTCTCCTGATGTTCAACGCTGGGGTTTACCGGATGGGTTGGGCTCACGTCTAGGCGATGGCTCGGTTGAAAGCGTCGGGCAGTTTGTCCAGCACATGGTCCACGATGCCATACTCGACCGCGGTTTCGGCGTCCATCCAATAGTCGCGATCAGAGTCGCGCGAAATCTTGTCGAATGGCTGGTCGCAGTTCTCCGACAGGATGGTGTTCAGGCGCTCGCGCAGGCGCAGGATCTCCTGGGCCGTAATCTCGATATCCGACGCTGAGCCCTGGATCCCTCCCATCACCTGGTGGATCAGCACCGTCGAATTCCGCGTGCAGAAGCGCTTGCCCTTGGTACCGCCCGACAGCAGCACCGCGCCCATGCTGGCGGCCTTGCCCAGGCAGATAGTAGCCACGTCCGGCTTGATCAGTTGCATGGTGTCATAAATCGCCATGCCATCCAGCACCGAGCCGCCCGGCGAGTTGATGTACAGGCTGATGTCCTCGTCCGGGTTTTCCCAGCTCAGGTACAGCAGCTGCGAAACGATCGCGTTGGAAATGTCATCATCTACCGGCGTGCCCAGGTAGATGATCCGTGCCTGCAGCAGCAGAGAGTAGGGATTGAAGGCCCGCTCGCCTTCGGTGGTCGGCCGGATAATACCGGGGATCACGTTGGACGGCGTGATTATGCCCGACGGATTTGAACTTCGTGGCATCTCTAGGTTCTCCTGGGATAGTGGGCGGCCGAACGTCATTCCCGTTCCTCCGCCACGTCGCCAGCGGTGGCCTCGCCGTCGCTGGCGTTGGTGGTTTCATCGACATCGGCGGCATCAGGTTCGCTGGCCTCGGCGCTTTCGTCTTCTGCTGCGCCGGCCTCCTCGCTCAGCTTACCCTGCGCGATGTCTGTCAGACGCTCCAAAACCCGCCGGCTGTGCAGGGTGGACCGGATATTGTCCCGCGTCGACTCCGACCCGAGGAATTCCCGCAGTGAGTCGAGGTTCGAATCGTCCTGCTCCTCGTCGCCGGAGGACAGATCCAGCAAGCGGTCGGTTTCCGATTGAATGTCCTCGTCGGAAATCTCGATCTCCTCGACCTCGGCCAACTTTCGCATCACCAGGGCGCTGACCAGGCGGCGTTCCGCGTTGGGGCGCATCTCATCGAGAAATTCGTCCGGCGACTTGCCCATGAACCGCAGGTACGTCGCCAAATCAAGCCCCTGCTGCCGCAGCATTCGCTCCCGGTCCGCCTGCATCGCCTCCAGCTCCCGCTCGTATAGCAGGGGGGACGCGTTGACCACCGCCACCTCGCACAGCGCATCCAGGCTCTTCTGCTCCAGCTCGTTGCGCGCGGCATTCTCGGCCTGGCTCGTCAGCGACTCCCGGATATTGGTGCGCAGCGCTTCCAGGTCGTCGAACCCGTCCCCGACGGATTTGGCGAACTCGTCGTCCAGCTCCGGCACAGACTTTTCCTTGACCGATAGCACCGACACCTGGAACTGGATATCCTTGCCCGCATACTGTTCGCGCGGATAATCCTCGGGCACAGTGACCGTGAACTCGCTTTCGTCGTCCTCAGACAGGCCCACCAGGTTGGGAGCAAAACCCGGGAACGGCAGCACGTTCTCCTCGTTGGGAATGTACTCCACGTCCTCGTCCTCCACCACCGTTTCCTCTTCCATGGTTCCCAAGACGTTCAGGTTCAGGCGGTCGCCGTACTCGGCAGCCCTTTCCACCGGCTCCCACACCGCTTGCTCGTCGCGAACCCGATCCAGAACACCGTCAACTTCCTCGTCACTCACCTCCACCGGCTCGGTCTCCACCCTGATTTCGCGGTAGTCCATCAGGTCCACCGTCGGTTCCAGCGGTACTGTCGCCGTGAAGGACACCGGCTCCAGCTCGGTGACCTCGATGCTGGGCTCCCCGAACGCTGAGACTTCCTCATCCTGAAGGACTTTGTCCAGCGTCTCCGGCACCATGAACTCCAACGCTTCCTGGAGCAGCGCGGTCCGGCCCATCATGCTTTCCACGATGTGCCGCGGCGCCCGTCCCCGACGGAACCCTGGGATGTTCAGGCGTGAAACGACCCGACGGTACGAACGCTCGACGAACGGATTCTCATCCTCCGTGGCCAATTCCACCGTTAGCGTGACCTCAATTGGTGATGAGTTGTCCCTCGTGACCTTCACCGCCGATACGCTCCTGTGCCAGTTGGATTGTGCATAAAACGGCGGGCAGGGTGGTCGATACCGGCCTGCCCGCGAACTTAGCTGAGTATAGCATAACCGTCCGATTAGCGAAAAGCCGGGCCGCCCGCGCCGCGCCGTTGTTGGCCTTAAAACATCCTCCCTCGACGGCGACGCGTCCGCACCGACCGCCGCGACATCTCTTTGTTACAAATCGTTAATCCCACTGCAACGCGGGCATAGTACCCTGATACCAACGCGACGCTCCGCTTTCGCATTAACGGAACTCGCACTCGAATGTTCCACGCCCACACTTGCAAAGGATCCGGTTGCCAATGCTGACCCGGGACATCTCCAAAGTTCCCCTGAAAGAACACCTCAACTCCGACGGAACCACCCGTCCCGTCTACCAGCCGCTCATGGATACCCTGAACGGGCTCGGCGTTCCCGAACTGCAACAGCGGTGGCGCGACGCCAACGACAGAGCCGCCCGGGACGCTTTCACTTTCATGCTCGACCCTCGTGAGTTTCGCACCGTGCCCACGGATTGGCTGCCCCGGCTGATCCCAGCCGACGAATGGGATACCATCGCTCGCGGCGTCGCCCAGCGCCTGAAGGCCATCAACCATTTCCTGCTGGATCTTTACTGCGGCGACCAGCAGGTTGTCCCGCCGGACGTCATGTATTCCTGCCAGTACTACAATCCCGAACTCCAGGACTATCGCCCTGTGTTCGACGTTTTTGTCCACATCTACGGCATCGATCTGGTCCACATGGGCGACGGCCGTTATGTCATCCTCGAAGACAATCTGCGCATCCCGTCCGGCATTGCCTACCAGCTCAAGACCACCCAGATCGGGCTGGACGTTTTGCCCGAGCTAGCCGATGGCTACGAAATCCTTCCCTACGATATCCGTTCGACCTACCTCGACATGTTCGCTTCGCTCTGCGAGACCGAATCACCGGTGTGCGTGCTGCTCACCGACAGCAAGTTCGGCTCCGCCTTTTTCGAGCATCGTTACCTGTCCGAGTTGCTGGGCATACCCCTCGTAGAAGGCTCCGACCTCTACGTTGGGCACAACGGCCGCGTGTGGGCCCGTTGCCTGGATGGTGACTTCGAGGTCGATCTGGTCTATCGCCGCGTCGAGGACCTCGAACTCTTCGTTCCTGGCCTCACCGAAGCCTACCTGGAACACAAGGTGGCGCTCGTCAACGCCATGGGGACCGGAGCCTGCGACGACAAGCTGGTGTTCCTCTGGGTGCCCGATATGATAAAAGCCTATCTGGGAGAAGAGGCCATCCTGGAACAGGCCCGGAGTTACGACTTGCGGTCAGCTGAAAACCGCCAATACGTCCTGCAAAACCTGGACAGCCTGGTGCTCAAAACGCGCCAGGGATACGGCGGACTGGGTGTCTTCATCATGCCCGATCTGGACAAGGGTTACCGCAGCCGTTTGTCCCAGCAGTTGATCGAGCAGCCCCAGGTCTTCATCGCTCAGGAGACCCTGGACTTCTCCCGACATCTTGTCTTGGACGAGACCAGTGGCGAATTTGAGGAGCGCCACGTCGACCTGCGCGTGTTCGCGGTGCAGAACGGCCGGGGAGAGGTCACCGTCTTTCCCGGCGGGCTGACCCGCGTATCCGAGGCGAACAGCCGGGTCACCAACAACTCGTCAGGAGGATCATGCAAACCGAGCTGGGTGGTCCGATAACAGTCGAGACGATCCCGGTGCACTATGCCTACGTGGCTCGCTATTCCTACACTGACACAGTGGTGCAAAACGACAATTTCCTTCGGCTGTCGCCGTTCGCTGACGACTACCAGATGCCGGGACTCTGTAACGTGGCCACCTTTCCGCAGGGTCGCCAGATCCAATATCCGGACCGACTGGGAAACACCGTACACCGCGTCAGAGTCACCACGCCGCACCAGGAACTCGTCATCGCCGCCACCGGACATGTCTGGTTGAACCATCGCACCATAGATGCGCCCGACGTTGCTTTGGTCAGCGCTGAATACGGCCTGGAGGCCCAGGAATTCCTGTCAGCCTCCCGTCTGGCCGATCCGACGGGCGTCGGCGATGCCGCCCGGGAAGTGAGTGGCGGAGCGGGCACGTTGCTCGCATCCGTCAATGACATCGCGCAGTGGATCTATGCCAACGTCCGCTACGAGCGCGGCCTCACCTCGGTCAATACTACCGCGGCCGACGTCCTCGCCTCCATGCGTGGCGTCTGCCAGGACCAGGCCCACCTCTGTCTGGCCATGCTCCGTGCTCTGGGCATCCCCGCCCGGTACGTCAGTGGACTGCTCACGCGCCAGCCCGGCGAGACTCACGCCTGGGTCGAATTCCTGCACCCGCTTTTGGGCTGGTTGCCCGCCGACCCCACCCGCGGCGTCGTGATCAACCTGGGTACCGATTACCTGAAATTCGGCGTTGGACGTGACTACTCGGAAGTCCCACCTGTTTCCGGTTCCTTCATTTCCCGTGGCGATGGACACTTGGATTTCACCACCGCGGAGGTTTTCTTCGGCCGGGACTCCGTTTCCGTGGACGACGCCCTGAACCTGTTGCAATCGAGTAACGCGGTTTTGTGACCGCGCTGCGGCGCCAACCCAAGCACTCAGAGGAGACGACCTCAACATGGTAGAACCCAGGTCAATCGCCTATCGTCCCGACCGATGGCTCACCGATTCCAGGGTGTACAACCTGATTTGGATGGGCCGCTGGCTGGAGCGCGCCGACAATACCGCCCGCGTCATCAACAACTTCGCCCGCATCGCCGTGGAGAACGGCAGCGACATGATGGCCCTCCAGCAATCCCTAAGCAGCGCCGCCGCCATCCGCGGAATACCAACCGAAGACCTGAGCCTCGCCCTGGATCTACTTCTGAAGACGCACGAGGCATCATCCATTTATCACAGCCTGGCCACGGCTCGCGGCAATGCTACGCACGTCGGCACCGTAGAACTCATCCGCGTCCTGTCCGAGGCCATTCTGATTCTGGAGGACGACAACGCGATGCCCCACTCCCCTATGGATGCCCTGCTGCTGACCAACCAGGTACTGAAGCGCCTCAGCGCCGTCTACGACGTGATCGACGACCACTGGTTCCACCAGGAAGCCTTGTCCGAGGAGGAAGTCTACCGCCGCTTCGTCCAGCAGCAGCAATAATTGAGGGCAGGGCTCATTTGTTGGCTGCCAATTTACACCCGAACCCTGTCGGTGGGTTCAAGAACCTCGCGGGTTGGATCAACCTTGAACATCAGGATCTGTAGTGTTGTCGCTCCTACAACACTGGCATCTTCTCCCTCGGGGCCAAACAGTGCCGGACAAATATCCTCCCGCCCGTCGATTCTAATTTGTACCTGGCCCCGCCAATAAGACACCTCGCTGCCGTCAGCCAGGATACCGTCAACTTGCGAGCGTCGAGCTATGTGCAAGGCGTCAAGCAGCGACGCCGGAAACATCGAGTGGGAAGCCCCAGTATCCACCAACGCTTCCACTTCCCTCATGTCCCCGCCTGCCGGATTGCCCAACCGAACTATTGCTGAAAATGTGCCCATTCGTGTTTGCTCCGCAGATGAGATGGACGCGATTTTAGGCGATGATTGACACCGTGTTCAAAACCTTTGACCCCAATTCCCGGTCGCCTTCAATCACAACTCTCGCTTCCACATCTGTCCCATTAGTGCCTTTGGTAAACACTTTCCAAGCGTCAACCTCGTCGATTGTAATGTGAGCCACAGGCACCATGGTCGCATCTTCATACAGAGCCCATGCAGAGTCACCACGCCCTACTAGCCAAACTCCACCCGAAGCGCCGGAAATCGTAACCCGGACCGCTGTGCCTATCGGGGCCGCTACGTCGGAGTATGCTCTTGGCACCCCGTGTACAAAGGTTGCCAGGACTGGCGCGAACCAGTGCGGATCGGTCAGTAAGGCTCGGCCAACCGCCTCTCGGATCTGCTGTTGGTGGTGCCAGTACTCCGTATATTCGCGAGCAATGTGCAACCAGGCCGGCGCTGGCTGCGGACTTGCCCAGCCTACCACCGGGCCAATCTCGTGCGGGTCGAGTGACTGCAAATATTGGTTCGCAAGCTCGCCCGTCGACTTCAGCATCTCGATCATGAGGCGCGGGCTCATCCGTCCCATAGCCCGCACCCACTCCTCGTTCAGCTCATTGAGCGCCCTCACCAGGTCGTCCCATTCATCTGTGACGATCCATGATCTCTGGTACCCGTCCCTGCCAATCGACAGTTGGCTGACGTAACCACCCAGGATATGCGCTGCCAGATCATGCACAGACCATCCCGGACATGCCGTAGGCGCATCCCATTCCTGCGGCTCCAAGGATCCTAGTGCCTCTATGAGGTGTTCCAGAAGTCCCGGCAGCAGACTTGCCGTCAGTACGGGTTTGGGCGAGGGCATCTCTTACCCCTGCTGTCATGTCAGGCCGATGGCCCCGCCTGGCAATCTGCTGGTATTTGACAGGGGCAGGTTTGTAACCTGCCCCTGTCAGTACTGGTACGGAATGCCCAAGCCGCGCCAGCCTACTTGAAGTGCGGTATCACGTCCTCGGACAGGCACTTCAGCGTGTCCATCACCACCTCGCGCGGCACGGACGACGTCCAGTTGCACTCGAACATGATCTCGTCGGTGGTGAACTGCTCCCGGAACATGTGGATCTTGTCGACCACTTCTTCCGGGGTGCCGAAGAGGTTGACTTCCTGGGTGGCCTCGGGGCCGGCGCTGCCCGCGTCGGTGCTGCCGATGGCGAGCCGACCAGCATAGTAGATGCGGGCCAGGTTCATCAGGTCATCGACCCGGCGGTCGGCCTTTTCCTGCGTGTCGGCGACGAGGGTGGGCACACGCACCACTGTGCTGGGCTCACCCTCGTGGCCCGCGTCGTACCACGCTTTTCGGTAATCCTTCACGTCCTGGCGCAGGATGGCGGAGCCGCGCAGGTTGTGGGGCGAGCTGCCTGCCCCGATGGCGATCCGATAGCCATGCTCGCCCATGGGCACGAAGCTCTCCTGGCTGTCCACGGGAAGCAGCATGGGCATCGGCTTTTGCACCGGCTTTGGGATGCTCATGTAGCTTTCGTAGAAAGCGGGATAGTTAAAGTACTTGCCCTCGAACCCGGAGAAATGGTCCTCGTCCCATAGCTGCTTGAGCAGCTCCAGGTACTCGTAGAAGTACTCCCGGCGTTCGTCGGAGCCGCGTGTGCGCGCCCCGGGGCCGTAGATGAACCGGCCTTCGCTCACTTGGTCCACGATGGCAACCTGCTCCGCCACTTGGAAGGGGTCCTCAAGCTGGAGGTTGTCAAAGGCGTAGCGCTCGTGGGGCAGCGCCCGCTCCGAAACCGTTTCGCCCGGCAGACGCAGGGTCGGGCGGTGGATGGAGGTGCCGATCCTGATGTTCTCGGTGTGGTTGGCGATGACGGCGGATAGCATGAGCGACTGCGGGTCCATGCTGCCCTGGGTGGAGAAGTGACCACCGCCAAACCAGACGTAGTCCCATCCGGCAGCCTCGATGTGGTCGATTTCCGCGAAGTTCTGCTTGTACGCGGCAGCCTCGAGGAGCTTCCCACCCTGGTATTCCGGGTCCCAGGGAACCTTGTCGCCCTCGTAAACGGCGTTCCAGGTGGTGAACAGTCCAAAGTCCATTTTGGCGGTCATGCGAGCCCTCCTCTAATTTGGGGCGATAATCATCATCATTTCCGCCAATTTAGCACCGGGAATAGTCACCGTCAACGCACCCCATTCCGCGCTCCGCACAATCGCGCCTCTCGGCCTCATCTATGGCATACTCATCATCCGGGAGGACGATAGTCATGGTTGCAAAACCGACCACCGAATCACCTGCGATTTTCGCTAGAAACATGTGGGTTGACGGCGATCCCGACCCGTCGCCGATACATCTCGATTTCCGACCAGTATTGAAAACCCTGGCCGATGCCGGGATCTATGGCGCCAAACTCGATAAGTGGCTCCTGGATTTGAACGATGCCAATCGCGAGTTGGTGGGCAAGCTCGAACTGACTGCCGAAGGAGCGCTGCTGATATCCCCCATGCAAAGTAGACAAGGATCAAAATTTGAAGGGGAGATCTTCGTAGATCTGGGCGTGTGGGCTAGAGTCTACGGCGGCGAAGCCCACAGCGCTAGACTGGGAGTGCACTTGCGCAACGACGCTCGTTACGCCCCGGATGTAGCGTGGTTGTCACCTGAACAACTTGCCGCGTACATCCCCTCTGAGGAAACTTGGCTCCTCGATTTCTGCCCCTATTTCGTGGTCGAAATCATGTCCCGCAACGACAGCCAAGCCAGCGCTCAGCGCAAGATGCGAGATTACGTCGACCACGGAGCAACCTTAGGATGGCTCATCGACCCCTTCCGCCGTAGAGTCCACATCTACCGTCCCGGAGTCGACGCCGTGGTGCTGGACGACCCGGAGACGGTGAGCGGCGAACCCGATTTGCCCGGCTTTGTCTTCGACGTCCGCTCCCGAATTTTCGATGCCGCATAGGCGGCGCGGCTTGATCCTCTCTTGAATCAGCGAAAGGAGCATCGGTCAATGAAAGTGGCAGTCATGGGGGCCGGCAGCATCGGCGGCTACTTCGGCGGGATGCTCGCCCGCGCCGGACACGACGTTACACTGATCGCCCGCGGCGATCACCTGGACGCCATCCTCCGCAACGGCCTCATCATGCAGACCCAGGCCGGCGAGTTCACCGTCCCCTGTTCCGCCACCGACCAGCCCGCCCAGGTCGGCCCCGTCGATCTGGCCCTGCTCACCACCAAGACCTACCACAACGCCGCCGCCGTACCACAAATGGCGCCCATGATCGGCCCCAACACGGCAATCCTCTGCCTCCAGAACGGCATCGACTCCTACGCACCCCTGGTGGAAGCCTTCCCTGACGCCATCGTCCTGCCCGGCGCCGCCTACATCGAGGCCGGCCGCTCCGGGCCCGGCGTCGTAACCCAGGCCGGCGACATCGTGCGCATCGTCACGGGCAGCATCCGGGGCAGCGACCCATCCCACCAGCAGCGGGCCGACGCAATCTGCGCCGATTTTCGTGATGCCGGCGTACCCGCCGCA